>JBBRGO010000104.1:0-10505 GCA_038224055.1 Actinomycetales bacterium
GCCCGCCGGTGGCTCCGGCCTGACCCGATCTGCCGGTGTCGGCGACTCCGCCGGCAGCCTGCTCGCCCCGCTCCGCCGCCGAACCATCTCGCGGCCCGACGGGTGCATCCCTCTGCACGCCTGACTGCGTGCCGTCCGCGCAGTGACCTGTGCGGGCGACCCGAACCCACCTGAAGGAATGACCATGAAGCGTGTCCACCCGTCCCCGCCGATCCTCCGGACAACCGCCAGCGCGGCCTGCGCGGCCGTGCTCGCCCTGGCCCTGGGCGCCTGCGGCACGACGACAGCATCCACCGGCACCCCGGCCGCGAGAGCCTCCTCGTCCAGCCACGATGCAGGCGCGGTAGGCGCCACCGCTCTCACCCTCGAGTCCGGGTGGGTCAAGGCCGGCGCCGACGTCACGGCCGTCTTCGGCACCGTGCGCAACTCCTCGGACCACGCCGTCACCCTCACCGGCGGCACCTCGGACGTGGCCGACCGCGTCGAGATCCACACCATGGAGAAACAGCCCGACGGGACGATGAAGATGACCGTCAAGGAGGGGGGCCTCGTCGTGCCCGCGGGAGGCTCTGCGACGCTCGAGCCCGGTGGCGACCACCTCATGCTCATCGACCTCACGGGCCCGCTCGCGAACGGCGACGACGTCCACCTGACGATGGACTCCGACGGAGGCACCGTGCAGGAGTGGCACGTGCCGGTCCGCTCCTTCGCGGGGGCGGAGGAGACCTACGACGCCGACCACCCCCACGCGGACGACGGGATGGCGACGGGGACGACGCAATGATGGGCGCCCCCGGTCCCGGACGGGTGCCTGCCGACCGGTCCGGCTGCCCGGACCCCGGCCGGCGCGCCGTGCTGCTCGGTGGGATCGGGGCGACCGCGGCCGTCGGGCTCACGGCCGGGTGCACCGGCGCAGGTCCCGTCGGGGACGACGCTCGGCCGACCGGTGCGGTGACGCCGCCCACCGCCGCCGGGTCGGCGGGCGCCGGCACGGTGACCTTCCACGGTGAGCACCAGTCGGGTGTCGTCACCCCGCCGCCCCCGTTCGCCTCGGTGGTGGGCCTCTCGCTCGCCGAGGGGGCAGACCGTGAGACGTGCCGGCGACTCATGCGCGTCCTCACCAGCGACATCGCCGCGCTGACGTCGGCGCGGCCACCGGTGACCGACCTCGAGCCCGAGCTCGCCGAGGTCCCCGCCAGGCTCACGGTGACCGTGGGACTGGGACCCGGCTTCTACGAGGCCGCCGGTCTCGTCGGCGACCGTCCACACTGGCTGGTGCCGCTGCCCCGTTTCCCCATCGACCGGCTCGAGGACCGCTGGGGTCAGAGCGACCTCGTCCTTCAGGTGTGTGCGGACTCCCCGGTCTCCGTGGCCCACGCGCAGCGGCGCCTCGTCGTGGGGGCGGAGCCGTTGGTGCGCCAGGTCTGGGTCCAGCGCGGCTTTCGCGAGCCCCTCACCGACCAGCGACCTGGTCTGCTGTTCCGCAACCTGTTCGGCCAGGTGGACGGGACGGTGCAACCTGACGTCACCGGCGGCGAGGCGGACCTGCTGTGGCTCGGTCCAGCCGCCCCGCGAGGACTGAGGGGCGGGACGAGCATGGTCGTGCGCCGCATCGCGATGGACCTCGAGGCATGGGACCGTGCCGACCGAACGGCCCGGGAGGGTTCCATCGGCCGGGACCTGCCCACCGGAGCGCCGCTGACCGGCGGGTCACCTACCGATCCCCCCGACCTCGCAGCCACCGACGGTCTCGGCTTCCACGTCATCGACGACGCCTCCCACGTCCGTCGGGCCATGGCCGCCGAGCCGCACGAGCGGATCCTGCGGCGCCCGTACTCCTACGACGACGTGCCGCCCTCCGGCAGCCGCAGTGACAGCGGCCTGGTGTTCATCTCCTTCCAGGCCGACCCCGTCCGTCAGTACGTCCCGATCCAGCGCCGGCTCGCGGAGGCGGACCTGCTCAACATCTGGACGACCCCGGTGGGAAGCGCCGTGTATGCCGTCCTCCCGGGTGTGCTGCCGGGTGAGGTCCTGGCCGAGGAGCTGCTCGCCTGACGACCCGGCCGCCGCACGCCGGCCAGACGCCGACGGCGCCGCCCCCCGTTGCGGGGGACGGCGCCGTCGTCACGGAGTGAGCCGGAGGGCTCAGGACCGCGGCTTCTCGCGCATCTCGAACGTCTCGATGACGTCCTCGATCTCGATGTTGTTGAAGCCACCGAGGTTGATACCGCACTCGAACCCGTCACGGACCTCCGTGACGTCGTCCTTGAAGCGGCGCAGCCCGGCGATGTCGGCCTCACCGATGACGGTGCCGTCGCGGACGATCCGGGCCCTGGTGCCGCGCCGGATCTCACCGGAGCGGACGAGCGAACCCGCCACGTTGCCGAACTTGCTCGACTTGAAGACCTCGCGGACCTCCGCCGTGCCGAGCTGGACCTCTTCGTACTCGGGCTTGAGCATGCCCTTGAGGGCCGACTCGACGTCGTCGATCGCCTGGTAGATGACCGAGTAGAAGCGCATGTCGACGCCCTCCCGGTCGGCCAGCTCGGCGACGCGCTCCGCGGGTCGGACGTTGAAGCCGATGATGATGGCCTCGTCGACCGTGGCGAGGTTGACGTCGTTCTGGGTGATCGCGCCGACGCCGCGGTGGATGATCCGCAGGTCGACCTCCTCCCCCACGTCGATCTTGAGCAGGGCGTCCTCGAGCGCCTCGACCGAACCGGACACGTCACCCTTGAGGATGAGGTTGAGGGTGTCGACCTTGCCCGCGGCGAGGGCCTCGTTGAGGTCCTCGAGCGAGATGCGCTTGCGACGCTTGGCCAGGCTCGCGGCGCGGGTGGCCGCCTCGCGACGCTCGGCGATCTGTCGTGCGGTGCGGTCGTCGGGAGCCACGAGGAAGGTGTCTCCGGCGCCGGGAACCGACGTCAGGCCGAGAACCATGACCGGACGCGAGGGTCCGGCCTCCTCGACGTTGTTGCCGTGCTCGTCGAGCATGGCGCGGACGCGACCGTAGCCGCTGCCGGCGACGATCGAGTCACCGACGTTGAGCGTGCCGGACTGGACGAGGACCGTGGCCACGGGACCGCGACCCTTGTCGAGGTGCGCCTCGATGGCGACACCGCGGGCGTCCTTGTCCGGGTTGGCCCGGAGGTCGAGCGCGGCGTCGGCGGTGAGCAGGACGGCCTCGAGGAGGGCGTCGATGTTCGTGCCCGCCTTCGCCGAGACGTCGACGAACATCGTGTCGCCGCCGTACTCCTCCGCGATGAGGTTGTACTCGGTCAGCTGCTGGCGGATCTTGGCCGGGTTGGCGTCCGGCTTGTCCACCTTGTTGACCGCCACGACGATCGGCACGTTGGCCGCCTGGGCGTGGTTGAGGGCCTCGATCGTCTGCGGCATGACACCGTCGTCCGCGGCCACGACGAGGATCGCGATGTCGGTCACCTTCGCGCCACGAGCACGCATGGCCGTGAAGGCCTCGTGACCCGGGGTGTCGATGAAGGTGATCGCGCGCTTGTTGCCCTCGTGCGTCGTCGCGACCTGGTAGGCACCGATGTGCTGGGTGATGCCACCGGCCTCGCCCTCGGCGACCTCCTCGGAGCGGATCGCGTCGAGGAGCTTGGTCTTTCCGTGGTCGACGTGACCCATGACGGTCACGACCGGCGGGCGGGCCTCCAGCTCCTCGTCGTCCTCGGCCTCGAGCTCGGCGTCCAGGTCGATGTTGAACGACCCGAGCAGCTCGCGCTCCTCGTCCTCGGGCGACACGACCTCGATCTCGTAGCCGAGCTCGGCGCCGAGCAGCGCGAAGGTGTCCTCGTCGAGCGACTGCGTCGCCGTGGCCATCTCACCGAGGTGGAACAGCACGGTGACGAGCGAGGCCGGGTTCGCGTTGATCTTGTCGGCGAAGTCCGTCAGGGACGCGCCACGACGCACCCGCACCGTCGTCCTGCCGTCTCCGCGCGGGACGCTGACGCCACCCAGGCTGGGGGCCTGCATCTGCTCGAACTCCTGGCGCTTGGCGCGCTTGGACTTGCGGCCACGGACGGGACGACCGCCACCGCGACCGAAGGCACCCGCCGTCGCGCCGCGGCCACCGCCACCACGCGGACCGCCGCCGAAGCCACCGCGACCGCCCGGTGCACCACCGGGACCGCCGCCGGGCGCGCCGCCGGGGCCACCACGACCGCCGGGACCGCCGCGGCCGGGACCACCGGCCGGACGCTGGCCCGGGCGACCGACCGTGCTCCGCTCGGGCATCATGCCCGGGCTGGGACGGGCACCGCCGGGACGCGGGGCGCCACCTGCAGCACCGGCACCACCGGGACGAGCCGGGGCCGGACCGCCGGGACGCGGGGCGCCACCGGACGCGCCGGGACGCCCACCCGCAGCGGGACGCTGCTGGGGACGCGGCATGCCCTGGCTGGGGCTGAACGGGTTGTTGCCGGGACGGGGTGCGTCGCCGCCACCCGTCCGCGGGGCGCGCGTCTGGCCCATGCCCTGGCTGGACGCGAAGGGGTTGTTGCCCGGGCGAGGTGCTCCCGGACGCGGCGCCGGTCGCGGGGACGCGGGGACACCCGGTCCCTGCTGACCACCGTCGCGGCTGGACTGCACGCGTGCCGGGGCGTCGGCAGAGGCTGCCGGGGCCACGGGAGCGGCCGGTGCCGGTGCGGCCGGTGCCGGTGCTGCCGGTGCCGGTGCTGCCGGTGCTGCCGGTGCCGGTGCTGCCGGTGCCGGTGCTGCCGGTGCCGGTGCCGGTGCTGCCGGTGCTGCCGGGGCGGAGGCAACCGGAGCCGGAGCTGCGGGGGTCGAGGCCGCGGGAGCCGGCGCCGGGGAGGTCGACGGGGTCGGCGCTGCCGGGGCTGAGTGGCCCGCCGGGGCGGGCGATCGAGGACCGGGGACGGCCGGCTTCTGGCCGGACGGGACGGCAGCGGGAGCGGCCTTCGGGGCCGATCCCCCGGAGCGCAGCTCCGCCGGGAACGTCTCCTTGATCTTGCGGACGACGGGGGGCTCGATGGTCGACGATGCCGACCGGACGAACTCTCCCTGGCTCTTCAGGTGCGAGAGCAGAACCTTGCTCTCGACACCGAGCTCCTTCGCGAGCTCGTAAACACGGACCTTGGCCACATTTCTCCTGTCTGGGTCCGGCCTGACAGGTAGGGGCCGAACCGTCGTTAAAGCTGGGACTTGCTCATCGCTGAGGACTCATCGGGTGCTCATAGCGTTTCAACCCACCTTGTGGTTCGTTGACTCTTCTTCACGGTGGTCGGCCGGGAGGCCTTCCACTGGGTCGTGCGCGTGCTGTCCTGCAAGATGCTCGGCCACCGCGGTGACGTCGACCGCGGCCTGCAGGCGCAGGGCACGTCCGAACGCCTTGCGGCGCACCGCCAGCTCGAGGCAGTCGGGTCTCGGGTGGACCCAGGCTCCACGCCCCGGCAGCCGGTGCCGTGGGTCGGGCCGCAGCAGGACCGGGCCGTGCTGGCCCGGTGAGGCTCCGTCCGTCACCGCGACGACTCGCAGCAGGGCCGACCAGCTATCCGCGCCTCGACAACCCACACAGGTGCGAGAAGGCTCAGCACGGAGTCCAGTCCGGTCGACCACACACCACTGTACCGCGTGCCGGCGATCCAGCGTGAACCGGCGCCCCTCAGCCCGACGGGCGCCGGGGGACGAGACGCAGGGCCTGGTGTGGACAGGCGGCGACGACCTCCGACGCGAGGCCGGTCAGCTCGGGCGGCACGGGTCCGTCGACGAGGGGATAGCCCCACTCGTCGAGCGCGATCTGCTCCGGCAGGATCTCGGCGCACAGGCCGCGGCCTCGGCAGGCGGGCCAGTCCACGCGCAGCTCGACCTGCGGCTCGCCCGTGGGCCCCGTCCGGCTCCCCGACGCCGTGCTCACGCGACGTCCTCGGCCTGGGCCGGGCACGCGCAGCCACCCGCCAGGTGCTCCTCCACGAGCGCGGGGAGACCGTGGAGGAGGGATCCGACGAGTCGGGTGGTGCCGTCGGGGTGGGCGCAGGCACCGCGCCCCGTCACGAGCCCGGTCAGCTCGGCGATCCGGGAGCGGGTGTCCACCCGCGACGCCAGGTCGCGCACGGCGAGGGCGAGCACCGGCAGGCCGTTGCGGCAGGGGCCGCAGCGACCGGCGGACTCGGCGGCGAGGTATGCCGTGACGTCGGCGGTGCGCGCCACGGGACAGCCGCGGGCGCCGAGAGGCACGATGACACCCGCACCGAGGGTGAGGCCGGCCCCGCGGAGTGCGACGGCCGAGACGGGAAGCGCCGCGAGCTGCTCACCCGTCGTCCACGTGCCGTGGTAGCCGCCGACGAGGCAGGGGCCGGCGAGCTGCTCGGCGGTGAGGACGCGATGGAAGGGGACTCCGTGCCCGACCTCGACGACTCGGGCCGGGTTTCCCCGAACGGGTGGGCGACGGGGCGGGCTGGCCCCGGCGTCCGGTGCGGCCACGGTGAGCAGGGTCGTGCCGGGCTCGGCCTCGGTGCCGTGCGCGGCGTAGCCCTCGACCCCGACCCGGACGAGCGCGGAGAGCTGCGCGAAGGTCTCCGCATTCGACAGGAGCGTGGGTCGGCTGCGGTGGCCACGGACGGCCTCCGGCTCCCAGGCCGTCACGGGAAGCCCTTCACGACCGGCCATCAGCTCGAGCACGGCCCGGCCCTGACCGGAGACGAACCGCGGCGCGGCGACGTGTCGGCGCCACCGGATCCCGCGGTCGCTCCGCTCACGCAGGGCCGCGTCGATGCCGGCGGCCGCAGCGGGACGGTCCGCGGAGGTGACGACGTGGACCTCCCTCGCCGCGAGGGCTCTGGCGACGACGACTGCCCCGTCGAGCACCTGGTGCGGGGTGAGTGCGAGCAGCACCGTGTCCTTCGCGCTGGCCGGCTCTCCCTCGGCGGCGTTGACGACGACCACCGGGCGACGACCACGGGCCGCGGCCTCCAGCTTGCGTGCGAGCGGGAAGCCCGCCCCGCCCCGACCCCGCACCGAGGCGGCGCGGGCCAGCTCCAGCAGGGCAGCGAGAGAGAGCTCTGGGAGCGGCCCGAGACGTCCGGTGTGGGCCGTGAGTCCCGCTCCGGAGCCGATCCCGGCCAGGAGCAGCGGCCCCGGGCCGACCACGATCTCGCCGAGCGGCCCGGCCACCGACGCCGTGGTCATGCGCTGCTCCCGACGAGCCCACGCCCGACCCCGACGGCCCGAGTCACCGCGGCGAGGCCGACGGACGCCACGCACCCCCAGGTGAGCAGCACGAACCAGGGAAGGGAGGCATCCGTGCCGATCCCCAGCCCGTGGACGACCGACAGGCCCCATGCCGCATAGCTCATGACGTGGACCGTCCTCCACAGTTTCTCGGGCAGGCTCGCCCGCAGGAGCGAGCTCACGACGACGAGGGCGATGACGTCGAGGGCGAGCGTCCCGAGCGAGAGGTAGAGAGGTTTGTAGGTCGCCCCCCACGGGATGACCGCCTGCCACCAGCGGATGTCGACGAACTCGTCGACGACGGCGGACACGACGTGCACGGTGAGGAGGAGCACCGAGGTGCCGGCGAGCGCCCGGTGCAGGCTCTGGGTGACGAACCTGGGCCACGACGGATGGAAGGCCCGGGCCGTGGCGAGGACACCGAGCACGGTGGTGAGGGTCATCAGGACCAGCAGCACGATGCCCGTGCCGCGGTTCAGGTACCAGAGCAGCGGCGATGTCATCGGGCACCACCGGCGGCCGGCCGCTCCTCGACGCCGGAGGCGACCCACGGCCGCGTCCGCAGGATCGAGCCGTCCGCGCGAACGAGCAGGGCCGCGACCTCGTTTCCCTCCAGCCAGTCCGCTGCGTCATCGCCGAGCACGAGCGCCGCCGTCGTGGCCGTGTTGGCCGCGACACAGGTGTGGCCCAGCGCCGTGACGGTGACCCAGGGGCCGGCGGCCGGCTCCCCCGTGCGCGGGTCGAACACATGATGCCACCGGCGACCGCCGCGCTCCCAGCGCCGCACCGTCGCGGACGAGGTCGCGATCCCACCGTCTGTGACCCGCACGGCGGCGGTGCGTCGACCGGCGTCGACCTCGTCCAGGCTGCGGCCCAGGTCGACGGGCCAGGACACGGCGTCGGCCCGGGACCCCGGGCGGCTGTCGGGAGCCGCCGCGCGGGCGTCACCACCGACACTGACGATGACCGCGGTGGGGAGCAGCTGGCACAGGGCGAGCGCGACGAGGTCTGCGGCATACGCCTTGCCGGTGGCTCCCAGGTCGAGGGAGACCGTCGGCGGCACGTCGAGGGTGGTGTCCGTGAGGCGGACCTCGCGCCAGGTCGCCCGGCGCTCCGGCAGTGCCACCGGGGTCGGGTCGAGCGCGGGGACCATCTCGAAGGTGCGGTCGTAGCCGGAGGCCTCGAGCAGCAGGCCGAGGGTGGGGTCGACGAGGCCGCCGGTCACCTCGGCCGCCTCGAGGGCCACCCGCACCGCTCCCGCGAGCACCGGCGAGACGTCCACCGGGCCGCTGACCCGGTTGGCCCGGGAGAGGTCGCTGTCACCGCGGAAGCGGCTGCAGGCGAGGTCGACGGCGTCGAGGACGTGCTCGGCGATCGCGCGTGCGGGACCGATGAGGTCGGGGTCGACCGTCCGCAGGTGCACGTAGGTGCCGAGGGCCCGCCACGAGGCGGCGCCGGCGACGACCGGCCTGGGGTGAGGCGTGCAGGCCGTGGGCGTGCTGGTGGGGGCCGCCATCACGACCCCGTGCTGGCGACCGGAGGAACGACGACGGCGGGTCGTGGAGCAGGTCGTGCCACCGTCCGGGCCGGCGGTGCCACCGGGGCCCTCGGCGCGACGCGCGCCGCAGGGGCGGGCTGTGCGGCGCGGCTCGGGCCGCGGGCGGGCGTCGACGAGCGGACCGGCGCCGCCACGGGGGACGCGAGGGAGGTCGACCCGGACCGCCGGCCCGTGGGGAGCGCCTGACCCGCGGCCCCCACGCGTGCCGCGCCGGGCGCCGAGACCCGGATGACCGGGCCCGGATCGACGACGGTGCGCTGGGGGCGCTCGCGCTCGACGACGACCGGGTGCGCCTTCGCCCACGCCACCGCGATGTCGTGGGCGGCCGCACGGTCGGCCTCCTCCGCGTCCATCGTGGCCTCCTGCGCGGCCACGGCCTGCGTGTACGCCTCCGCCGCCGCGAGGTCCTTGGCGGCGTCCTTCGTCGCCTTCGCCTGCGCGCTCTCGTTGGCGACGACGGCCGTGGCGAGGCCGACGCCGGCCGCCGCGCTGGCCGCGACGGCGCCGGCCAGCGCCGTCGCGATACCCCGGGAACGGTTGCGCTGGGACGGGGTGAGCAGTCGACGCATGGGGGGGCTCCTCGCCGGGTGGTGGGACCGGCTCGGAGCCGACCTGGGAGCGCCAGCGTGGCGGGCCGGGTGCCAAGGGCACCTCAGGACGACGTTAAGAAATCGTCATGAATCGGGCACGGCCGGACGTCCGGGGGGCGCCGTCGCCGCGTGCGCCGGGCGGGCGCCGGCGGGAACCGGCGGTCGTCGAGCGTCCGGTTTAACCCATTGTTGACCCCTGCACGAGGTCGCCTTGAGGCCGCCTCCGACAGGGTCGGACGGGATGGCACCCTGCCGTCGTCTGCCGTCGTCACGCACTGGAGGCTTGCATGGGACTCACCCGTTCGATCGTCATCGGCTCGATCGTCGGTAGCGCGGCAGCCGGAGGCATCTACGCCGCCGTCGCCGCCCCGACGACACCCCCTCGGCCGCCAGCGGCCCTTCCGGTCGCCTCGACGCCCGCCGCCCGCGTGGCCGAGGCCCCCGCGACGACACCGGTGCCGGTGTTCACCACCGTCGTCCCCGCGCCCTGCACTGCGCCGGCCGTCCTCGTCAAGGGTGTGTGCGTGACACACGTGCAGGGGCGCCCCACGGTCCTGGCCCCGGTTGCTGCGGCCCCTGCCGCTCCGGTCGCGCCCGCCGCGCGAGCGGCAGCCGTCGCTGCCGGCCCGGCCACCGGATCGGTGCGGTCGCTGCCCGCCCCCGCGCCGCGCGCCGCGGCGACCGTGGCCGCGCGCGCCACCGGGACGCCTGCGCCCGCCCCCCGACCCGCCGCTCCCCTGCCCGCCCCCCGGACGGCGCACGCCGGCGAGGACGACCACGGCGAGGACCAGGGCGAGGACCACACCCCGGAGACCGAGCACGCCGAGGACCACACCCCGGAGACCGAGCACGCCGAGGACCGGAGCCGGGAGTCAACGCCCGCCCGGGCTGGCGCGAACACCGCCCCGTGAGCCACGCGGCCGCCTCGACCTCTCAGCGAGGACCGGCCGCCTGCTCAGTCGTGGCGTCGCACCGGGAGGGTGACCTCGACGGCCAGGCCGCCGAGGTGGGAGCGACCGAGCGACACCGTGCCGCCGGCCGCCTCGGCGATCCGGCGGGCGATGTCGAGGCCCAGGCCGGAGGAGCCGGTGCCGCTCCGGCCGCGCTGCACCGAGTCACTGCTCGCCCCCGGCCCGCCGTCGGCGACCACG
>JBBRGO010000105.1:0-10427 GCA_038224055.1 Actinomycetales bacterium
GAGCGACCGAGCGACACCGTGCCGCCGGCCGCCTCGGCGATCCGGCGGGCGATGTCGAGGCCCAGGCCGGAGGAGCCGGTGCCGCTCCGGCCGCGCTGCACCGAGTCACTGCTCGCCCCCGGCCCGCCGTCGGCGACCACGACCAGCACCTCGGGTCCGTCGAGGCGGACCGACACCGACACGGCGGCGCCCTCCGGGGTGTGCGCGAAGACGTTGTCGAGCAGGACGTCGACGATGTCGGTGACGTCCTCCCGGGCGAGGCCCACCGGGGCGAGCCCGTCCGGTGTGACGACCTCGAAGGGACGCCCCTGGTCCTGTGCGAGCGGCTCCCAGAACGCGGCTCTCGCCCGCACGACCGGCGCGAGGTCGCACCCCGTCGGGAGCGCGGTGCGCAGCGGCCTGCGTGCCTCCCGCACGATCGAGTCGACGCTGCGTTGCAGCTCGTCGACGTGGTGGCGCAGCCGGGCCGAGACCTCGGGATCGGCCACGAGGTCGGTGTCGAGGCGCAGGGCGGTCACCGGTGTCCGCAGGCGGTGCCCGAGGTCGGCCACCGACTCGCGCTCGGCGGCGACGAGCACGTCGATCCGGTCTGCGAGCTGGTTGAGCGCTCCCGCGAGCTCGACGGTCTCAGGTGGCCCCGTGAGCACGGCCCTCGTCCCCAGCTCACCCTCCCGGATGCGGTGGGCCACGGCGGCCAGGTCGGTCACCGGCACACTGACCCGTCGCCCGAGCCGCAGGGCGATGACGGCAGCGAGGCCGACGAGCAGCAGCCCGAGCGCGATGATCGTCGCCCAGGCGGCCGCCACTCCCTGACGCAGCTCGGCATCGGTGACGGACGCCTCGACGACCGAGATCCCGGCCTCGGTCTGCACCGGGATGATCACGTCGAGGCCCTCGTCGGTGCGCTCGGTGGTGGCCGTCCGGGTCGAGCGGGCCCGCGCCACCTCCGCCGTCTCGTCACCAGGAGAGTCGTCGCGGCCGAGGACCCGTCCCGTCGGGGTGTGCACGGCCACGACCATCCCCTGCGCCGTGAACAGGTCGAGGGCCTGCGAGAGCACCCTCTCGCTGTCGACGCTGGCGACGAGGGTGGAGACGCTCTGCGCCTGCTGCCGGGCCCGGTTGACGGCACGGTCCTCGGCCAGGTTGGCAACGAGGACGCAGAGCGGCACGATGAACGCGATGACGACCGCCGATGTGGTCGCGGCGACGAGCCACGTGATCTGCCGTCGCATCAGGTGACGTCCCCCGGGGGCGAGAGCCGGACACCCACGCCTCGGACACTGTGGAGGTAGCACGGATGAGCAGCCGACTCGCCCAGCTTGCGGCGCAGCCACGACAGGTGGACGTCGACGGTGCGCTCGCCTCCCCCGTACACCTGCCGCCACACCTCGGCGAGGATGTCGCGCTTCGTGACGACCTCGCCGGCCCGGCTCGCGAGGAACAACAGCAGGTCGAACTCGCGCCGCGAGAGCTCGAGTGCCGTGCCGTCGAGCGTCACCGCACGGCTCGAGGGGTCGATCTCGAGCCCGCCCACGACGACGCGGTCGTCGGTGGCGCCGGACCCGCCGCGCCGCAGGACCGCCCGCATCCGGGCCTCGAGCTGGTCGACGGTGAAGGGCTTGAGCACGTAGTCGTCCGCCCCGGCGTCCAGCGCGCGCACGACCGAGGCGTCGTCGTCGAGCGCCGTGACGACGATGACCGGGGTGGCGCTGACCGCGCGGAGCATCGTCAGCACCCGCTGACCGTCGACGTCGGGAAGGCCGAGGTCGAGGAGCACGAGGTCCGGGTGCTCGTTGAGCACCTGCTCCAACCCCCCGAGGCCGGTCGCTGCGCTCGTCACGGCATGGCCTCGGCTCGCGAGCGATCGCACGAGCGAGCCCCGGATGGCGGGGTCGTCCTCGATGACGAGCACGTGGGTCACGAGGGTCACCGTACGCCCGGCCGAGGCGGCCGGGTGCTGGTCCGCTCCCCCGCCGACCCCGTGCGGCGGTCCGCATGAGGGGGCCGTTTCGCACCCCGGCCCCGGGCACGTTGAGGATGCTGCTCGGTTGGGTCCTCGTCGTCGTCGTCACCGCCGTGGCGACCACGTGGGTGGTGACGCGCGTCGGACAGGACGTCGCGGGCGAGCTGGTGCAGCCGTTGCCCACGCTCGCTGCGACCGTGGCACCGAGGGCGGGGACCCCGGTGCCGCCCCCCGTGGCCACGGGCAGTACCGGCGAAGGGATGGGGGCGGCGCCACCCGTCGCGACCGACACGGCGCGGGCCGATGCGCCGACCCGCCGAGACCCCGTGACCACCGAGGGCCCCACGACGTCGGCCGGCCGACACGGGAACGCCTCGCAGGGCCGCGTTGACCAGCCGACCAGCCGACCGGACGTGCAGGACGAGGCCGGGGACGACGCCCCCCGACCGTCTCCGGCGGCGACGCCCCCGCGCGTGACCTCCGCACCGGCACCGTCACGAACACCGCAGCCGTCACCGGAACGAACGCCGACGCCGTCCCCCGCGACCAGGACCTTCTCCGTGGCGGGAGGCACCGTCGCGGTGCGCTGCCGTGACACCGAGCCGGTGGCTCGGTCGGTGACGCCGGTCGACGGCTACCGCTTCGAGGTCGAGGTCGAGCGCGAACCCCCGACCCTGCGGGTGAAGTTCTCGAACGAGGCCCGTGAGGACCACCTCTCGGTGACCTGCCGCGGCGGAGTCCCCGCCCGCTCGGCGGGCGAGGAATGACCGGCGGCGGTCAGTCCCGCGCGGATGCCGTGGACGAGCCGCCCTCGGGCCGGCGCCCCGCGTCGGTGTCGGGACGGATGTCGATGCGCCACCCGGTGAGCTTCGCGGCGAGTCGGGCGTTCTGGCCCTCCTTGCCGATGGCCAGGCTGAGCTGGTAGTCCGGCACGATGACCCGGGCCGTTCGCGCGGCGGCGTCGACGATCTCGACCGACTGGACCCGCGCCGGGGACAGCGCGGCGGCGACGAAGGCCGCCGGGTCCTCGGCGTAGTCCACGATGTCGATCTTCTCCCCGCGCAGCTCGCTCATCACGGCCCGGACGCGCGCGCCCATCGGCCCGATGCACGCGCCCTTGGCGTTGACGCCGGCCACCTTCGAGTGGACCGCGATCTTCGAACGGTGGCCGGCCTCGCGGGCCAGCGCCGCGATCTCCACGGTGCCGTCGGCGATCTCGGGCACCTCGAAGCGGAACAGCGTGCGCACGAGGTTGGGGTGCGTGCGGGACAGGCTCACCTGCGGGCCCTTCGGTCCGCGCTTGACGCTGACGACGAAGCAGCGCAGTCGCTCACCGTGGAGGTAGCGCTCACCCGGGACCTGCTCGGCGAGCGGGAGGATCCCCTCGACCGTGCCGAAGTCGACGAGGACGTTGCGAGGGTCCTGGCTCTGCTGGATGACGCCGGAGATGACGTCTCCCTCGCGGCCCTTGAAGTCGCCGAGGATCGCCTCGTCCTCGAGGTCACGCAACCGCTGGACGATCACCTGGCGGGCGGTCGAGGCAGCAATCCGGCCGAATCCCGCAGGGGTGTCGTCGAACTCGGGACCGGGCTCACCGCGCTGGGGACGCTCCCCCTCATCGACGGGTAGAGCCTCGCCCTCCTCGCGAGCCCAGACGATGACGTGGCCGGTCTTGCGGTCGAGCTCGACGCGGGAGTCGCGATAGCTGCCGTCGGTGCGGTGGTAGGCGACCAGGAGGGCCTGCTCGATGGCAGGGATGAGCACGTCGAGACTGATGTCCCGCTCGCGCTCGAGGCCGCGCAGGGCGGCGAGGTCGATGTCCATCAGTGGTCCTCCTCGGGTGCGGGCGCGTCGGCGTCCGCGGGGGCGTGGTCGACGGACGGACCGCTGGCGTCCCGTCCGTCGGTGCTGCTGTCGTGGTGCGTGAACTCGACCTGCACGGTTCCTCGCTCGACATCGGCCACGGCGACGGTCAGTCGGCGCGCCGGGGTCTTCTTCGTGGGGGGGATCTCTAGCTCGAGGCTGTCGGCGCCCACCCCGACGAGGCGGCCGGTGTCCGTGCCGCCGCCGTGTCGGAGCTCGACGAGTCGGCCCACCTGCCTGCGGAACTGGTCCCGGGTCGCGAGCGCGCGCCCCACCCCCGGCGACGACACCTCGAGCACGTACGGTGCCGCGCCCATGACGTCGCCCTCCTCGAGCTGTGCATCGACCGCGCGGCTCGCGTCGGCGACGTCGTCGAGGGTCAACGCGGTGACCCGGCTCGTGCCGTCGGAGGCGTCGAGGTCGCTGATGTCCCGGTCGACGAGCACTCGCACGAGGCGCCGCTTCCCGGCGGACGAGACGGCGACGTCCTCCACCACGACTCCCAGCGGGGCGAGCGCGGGCTCGAGGACCGCTCTGATCTGCTGGTCGGTGCTCATGGACGGCGCCTCCTGCTCTTCTCGAATGTTCGGGGCGTCGTGCAGCGCACGACGGACCGCGTGGCTCCACTCTAACGGCGTCGCCAGGGCGCCGACGACGACGGCGGCCGTGCGAGGATCTCGGCATGGACCGCGACAGGGGTGGACGCGCCCACCGCGCGGTCCGCCGACCGAGCCCGCCCCGCGCCATCGTCTCCCGACGCAGGTTCGTCCTCGTCGTGGCTCTCGGAGCCGGGTCGGCGCTCGCCGGCTGCGGCGTCCGTCTCGACCTCACCCCGGAGCCCGCTCCGACGCCCACGCGCCGGCCCGCACCGGACGAGCCCTACCTCCTTGCCGTGATCGCCGACCTGCGCGACGTCATCGCGTCCGAGCGACGGCTCGTCGACGAGGGCCGGGCAGGGAAGGTCGCGACGGCCCTGGTGCCGCTGCACGAACGCCAGCTGGCAGTCCTCGTGGGCCGGCTGACCAATGACGGCGTGCCGACCTCGGTCATCACGGCCGGCCCGACCGGCGGGGGCACGACACCACCGGGACCGGGGACCGAGGCGGCCACGACCCCGGCGCAGCTGGCCAGCCGCCTCGCCGACCTCTCCGCCGCGGACTGGGCGGACCTCGCCGCCGCGTCGGCTGCGACACGCGACCTCGTCGCGGCGGCATACGGCATGAGGCTTGCGGGGGCCGCGCTGCTCGGCGGCCCGGTTCCCGTCCCCGACACCCCCAGCCCGAGGCGGGCCGCCCTCGTGGCTCGGACCGCTCCGCTCGTCTACGCATTCGAGGTCGTCGCCGCGCAGACGACCGGGCAGGAGCGCGACCGCGCCCTCGGCACGCTGTCGGCGCTGCGTCGACTGCTCGTCGACGTCACGCGGCCGCAGGGCGGTGGCCCCGACCTCCCGGACGTCCCCGGCGGCTGGGCCCTCCCGTTCCCCGTCACCACCCCCGAGGACGCCGGACGGCTGGCCACCCAGACGCTGTCGGCGGCCGTGGACGCAGCGACGGACGTCGTAGGACCGGCCCCGACCGGGCCGACGCTCGAGGACGTCGGCCGGTGGAGCGCCCGGGTCCAGTCGCTCGCCACCGCATGGGGCGTGCCGCTCCTCGCCTTCCCGGGCACGACGCGATGACCCGGGACCTCGTGCCGGCACACTTCGCCCACGCCGTCTCCAGCTACCCCGCGGACGGCTGGACCTCGGGTGAGGACTGGGTCGAGGCCCTGCCGGCCCTGCTCTCGGACCTGCTCGCCGAGTGGGATCTCGAGCCGGCCGGACCGGCGATGTTCGGGGCCTGCGCTCTCGCGGTGCCCGTGCGCCTGCTGGGCGCCGGCCGGGACGCGGCCGGCGTGAGCGGCGAGGCGGTGCTCAAGGTCGGCTGGCCGCATCCCGAGGCCGCCACGGAGTCGCTCGCCCTCCAGTCCTGGAACGGCCACGGAGCGGTCCGGCTGCTGCGCGCCGACCCCGCCCGCTTCGCCCTGCTGCTCGAGCGACTCCACGAGCGGGACCTCACCCGCGTCGACATCGACGAGGCGTGCGAGGTGCTCGGCGGACTGCTCGCCACCCTGCGCCGGCCGGCCCACCCCCGGGTCCCCCGGCTCGACGACTGGGCCGGCCGCCAGGCCACGGAGCTGCGCGCCGCGCCGCCGGTGATCCCCCGTCGCTACCTCGACCAGGCAGCCGCGCTCGCCTCGGAGCTCGTCGTGCGCCGACCTGCGGAGGAGCGCCTGCTCCACACGGACCTGCACTACACGAACGTGCTGGCCGCCTACCGCTCCCCGTGGCTCGCCATCGACCCCAAGCCGATGGCCGGGGACGTCGCCTTCGAGGTCGCACCGGCCCTGTGGAACCGCGCGGGCGAGCTCGGGACCGGATCCCAGGTCCGGTGGTCGCTGCGGCGCCGGCTGGAGATCATCTGCGAGCGGTCGGGCATCGACGAGGGCCGGGCTCGGGCGTGGACGATCGTGCGGGAGGCCGACAACGCGGTCGACCTCGCGGCCGATCCGCAGGCCCGCGACCGGATCAGCCTCGCCGTGATGATCATCAAGGCGATGAACGACTGACTCGTCCGGGGACGCGAATCAAATCGTTTCGATTTCGACGTCGAAACGTTCTACGATCGACACACTCCCCTTCGTCGTTGAAAGGCATTGTCGATGCCTCGCCTTGCCATGCCCCGTTCCCGCGACCGCGCGACGCTGCCGCCGACCCCGGCGCGCGAGATCGCCCGGATCGCGGTACCGGTGAGCATGGAGTTCGTCCTCATGCTCGTGCTCAACTTCGTCAACCAGATCGTCGTCGGCGTCCTCGGGGCGACGGCCATCGCCGCGGTCGGCTTCTCCAACAGCCTCACCTTCATCCTCGCGGTCACGCTCGGCTGCCTCGGCACGTCGGTGAGCATCCTCGTGGCCCGCGCCTACGGCGCCGGCCGGCGAGACGCCCTCGACCACACGGTCACGGCGGCCCTGCTCGTCGCGCTCGGTCTCGGGGCCGTCGTCTCGGTCGTGCCGTCGCTCAACGCCGACCACCTGCTCGGCCTCGTCGGCGCCTCGCCTGCGGTGTCCGAGGTCGGGACGGACTACTTCCGGCTCACCGTGCTCGCAACGCTCCCGGTGATGGTGAGCGCGATCCTGTCGGGGGTGCTGCGCTCGGTCGGCCGACCGACGAGCCCGATGATCGCGACCCTGGTGACCGTCGTGGCCAACTCCGCGATCGCCTACGCCCTCGTCGTCGGCCTCGGGCCGCTGCCCGCGCTCGGGGTCGCGGGTGCCGGATGGGCGACGCTCGTCACCGCCGTCGCGAAGTCCCTCATCCTGCTCTGGATGACCTACGGCCCCTCGGGCGTCATCGGCTGGAGCCTGCCCGACTCGCTGCGCCAGTGGCGTGCCGTCGTCGTCCCCCTGTTCGTGCTCGCCCTCCCCCTCGGGGTCACCGAGCTGTTCTGGACGGTGGGCACGTTCCTCTACAACGTCGTCTTCCAGCAGCTCGGCGACGAGGCGCTGGCCGCGGCCCAGATCGTCACGACGCTCGAGGGCGTGTTCATCGTCGGCAGCATCGGGCTGATGAGCGCGACCACGACCCTCGTCGGACGCTCCATCGGCGGCGGCGACGTGCAGGCGGCGGCTGCCTGGGTCCGGCGCCTCACCAAGGCCGGGCTCGGCACTGCCGTCGTCTTCGGGGTGCTCTTCGCCGCCACGGTGCTCTTCCTCGACGTCCTCTACGGCGAGACGAGTCGTGACGTGCGGTTCATGGCGGGAGTCGGCATCCTGCTCAACGCGGCGTTCCAGGTCGTCAAGGTCCGCAACATGATCATCGGCGCGGGGGTGCTGCCGAGCGGGAACGACGTGCGCGGCGTCATCCTCGGCGACGTCACGGGCGCCTTCGTCATCGGGCTCCCGCTCGCGATCCTGCTCGGGCTGCACACACCGCTGGGCTTCCTCGGCGTGTTCGTGGCCCGCGTCGTCGAGGAGGTCGCCAAGCTCGCGATCTTCACCTGGCGGGCCCGCCGGATCCAGTGGCACCGGCTCGTGGCGATCGCGGCCTGACGTCGTCGCCTAGCGTGGAGGGATGAGCAACCTCCTCTCCGCCGCCACGAGCCCCTACCTGCTCCAGCACCAGGACAACCCGGTCCACTGGCAGGAGTGGGGCGAGGCGGCCTTTGCCGAGGCCCGCGATCGCAACGTCCCCGTCCTGCTGTCGGTCGGGTATGCAGCCTGCCACTGGTGCCACGTCATGGCGCACGAGTCCTTCGAGGACGAGACCGTGGCGCGCGCCCTCAACGACCGCTTCGTGGCGGTCAAGGTCGACCGCGAGGAGCGCCCCGACATCGACGCCGTCTACATGTCGGCCGTCACCGCGACGACGGGCCACGGAGGCTGGCCGATGACGGTCTTCCTCACCCCCGGGGGCGACCCCTTCTTCTGCGGCACCTACTTTCCCCGGGACCACTTCCTCCGGGTGCTCGACGCCCTCGACGAGGCGTGGCGGACCCGCGAGGACGAGGTCCGGGAGTCCGGGACGCACATCGCCACGACGCTCGCCGGGGCGCTCCAGACCCCGAGTCCGTATGCCGTCCAGCCGGCCGACCTCGATCGTGCCGTCGCGCAGCTTGCCGGTCAGTTCGACCGACGGGCAGGCGGGTTCGGTGGAGCGCCGAAGTTCCCCCCGTCGATGGTGCTCGAGTTCCTGCTGCGTCACCACGGCCGCACCGGCGACGAGCAGGCGCTGGCGCTCGCGGACGGCACCCTCTCGGCCATGGCGCGCAGCGGGATGTACGACCAGGTGGGCGGCGGGTTCGCCCGCTACGCCGTCGATGCGGGGTGGGTCGTCCCGCACTTCGAGAAGATGCTCTACGACAACGCGCTGCTGCTGCGGGTCTATGCGCACTGGTGGCGCACGACGGGTGACCCGTTGGCGCACAAGGTCGCCCATGAGACCGCGGCCTTCCTGATCCAGGACCTGCGCACGGCGGAGGGCGGGTTCGCCTCGTCCCTCGACGCCGACACCGACGGGGTGGAGGGACTGACCTACGTCTGGACACCCCAGCAGCTGCGGGACGCGCTGGGCTCCGAGGACGGCGCCAGGGCCGCCGCGGCGTTCCTCGTGTCCGAGGAGGGGAGCTTCGAGCACGGCACGTCGACCCTCCAGCTCGCCTCCGACGCCGACCTCGACTGGGTCGCCGGCGTGCGCGCCCGGCTGCGGACGACCCGCGACCTGCGTCCCCAACCCGGGCGGGACGACAAGGTCGTCACGTCGTGGAACGGTCTCGCCGTCGCCGCCCTCGCCGACGCGGGCGCCCTCCTCGACCGCCCGGACTGGGTCTCGGCGGCCGGCGTCTGCGCCGACTTCGTCCTCGGGGCCCACCTCGTCGACGGCCGGCTGCGGCGCGCCTCCCGCGGGGGGCGCGTCGGCGCGGCAGCAGCCGTGGCCGACGACCACGGCAACCTCGCCGAGGGGCTGCTCGCCCTGCACCAGGCCACCGGGGAGCGGCGGTGGCTCACGGCTGCCGAGTCCCTGCTCGAGACCGCGGCGTCGCTCTTCGGGGCTGACGACGGAGGCTTCCACGACACGGCCTCGGACGCCGAGCCGCTCTACCTGCGCCCACGGAGCAGCGCCGACAACGCCGAGCCGTCCGGGCAGTCGGCCCTCGCCGGGGCCCTCGTGACGCTGGCCGCCCTCACCGGGTCGACATCCGCAGCGGAGGCGGGGCGTGCCGCCACCGAGGCCGGGGCCGGCCTCGCCGTCCGGGAGCCTCGGTTCGGCGGCTGGACCCTCGCCGTGGCCGAGGCGGTCGCCGACGGTCCCCGCCAGGTGGCCGTCGTCGGGACGGGGCCACGGGCTGCGGACCTGGCCCGGGCGGCGCGCGCGTCGACCGCGCCGGGTCTCGTCGTCGTGCACGGGGAGCCGGACACCGACGGGGTCCCGCTCCTCGCCGGGAGGCCGCTCGTCGGGGGCCGGCCGACGGCATACGCCTGCCGGGGCTTCGTGTGCGACCTGCCCGCGACGACTCCGGAGGACCTGACGGCCCGGCTCGTCACCCCCTGAGCCGTCGGCCCGGGCGTCAGAGTTCGGTGGCGACGTACTCGGGGGCCTTCAGGGCGAAGGCCTCCCGCGTCGTGGCGGACCCGACGAAGAGGGCCGTCGCCCAGATGTCGGCCCAGAGCAGGGTCGGTCCGGTGACGGTGACCGAGCCGCTACGACCGACCTGGGCTCCCGTGGCTGGGTCGTAGAGGTGCTCGCCGCGGGCGGCCGTCCCCGACGTCGCCACGGCGCCGTGCGTCAGGCTGAGGGTGGTCGCGATCCGGGTCCGGTCACGTGGGTCCTCGACGCCGACCCGCCAGCTGATCGCGTCCGGACCACTGCGGGGCAGGTCGGGGTGCGCCCCGACGAGCAGGTCACCGCCGGCGTTGATGCAGAAGGACGTGCCGGCCAGGCCGGTCAGGTGCGCGGCGGCCCGGTCGACCGCCCAGCCCTTGACGAGACCGGTGGGGTCGAAGGCGAGGTCGCCCTCACCCGTGGGGAGCAGGGTGGTGAAGGACCCGCGGGTCAGCCGCTCCG
>JBBRGO010000106.1:0-10348 GCA_038224055.1 Actinomycetales bacterium
TCCTTGAGCACGTCGATCCGGTCGCTGACGAGGCCGTCGACCCCGAGGTCGAGGAGGCGGTGCATCTCGTCGGCATCGTCGATCGTCCAGACGTGCACCTGCTTGCCGTGGGCGTGGGCCACCTCGACGAGCCGGTCGGTGACGACGGGGATCGAGTGCCCCCGCAGGGGCAGGGACACGGGGACCTGGAAGACGTCCGCAGGCGTGTGCAGCAGGGCCGTGAGGGCCCGTGGCGCGTAGCGCGCCAGGGCGGTCCCGACCTGGCCGGCGGCGGTCGTGACCCGGCCACTGGCCAGCCGGCGGAACTGCGACAGGCTGGCCTGGGAGAAGGACCCCACGCAGACCCGGTCGTGCAGACCGCGCTCCTCGATGAGGTGCCACAGGGCGGGGCCGGTCGCGGGCGCCTTGAGGTCGATGTTGAGGTTGATGCCGGGAAAGGCGTCGAGCACGTCGGTGAGGAGCGGGACGTGCTCGTGCGCCGCCTCCGCGTGCTCCCCACTCAGCCGTGCGTCCGCGACCTCCGACCAGGGTAGGTCCCGGATCCGGCCCGAGCGGTCCGTCACCCGGTCGAGGCGGCTGTCGTGGAAGGCGACGAGCCGGCCGTCCCGGGTGAGGTGGACGTCGGTCTCGAGGTGCGTGTAACCGAGGGCGACGGCGTTGCGAAACGCGGTCATCGTGTTCTCGAGACCGACGTTCGGGGCGTAGCGCGCTCCACCCCGGTGCGCGAGAGCGACCGGGGTGGAGGCGAGGTAGGGGCGTGCCGCGGGCATGCACGTGAGGGTAGCGACCCCGCGGCCGGGGATCAGGCCCAGCGGGCCCAGACCGTCGTGTCGGTCGGGACCGCGCCGTCGACGAGGTCACCGGAGGCGACGATGACCTCGGCGCCGTCGGGCAGGGCGACCGGCTGCTCCCCGAGGTTGGTGACGACGAGCACGCGGTCGCGGCCGGGGCGGCCATTGGTCAGCGCGACGACGTCAGCGGCATACCCCCGCACGAAGGTCAGCGACCCCGAGCCGAGCGCGAGAGCCCGGCGGGCCCCGAGCAGCGAGCGGTAGAGCTCGAGGGTGGAGCCGGCGACCCCGGCCTGCTGGTCGACCGCGCAGTCCCCGTAGACCGCGGGCTGCGGCAGCCACGTCGCGTCGGTCGGGCCGAAGCCGAGGCTCGGCGCGCCCTTGGTCCACGGCATCGGCACGCGGCACCCGTCCCGGCCGATCTCCGCGCCGTCGGTGCGGGCGAAGGTCGGGTCCTGGCGGAAGCGGGCGGGCATGTCCGTCGAGTCCGGCAGGCCGAGCTCCTCACCCTGGTAGAGGTAGGCGCTGCCGGGCAGGGCGAGCATGAGGGCGGTCGCGGCCCGCGCGCGCCGGAGCCCGAGGGCGCGGTCGGGCTGCGGGTCGGTGGCCGAGATGCCGTTCATCCGCTTCGTGCCCACGGGGAAACCGAGGCGCGAGGCGTGTCGGACGACGTCGTGGTTGGACAGCACCCACGTCGACGGGGCGCCGACCGAGTCCGCGGCCTCGAGCGAGCGCTCGATGACGCCTGTGAGCTCGGCGGCGTCCCACGCCGAGGCGAGGAAGTCGAAGTTGAAGGCCTGGTGCATCTCGTCGGGTCGGACGTAGCGGACCGCCCGGTACTGCGGCTCCACCCAGGCCTCGGCGACGAGGACCCGGTCGGGCGCCCCGTAGGAGTCGAGCACCTCGCGCCAGGCACGGTAGACCTCGTGGACGCCGTCCTGGTCCCAGTAGGGAGTGTCGACACGGTGGCCTTCGGTCGCGTCGGCGTCCTCGACGTGGGTGTGGCCCGTGTCGTCGACCGTGTCGCCGAGCATCGTCGTGCGCTCGGCGGTGTCGGGCAGCCCCTCCTGCTTGATGAGGCCGTGCGCGACGTCGACCCGGAAGCCGTCGACGCCCCGGTCCAGCCAGAAGCGCAGGATCGACTCGAACTCGGCCCGCACCTGCGGGTGCTGCCAGTTGAAGTCGGGCTGCTTGGTGTCGAAGAGGTGCAGGTACCACTGGCCGGGGCGCCCGTCGGCCTCCGTGACCCGGGTCCAGGCGGCGCCGCCGAAGACGGACTCCCAGTTGTTGGGCGGCAGCTCGCCGTGCTCACCCGAGCCGTCGCGGAACATGTAGAGGTCGCGCTCGGGACTGCCCGGCGCCGCCGCGAGGGCCGCTCGGAACCAGACGTGCTCGTCCGAGGAATGGTTGGGGACCATGTCCACGATGACCTTGATGCCGAGCTCGTGGGCCCGCTCGATGAGCGCGTCAGCGGCGGGGAGGTCGCCGAAGATCGGGTCCACCGCCCGGTAGTCGGCGACGTCGTAGCCCGCGTCCGCCTGCGGCGAGGTGTAGAAGGGCGACAGCCAGACGGCGTCCACCCCGAGGTCGCGCAGGTGCGTGAGCCGTGCCGTGATGCCGGGCAGGTCGCCGATGCCGTCACCGTCGGCGTCGGCCCAGGACCTCGGGTAGATCTGGTAGATCACCGCGTGCCGCCACCAGGCGGGGCTGAGTCCCTCCGCCGCATGGACCGGGGCGGTGGCCTCGCGGAGGGTGGGGTGGGAAAGGGTCAGGGTCTCGAGTGCGGATGGCGTCACGAGCCACCATCGTTCCGCATCCTCGGCAAAAAGCAAAGAAATCACTGCAAGATCTTGCAGAACGGAGTCGTCTGCGCCGACTGTCCCCGGTGGTTGGTAGGAACGAACCATGGACACCGACCTCAGGACCGGCTTCGTCGTGCCGTATGCCGCCGAGCGGGAGTTCGCGGACCTCGCGCGCCTCGGCGAGGAGCGGGGATGGGACGGGGTGTTCACGTGGGAGGCGGTCTACGGCGCGCATGCCTGGGTCACCCTGGGCGCGGCGGCCATGGTCACCGAGCGGATCACGCTCGGCACCCTGCTGACCCCGGCATCCCGGCACCGGCCGTGGGACCTCGCCTCGCAGGTCGGGTCGGTCGACCGGCTGAGCGGTGGCCGGGCCGTCATGTCCGTGGGGCTCGGCGCGGTGCACGAGGGGTGGACGGCCTTCGAGCCCGACGAGGGCCGGGCCGCCCGGGCGCGGAAGCTCGACGAGGGGCTCTCGATCTGGGCCGGCCTGCTGGAAGGTCGGGCCGGGTTCGGTTACGAGGGCGAGTTCTACTCGGCCTCGCCCACCGACTTCATGCTGCCGCCGCTCACCCCGTCGCGACCGCACCCGCCCGTCTGGGTCGTCGGCGCCCCGACGCCCGGCGGTGGCCGGCAGCGCTCGCTCGAGCGCGCAGCGCGATGGCAGGGGCTCATCCCAGCGATCCACGGGTCGGAGGAGGGCGCTCCGAAGACCGTCGAGGCCTTCGCGGCGGTGGTGGAGGCGGTGCGGGAGCTGCGGGCCGCCGCGGGGCTGCCGTGGGCCGGCTACGACGTCGTCATCGAGGCCGACTCGTGGGGGTCGTTCACTGCGCTCGTCCCGGCCGAGCCGGAGGCCTGGCGCCACGCGGGGGCGACGTGGTGGGTCGAGAGCTGGTGGGACGTCGACCGGGGGCCGGCGGGACTCGCCGAGGTGCGCCGCCGGGTCGAGGCCGGGCCGCCCGGTCGGGGGTGATGCGCGACGGCGCGTCGCTCCGGGGAGGACTCCGGGTGACGCGCCGTCGCGGTCTGGGGTTGCCGAAGGGGTGACGCGGGGCCCCGCACGGAGGGACGAAGGGTCAGTGGCGCCCGCGGCCCATGCCGATGACGCCGGCCTTCTGCGCCTTCTGGACGGCGTCGGCATCCGCCTGGGTGAGGGTCCCGTCGGTGACGGCCTTCGCCAACCGGTCGGTGAACGCCTGCTGGCGGTCGGCGTCGTGCGCGGTGCGCATCTCGGCCAGCGCCGTCTTGACCTTCGCGGCGTCGATCCCGAGCTTCGTGGCCAGCTTGCCGGCCAGCTCGTCCTGCATCGCCGCAGGGTCGGGCTTGGTCGTCGGGGCCGAGCCGGCCTTGCGAGCCGCCTTGAGGTCGTCACGGACGGAGGTGAGCGCGTCCTTGAGCGACGCCTCGTCGACGCCGAGCTTCGTGGCGAGCGCAGCGGTGTCGCCGCCCAGACCCTGGCCGAGTCGTCCGATCCCGCCCTTTCCGTGCCGTCCACCCTTGCCCTTGGCGTCCGTGTCGTCACCGGTTGTCGAACCGGAGGCCGCGCTTCCGGTCGCGCCCTGGACAGAGGTGGTCGTCGGGGTGGGGGTGTTCGTGTCGGCCTGAGCGCCACTCGTCACGCCGAGCCCGATCGCTGCCGCGGCGGCTGCGCCGGCGGCTGCGATCCCCACGGCCTTCCTGTTGATCGAAACCATGTCGCGTCCTTTCGCTGGGCCGGATGGTCGGTCGGGACGTCGATTGGTCGTCCTGCTCGCCACACCGGCGTATTTCGCTGTCACCATGACAACATCCGGGGCAGAGCAGACGTCACCCATTGCGCCTGTGAGTTGCTGTGAGTCCGAGTCGAACTCACAGCCCGCACCTGCTGCTCGAGGGTGCGTTCCGTCCCACGGGCGGTGGGGCGCAAGAGACGCCCGCGCACTCGAGGGTGACGGAGGGCGCGCTCGAGGGCAGCGGGTCGGCTAGAAGGAGGTGGCCGGACCGCCACTGTTGACGAGGGAGTAGGCGGCCCGCGTCAGGTAGTCGCGGAGCCGGTCGTCGTGCTCCGGTGCCAGCCCGAGGGAGTCCACGGCCGCCATCATGTGCAGCAGCCACCGATCGCGCATGTCCGGGGTGACGGCGAACCCCATGTGCCGCATCCGCAGGCGCGGGTGGCCGCGCTGATCGGAGTAGGTCGTCGGTCCGCCCCAGTACTGCTCGAGGAACATCCGGAGGCGCTCCTCGGCCGGCCCGAGGTCGGCCTCGGGGTAGAGCGCGCGCAGCTGCTCGTCCTGTGCGACCCCGCGGTAGAACTCGTGCACGAGCCGGGCGAAGGTGTCGTGGCCACCGAAGTCGTCGTAGTAGGTCACGGGTCCAGTCTCCCAGAGTGGCCGAGGGTCACCGACCAGGTCATGCCCCGCCGCTGCCGGGGGCCTGCATCCGGGGCAGGACCGCGGGGCTGCGGATCCCCGCCTCGTCGAGCGCTCTCTTGACTCGCTCGCGCATGTCGCGCTGGATGCCGAACTGCTGGTTGGCCAGCGTCCTGGCGAGGATCCGGATCGTCACCGCGCCGTTGGAGATCGACTCGACCCCGACGACCTGGGGCGGGTCGAGGAACAGCTCGGCCCACGGAGAGGCCTGCGCCATCGCCTCGACGGCCTCGCGAATGACCTGCTGGGCGCCCTCGATGTCCTCGTCCCACGCGACGACGATGTCGACGAGCGCCTGGGACCAGCCCTGCGACCGGTTGCCGATGCGAACGATCTCGCCGTTGCGGACGTACCACGTGATGCCCTGGGCGTCACGCAGCTGCGTGACGCGCAGAGAGACGTTCTCGACGGTGCCGATCGCCTCGCCCGTGTCGATGACGTCGCCGACTCCGTACTGGTCCTCGACGATCATGAAGATGCCCGACAGGAAGTCCTTGACGAGGCTCTGGGCGCCGAAGGCCAGGGCGACGCCGCCGACGCCCGCGGAGGCAAGCATCGGCCCGAGCGGGATGCCGAGGATGGCAAGGACCGTGAGGGCCGTGACGCCGAGCACCACGAAGGTCGTGATGCTCTTGAGCAGCGCGCCCATCGTCGTCGCCCGCTGCACGTGGCGCTCGTTCGTCACCCCGGTCAGCTCGGCCAGTCCGCGGGCCCCGAAGGGGAGCCGGTTGAGGCGCTCGAGCCGCTTCGCCGTCGCGGAGTCGACGACACGGTTGATGAGGCGGTGCAGCACCAACCGGGCGAAGAAGCCGAAGATGACCGTGACGATGATCATCAGGGGCGTGCCGATGAGCCATGAGGTCACGGAGTCCCACGAGAGGGCCGGGAGCTGGATGGAGGGCATGGCACCCATTGTCGGGGGTGGACGCGAGTCCGACGTCCACCCCCTGCCGGTGACGGCTCAGCCCCGGGCGTCGCGGGCCTGGGCGACGAGGGCGCGGGCGATGGTGTCGCGGTTCTCGGCCACCGTGCGTACGAGTCCCGGCGCGGCGTCGGCGTGGGCCTCGAGCCAGGCATCCGAGGCGTCCTTGAGCTGCGCGCTCGCGAGGCTGAAGGGGTAGAACCCGCCGACGACCCGCTCGCCGATCGCGATGCTGCGCTGGGACCACGCCTCGATGAGCATGGCGTGGTAACGCTCCACGTAGGGCTCGAGCAGCGCGAGGTCCCCGCTGCGCCGGAACCCGGCGCTCACGGCCTCGATCATCTGGTTGGGCAGCGTGTTGCTCTCGACCGCCGAGCGCCAGGCCTCGGCCTTCGCGTCCGCCGTCGGTCGGGACGCGCGCGCCTCGGCGGCCCGCTCCTCACCGGTGGAGGTGCGGTCACGCTCGAGCTCGGCGGTGATCTCCGGCTCGTCGGCGGCACCGATGGCCGCCAGCGCCTGCACGAGCGTCCACCGCAGCTCGGTGTCGACGGTGAGCCCGCCGAGGCTCTCGCTCCCGTCGAGGAGGGCACGCAGGCGCGGCTCGTCCGCCGGGTCGCTCGTCGCGCGGGCCCACGCCACGGCGAGCTGGAACTGGGCATCGCTCCCCGTCTCGGCGGCCTCGGCCAACGACCGGAGCGAGCTGCTGAGGAGCTCAGACGTCTCGGCGCGGTGCTGCGGCGCCGTGTAGAGCCGGGCTGCGGTCGACGTCTGGTCGATGAGGACCCGCAGCAGCGTCGAGTCCTGCTCGCCCGGCATCGTCTCGAGGACGAAGCGGACGAAGTCGCGGGCCGACATCTCGGCGTCGCGGGTCATGTCCCACGTCGCGCCGAGGACGAGGGAGCGCGGCAGCGAGTCCTGGAACCCTCGCGGCAGGGCGAGAGCCGTCCGCAGCGACGCCTGGTCCAGCCGGATCTTGGCGTAGGCGAGGTCGTCGTCGTTGAGCAGCAGCAGATCGGGTTGCGCCGTCCCGACGAGGGCGGCGAGCTCGGTGCGGGCACCGTCGATGTCGACCTCGTGATAGCCGACGCGCTCGAGGACGTCGCCGGCGACGGCATACAGGCCGATGCCGAGGCGGTGCGGGCGGAGGGTCGGGTGCTCCTCCGAGGAGGTCTGGGTGACGGCGAAGGACGTGAACGTGCCGTCGTCCCCGACCTCGAACTCCGGGCGCAGGGTGTTGACTCCGGCCGTCTCGAGCCACAGCCTCGACCACTGCCCGAGCTCGCGGCCCGAGGCCCGCTCGAGCTCGCTGAGGAGGTCGGCGAGGGTCGTGTTGCCCCAGGCGTGAGCGCGGAAGTACTCGCGGAGGGCCGCGACGAAGGGCTCACGACCGACGTAGGCGACCAGCTGCTTGAGCACCGAGGCGCCCTTGGCGTAGGTGATCCCGTCGAAGTTGACCTCGACGTCCTCCAGGTGGCGCATGTCCGCGGCGATCGGGTGGGTCGAGCTGAGCTGGTCCTGGGTGTAGGCCCAGGCCTTCTCCGACGTGCCGAAGGTCGTCCAGGCGCTCTCCCACTGGGTCGCCTCGGCCTGACAGGTGGTCGAGGCCCACTCCGCGAAGGACTCGTTGAGCCACAGGTCGTCCCACCAGCGCATCGTGACGAGGTTGCCGAACCACATGTGGGCCAGCTCGTGCAGGATCGTCAGGGCGCGGCGCTCGACCTTCGCCTCGGAGACCTTGGAGCGGAAGACGTAGACCTCCGTGAAGGTCACCGCCCCGGCGTTCTCCATCGCCCCCATGTTGTACTCCGGTGTGAAGATCTGGTCGTACTTCTCGAAGGGGTAGGGCTGGTCGAACTCCTTCTCGAAGAAGGCGAAACCCCGCTTGGTGGCGTCGAAGATGTTGGTGGCGTCGAGGTGCTGCGTCAGGGACCTGCGGCAGAAGACGCCGAGGGGCACGACGCCGCCCCGGGTCTCGACCGCGTCCCGCACCTCGTCGTAGGGCCCCGCGATGAGGGCCGTGATGTAGGAGGAGATGCGCGCCGTCGGGCCGAAGGACCACGTCGCCCGCTCGACCCCGTCGGTCACGCCGGCCGGGGCCGCGGCGGGGGTGGGGGAGTTGGAGATGACCTTCCAGTGCGCGGGGGCCGTCACGGTGAAGGTGAAGGACGCCTTGAGGTCCGGCTGCTCGAACACGGCATACATCCGTCGAGAGTCGGCGACCTCGAACTGCGTGTAGAGGTAGACCTCGTTGTCGACGGGGTCGACGAAGCGGTGCAGCCCCTCGCCGGTGTTGGTGTACCCCCCTGTCGCGGCGACGACGAGCTCGTTGTGCTCGGCGAGGTCGGGCAGCGCGATCCGGGAGTCCGCGAAGACGGTCGACGGGTCGAGGTGGGCCCCGTTGAGGGTGACCTCCTCCACCGAGGGCGCGATGAGGTCGATGAAGGTGGTGGCCCCGGGCTCGGAGCAGTCGAAGCGCACCGTGGTCACCGTGCGGAAGTGGTCCGGCCCCGTGGTGAGGTCGAGGGTCACGTCGTAGCTCTCGACGGTGAGGATCCGCGCGCGGCCGGCGGCCTCGTCGCGGGTGAGGTTCTTGCCGGGCACGAGTGGTCCTCCTGGGTGACGGTGACATGACGATGCGGACTCCACCGTGGGACGGCCGCGTCGCGTCCTCATCCTCGCACGCGGCCCCCTGCCCGTCGGCCGGAGCCCGCTGTCGTCAGGTGCCATGATGGGCTCATGCGCATCCACATCGGCGGCGACCACGCGGCCCACGACCTGCAACGGGCCCTCATCGGGCACCTGCGTGGCGCCGGTCACGACGTCGTCGACCACGGCCCGTTCGGTTACGACGCGGACGACGACTACCCCGTCTTCGTACTACGCGCAGCGGAAGCCGTTGCGGCAGAAGCAGGTTCGCTCGGGGTCGTCCTCGGCGGGTCGGGTAACGGCGAGCAGATGGCCGCGAACAAGGTGGCCGGCGTGCGGGCGGCGCTCGCCTACACCCCCGAGCTGGCGAGCCTCGCCCGCCAGCACAACAACGCCCAGATCGTCTCCATCGGCGCCCGCTTCACGGCGACCGAGCTGGCGGCCGAGATCGTCGACGTCTTCGTCGCCACGGAATTCTCCGATGAGCCTCGGCATGCTCGGCGCGTGGGTATGGTGACGGCGTACGAGACCTCGGGGGCGCTTCCGCCTGCGCCCCCGGTCCCCGCCACCTGACCTGCGGGATCGACGCCGCACCGTCCCGGCCGATCCCGGGATCGGACCCTTTTGCCCCGGAGCCAGACCGGCCTCGTCCGACCGCGCTATGCGGCTGGGCCGATCCGACGCCTGCGGATGCTGGGCCCCGGTGTGCTCCGGGCGCCGTGGCTGATCGCTCTCGGTTTCCTCGTCCTCGCGACCATCGCCAGCCTGGGCATCCTGGAATGGCCGCGCACGGTGCCGTGGTCGTCCTTCACCCTCGTCGCCGTGGCGGCCGGCCTGCTGCTGACGCCGCGGTGGCTCGGCGTCGTCTACCTCGGACTGCTCTCGTCGATGGCCGTCCTCGGAACCGCGCTGGGGTCGACGAAGACGGCGACGATCGGGTCCCAGATCGTCACGGTCGTGACGATGCTGCTCATGCTGTGGCTGGCCAACGCCCGGGCGCGGATCGGGGTCTTCGGCATCGGCGGTGAGTCGATGCTCGTCGACATGCGTGACCGACTCCGGGCCCAGGGCGAGCTGCCCGAGCTGCCCGAGTCGTGGTCGGCCGAGGTCGCCCTCGAGTCGGCCTACGGCGAGGGCTTCGCCGGGGACTTCGTCGTCGCCACCCGGTCCACGGACGGTCAGATGCTCGAGATCGCCCTCGTCGACGTGTCGGGCAAGGGACGCAACGCCGGCACCCGCTCGCTGCTGCTGTCGGGCGCCATGGGTGGGCTGCTCGGCGAGATGAACGAGTACAGCTTCCTCGGCTCCGCCAACAACCACCTCCAGCGGCTGCGGTGGCCCGAGGGCTTCGCCACCGCGGTCCACGTCGCGATCCACCTCGAGTCCGGGGAGTTCACGATCGGCTATGCGGGCCACCCCGCCGCTGCTCAGTTCTCGGCCGGATCCGGACAGTGGCGGATGCTCTCGGGGGGACGGGGTCCGCTCCTCGGGGTCATCGACCGCGCCGAGTACCCTCGGGAGTGCGGCATCCTTCGCCGCGGCGACGCCCTCGTGCTCTACAGCGACGGCGTCATCGAGACCAAGGACAAGACCCTCGTCGACGGGATCGACCGGATGCTGGGCCGGGCGGAGGCCTCCATCACCAAGGGATTCGGCGGGCTCGCCCAGCGGCTCTGCGACCACGCCGCGGCCGGCCACGGTGACGACCGGGCCGTCGTCACGATCTGGCGCAGCTGACTCCACGGGCGACGTCGACGGGGCGGTGACCATCGCGGTCAC
>JBBRGO010000107.1:0-10272 GCA_038224055.1 Actinomycetales bacterium
AGACCCCGTTCGGCCGCCCGAGCGACCCGCTCGTCATCGGCGAGGTCGAGGGACGCCCCGTCGCCTTCGTCGCGCGGCACGGCAAGGGCCACCGCTTCCCGCCGCACCGGGTCAACTACCGCGCCAACCTCTGGGCGCTGCGCTCGGTCGGCGTGCGCCAGGTGCTCGCTCCGTGCGCGGTCGGTTCACTGCTGCCCGACAACGGACCCGGCACGATCGTCGTGCCCGACCAGATCGTCGACCGCACGTGGGGACGGGAGCACACCGTCTACGACGTCGAGGGCCCCGTCGTCCATGCCGGCTTCGCCGACCCCTACTGTCCGCGCGGGCGCCCGGTCGCCGTCGACGCGGCCCGGCTCTCCGGCCTCGCCGTCGTCACGGACGGGACCCTCGTCGTCATCAACGGTCCGCGCTTCTCGACCCGTGCCGAGTCGGTGATGCACCAGCAGGCCGGCTGGTCGATCGTCGGGATGACGACGATGCCGGAGGCCGGGATCGCCCGTGAGCTCGCCCTCTGCTTCACGACGATCGCCATGGTCACCGACCACGACGCGGGGGTCGAGGGCGGCGAGGCCGTCACGCACGAGGAGGTGCTGCGATCCTTCGCCACCAACGTCGAGAAGCTCAAGGGGATCATCCGCGACGCGATCGGACAGCTGCCCGCGCACGAGGACGACGCCTCGGCGACCTGTCCGTGCCGGCGCAGCCTCGATGGACTCGAGCTGCCGTTCGCCCTGCCCTGATGGGCGCGGCGACGGGCGGCGACCCCGCGGAGGTGGTTGGCGTCCGCTCACGAAGGACCCGTCGGCACGACCGTCTGCGCGGTCACCGGGTTCGCCGGTGGGTCGCGGCGGTGCTCGCCGGTGCGGCCGCCTTCGTCGTCGTGTCGGCGCTCGGTGTGGGCCGGTCCGCACCCACGGGGGTGCCCACCGTTGTCGCGCTCCGGGCCATGCCGGCCGGGCACGTCGTGACGGACGCCGACGTCGTCCTCGCGCCGCGGCCGGGGCCCGAGCGTCCCGAGTCCGCCCTGGACACGGTGGCAAATGTCGTCGGCAGTCGCCTGTCCGTCGCCGTGCCCGCCCGCGACGTCCTCACCCGGGAGCGGCTGCTCGACGGGTCTCTGCTCGTGGGCCAACCGCGGGGCACCGTCGCGATGAGTGTGCCCGTGCTCGACGACGGCGGGGGGACGGCCCGGCCGGGCGCCCGGGTCGACGTCTACGCGATGGGGACCGGTGAGCGGGTCGCCGACGGGGTGCTCGTCCTCTCGGTGACCGGCCCCGCCGACGAGGGCGGGGTCGCCGGGTGGTCCGGTGGGGGGCCGCCGACCGTGGTGCTCGGTCTCGACCCCGTCGCCGCGTCCGGTGTGACGCGCCGGCTCAGCGCGGCCTCCCCCGGGCCGGGCTTCGTCCTCGCGGTGCGCGGCGACTGACCCGGTCGTCGCGACGCCGCGGTCGTGGCGGCCCGCCCGGGCCTGCCTTGGATAGGCTCACGCCCACCGGGCACCTCCACCCGGTCGGGCCGTCACTGGCCCGGCACCGCGCCGGTCCCGGGCGATGCCGCTGCGGGACCAGCAGCGCCCCGGCCTGGGGCCCACACAGACAAGGACACCACCATGCTCAAGGGATTCAAGGACTTCATCATGCGGGGCAACGTCGTCGACCTCGCGGTCGCCGTCGTCATCGCCGGCGCCTTCGGAAAGGTCGTCGAAGCCTTCGTCACCATCATCATGGACCTCATCGGCAAGCTCGGGGGCACCCCGAACTTCTCGAGCTGGGCCCCCGGCGGTGTGCACATCGGGACCTTCGTCACCGTGACGATCAGCTTCCTCATCGTCGCGGCCGCCGTCTACTTCATGGTCGTCGCCCCGATGAACGCCCTCGCCGCGCGCCGCGCCACGGGCGAGGACGCTCCGACCGAGGCCCCCTCGGAGGAGGTCGTCCTGCTCACCGAGATCCGCGACTCCCTGCGCGTCCGCTGAGCGACCACTCCCCCGGCGAGCGCCCGGACCCACGAAGCTCCCCTCGCCCCGCCGGCCACGCACGTTCGACGGGCGGCACGGGGAGTTCGTGGGTCCGGCGGTCGGCGCAAGTGAGAGGTCAGCTGCCGAGAGCCTCGTGCCGCTCGTAGCCGCCGAGGATCTCCGCGAGGGCGAGCGGGCGCGCCGCCTCGGCCCGGCGACCGGCCCGCTGGAGAGTTCGTCCCAGGAGCAGGTGGGCGTAGGCGTCGGTCGGCTCCTCCTCGACGAGGCGGACGAGCACGGCCTCCGCGCGGCCGAGCTGGGCGGAGTGGAAATAGGCGCGCGCGAGCAGCAGCCGCAGCTCGGCGGTCCCGTGCAGGGGCGCGGTCTCGGGCAGCTCGTCGAGGAGGATCGGCTCGCCGTCGGCGGGGCGCGGACGGTCCAGCGCCTCGAGGTCGGCGACGAGCCCGGCCAGGGCCGTCGCGGCCGCGGCGTGGTCGCCGCGCTCGAAGAGACCCTGAGCCCATGACAGTCGGAGGGTGAAGGGCGTGGACGGGGCGTTCATGGCCCGGTCAACGCGTGGCGGGCACCCGGCATTCCGCCGGTATGCCGCCCAGCCCGGACCCGCTCGGCGCTCACCTCACGTCACTCGTAGTGCGGGGGCCGCTGGTCCTCGAGCCACCGGTCACGTTCGGTCGGGTCCGCCGGTCGCTCGCCCCAGCCGAGGTCGTTGTCGTCCCGGGTCTGCTTCGCGTCGTCCCCGTCGGCGCCGTCCGGGTCGGCCGCGGAAGCCCCGGTCCCCTTGCGGAAGACCCGGCGCCGCTTGAGCCTTCCCTTCCCCTTCCCCTTCCCCTTGCCATCCGCCGGGGGACCATCCGGGCCCGGGCTCGCCTCGGCGGGCTCGTCGGTCGACGCGGCCGCTCGGGAGGCAGCGGTCGCCGCCTCGTGCCGGGTGTCGGCGGCGTCGGGCCCGCTGTCCCCGGTGTCACGGGCCAGCGCGACGATACGGGCGATCTGGCGCGCGGGGTCCCGGAACAAGTCGGTGCTCCAGACGCGGACGTGGGTCCACCCGAGCCGCTCGAGGTGCTCGGGACGGAGGCGGTCCCGCTCACGCGTGCTGCGCAGAGCGGCATACCGGGGCCCGTCGGTCTCGATCGCGAGGAGCGCGCGGCCCGGGTGGTAGGGATCCTCGACGGCGAGGTCGATGCGCTGGCTCGCGCTGCCGTAGTCCTCGTGGACGGTGAGACCCTCGCGGCGCAGGCGCCGCGCGAGGTCCTGGCGCAGCGGGTCGCCCTTGGTCGGCCGGTCGGCCTGCGTCTCGCGCGCCTCGGGCGCCTCCGGCGGGCCCGCCTCGGACTGCTCCTGCGCGTAGGCGAGGAAGTCCCGGAGCATCAGCGCCCCCCGGGCCTTGAGGCGGCTCGCGTCGAGATCGGTGGCACAGAGCGCGGAGACGACGGTCATCCGGCGACGGGCCCGGGTGATGGCCACGTTGAGGCGACGCTCACCGCCCTCGATGTTGAGCGGGCCGAAGCGGTAGAGGACCCGGCCGTGCGGGGTCTTGCCGTAGCCGACGGACAGGATGATGGCGTCGCGCTCGTCGCCCTGGACCCGCTCGAGGTTCTTGACGAAGAAGCGCTCGTCCCGATCCTCGACGAAGAAGGCCGCGACGTCGGGGGCGCTCCGCAGCGCAGCCGTGACGGCCTCGTCGAGGCGCTCGGCATGGCGGATGCCGAGGGCGATGACGCCGAGCGACTCCTGCGGCCGGGTCCGGGCGTGCTCGAGGACGAGCTCGACGACGCGGGCGACCTCGGCGTCAGTCGTCTCGATCGACGTGGCGCCGGGGACCACGGTCGCGACGCCGTCGACCGGCTCGAAGACGAGGGAAGAGTCGATCTGCGTGCCGGGGAAGGTCGTCAGACCGCCGTCGTAGAGCTGGTCGTTGGCGAAGGCGATGAGCCGCTCGTCCCGGCTGCGGTAGTGCCACGTGAGACGGCGGCTGGGCAGGGCCGCGGTGAGCACGTCGAGAATCGACTCGAAACCCTCGGTCAGGGTCTCCCCCGTGCCGTCGGCCTCGGGCTCCGCGTCGGAGACGACCGTGAAGAAGTTCGTCGGCGGCAGCTGCTTCTCGTCGCCGGCCACGACGACCTGGCGGGCGCGTGAGACGGCCGAGATGGCCTGAGCCGGCTGGATCTGGGACGCCTCGTCGAAGATGACGACGTCGAACCAGCGGCCGGGCGGGAGGGTCGAGGCGACGACGAGCGGGCTCATCGCCCAACACGGCTTGGCCGCCGTGAGCGTCGCGGACACCTGGGGCATGAGGTCACGCAACGGCCGGTGACGACGGGCCTTGCCGCCCTCGGCCCGGACGAGTGCCTCGTGGGAGGGGTGGTCGGCGAGGACCTCACGGATGTTGCGGCTCACGGCGGCGCGCACCCGCTCGACGGTGCCGTCGAGGTGGGCCCGATCGGCTGCCGCGAACTCGCCGACGTCGCGGCGCAGCGCGGTCCCGTCGTGCGCACCGTAGGCCGGGTCGCGGACGGTGATCTCCTGGATGAGCGAAGCCCACCAGACGTGGTCGACCTCGGCCGCGACGTCATCGGTCGCCACCCCGCGGGAGGCGAGGTCGTCGACGAGGGCGCCGAGGCCGGCGGCGCGCACCTCGTCGAGGGTCGAGGTGACCTGCGGCAGGACGGCGATGCGGTCGGGGCGCGAGGCGAGCACGGCGAGACGGGCCTTGAGCTCCGCGAGGGGCAGCGAGGAGAGGTCGACGCCGTCGCTCGGCGGGCGCAGGCGCGAGGTGAGCCAGTCGAGGTCCGCGCCCAGGGTGTCGAGCAGCGCCAGCCCCTCGTCGACCCGCGGGGAGATCTCGGGGCGGCCGCCGCCGCCGACGAGGGTGTGCCAGTGGGCACGCTGCTCGCTGGCCGTGACGAGCTCGTCGTGAAGGCGGGCCGGCGGGCGGCCCGGCCGCAGCAGCTTCTTCGTCGCCCGGCGGGTTCGCCAGCGGGCGGCCCAGCCGATGTGGATGTCGCGGTTGGCGCGCCAGTCCCGGGTGGCCGTCGCGGCGATGTGCTCGTCGAGGGGGGTGTCGAAGACCTCTGGTCGGAAGACCTCGAGCGTGCCCCGGACCTTGGCCATCGTGTCGAAGGCGCCCCGCCACTGCGCGAGCGTGTCGACCTCGGGCACGCGCGACTCCGCGAGGATCTCGTGCAGCGTCCGGGCGATGTCGTCGAGCCCGCCGGTGCTGTAGCGGCGGGTGACATCGAGAGCCCTCGACGCGTCGTCGCCGGTGAGGATCCGGGCGCCGAACCACGGGTCGTCGCCGTCGGGGGTCCACGCGCCGAGGCCGCAGGCGTCACGCAGGCGGCGACCGAGCTCGATGGCGCGGACCCGGGTCAGCGCGGTGATCGTCGCGCTGTCGAGCCGCACCCGTGAGGCGGGGGCAGGTTTGCGGGCCGCGAGCTCGGCCATCGCGGTCTGGACCTCGTGCGCGGAGACGCCCCACGGGTCGCGGGTGCGGTGCATCGCCTCGACGTGCCGGACGAGGTGCTGCCGGCTCTCGCGGAGGACCGGACCGGTCCGGTCCGGCAGGGGGACCGTCTCGTCGGCGGCCGCGTCGAGGGCGGAGACGAACTGTCGGGCGATGGAGCGGCGGTTGGTCGTGCCGTCGTAGGCGTCGAGCACGAGCTCGCCCAGCCCGCGCCGGTCGAGCCGGTCGAGCACGGCGTCGATGGCGGCGCGCTTCTCCGCGACGAAGAGCGTCGACTTGCCCTCGGCAGCCAGCGCCGCGATGAGGTTGGCGATCGTCTGGGACTTGCCCGTGCCGGGCGGGCCCTTGATGACGAGGTGTGCCCCCGCCCGGACCGCGTCGATGGCGGCGTGCTGGGAGGAGTCGGCGTCGAGCACGAGGTGCTCGTGGTCGGGATCGGGGTCGGTCTCGCTGTCGGGGACACGGACCCGAACCGCAGCGAGCGCGGACTCGTCCCCGGCCAGCGCCGCGACGACGTCGTGGTCGGCGAGTGTCGCGCCCTGCAGCGCGAGGTCGGCGACCATCGGCAGCTTCGCGTAGGAGAAGGTGCCGAGGACGAGGCGCGGGGCCACCGAGAACTCGGGGACCCGCTCACACGCCCGGGTGAGAGCGGCATACGCCGGGTAGGGGTTGAAGCCGCTGCCGGCGGTGGCGAGGTCGCCGAGCACGTCGCCGTCGATCTCGATGCCCTGCTCGGAGCGGAGGTACTCGCGCAGGACGGGGTTGAACTCGATGTCCGGGCCGAGGTCGAGCTCGAAGTCCTCCTGGGCGGCGCCCGTGGGCCGCAGGACGCAGGAGCGCAGCAGGACCGGGGCGGCGGGTGGCCGGGCCGCCCGCGGCACCGACCACGTCGCCATCCCGATGGCGATGAACCCGGCCGCGATCCCGCGCTCCTCGCGCAGCTCGAGGGCCTTGGCCCGGATCGAGCGGACCCGTCGGCGGGCCTCGTCGAGCGCGGCCGGCTCGCGGACGACGTCGGACAGACGGGTCTTCCTGCCGGCGAGCAGCATCGAGACACCGCCCGGGTGGGCGGTCGTCAGGTCGAGGGTCCCGGAGGGGAGGTCGCGATACCAGAGCAGTGAGTTGCGACCGCCGAGGTCGACGAGGGTGCGCTGCCAGCTCTTGACGGCGGCGGCGACCCGGTCGGCGCGCGGGTCACCCGAGCCCGAGGTGGTCCCGGATGCGGCGGCGGGACTCGGAGGACTCGTCATCCCTGCAGGCTAACGAATGTCACTGGGTGGTCAGACCCGACAGACCGGCCGCGGCCCGGAGAGCTCGGCTAGAGAACCCCAATTACGGACGCTGAAGGGGTGCCGGTGGCGACGAGGTCGGCGTAGCGTTGAAAGGTTCGAAAGGAGCCCATCATGGCTACACCGTCCATCACTCGCCGCGGTCTTCTGGCCGGAGGAACGGCCGCCGCGGGAATGTCAGTTTTGCAGGTCTCAGGATCCGCCAGGGCCCTCGGCGCCGGGAGCTCAGACTCGGTGCCTTGGCTGCGAAGTCACGGAGATCCACCCGAGACCTACCCTGGTCATCCCGACGACAAAGTACTCCTCTGGGCGGACCAACCGCCCCCCTTCCCCCCGGGCAACGGCGTCGGCAAGCAACAGGTCTGGGAAGACCTCTCCACGCGCCTGACTCCCGCCCACAACTTCTTCTTCGTCAGCCACTACAACCATCCGGTGATCGACCCCCGCACCTGGCGGCTCGATATCGGGGGCCTCGTCGCGCACCCGGAGTCACTCTCGCTCGCCGCCGTGAAGTCACGCCCCCGCAAGCGGGTGGAGTTCACCCTGGAGTGCTCGGGCAACAACGGCTTCCCCATCTTCACGGGCGGTGTCGGCAACGCGGTGTGGGGCGGCTCCGCGCTGGCGCCGATCCTGAAAAGCGCGAAGCCACTCAGCTCCGCCTCCGAGGTCGTCTTCTGGGGCGCTGACGCCGGCCCGGTCACCATCCGCGACAACTCCGGCGTCATCAGCCCGGGCACCACCGGGACCGGGACTCCTGACCCGGACAACTCGACCCGCTGGGACATCACCATCACCGAGCAGTTTGCGCGCAGCATGAGTCTCGACGCGGCGATGGCGGGCGGCAACCTGCTGTGCTACGACATGAACAACGGGCCGCTGCCCCTCGAACACGGCTTCCCTGTACGCCTCATCGCCCCCGGCACGTACGGAGTGGCAAACGTGAAATGGCTCTCTCGCATCGAGGTGATCGCCCACCGGTTCGCCGGGCGGTTCATGGCCAGGGACTACGTCACTTTCCGCGAGCAAACCGACGTCTCGGGCAAGGTGACCTGGACCTTCCAGACCGTTGGCGCATTCCGGCTCAAGTCGGCACCCGCCAAGGTCACCCGGAGCGGAACGGGGGCCCACAAGAAATACCGGGTCATCGGGGTGGCGTGGGGCGGCGCCATCGACCGGGTCGAGGTCTCCATCGACGGCGGCGCCTGGCGAGAGGCCCACGTGGTCAAGGCCGACCCTCGCGACTGCCCACCCCAAGGTCTCGCGTGGACGTTCTGGACCTACGACTGGGGCCTTGCCCGCCGGGGGCGCCACACGGTCGCGTCGCGCGCCATCGACACGCATGGACGGATCCAGCCGGCACCCGATGACCCCGTCATCACCGACCGCCGGACGTACTGGGAGGCGAACCAGCACATCACCCGCGCGATCGTCCTCCCGTAGCACCACATTCCCGCGAGCAGGGTCCGGGTGGACATGGTCGCGGTGTGGTCGGGCCAGCCGGTTGTGCGTCTGCGCTGCCGCCGGTGAGGCAGGAGGTGGGTGCGACACGGGGGAGGCACCGAGCCGGGAGGAAAGGGTGAGGACGAAATATCACCTAGGAACCCTCACCCTTTCCCCGCACCGTGTCCGCGCATGACCGGGAAGAGTTGGACGGACCGGGGTCGGGCCAGGGCCAGGCCAGCCGGCTGTGGTCAGTCTGCGCCGGCGCTGCCCGCGGGACCGCAGGACCGCCGCGACGCCGACTGGTCCGGTCTCACAGAGATCCCGGTCACTTCGCGCCCTGCGATGCGCGTCGATCCCTTTTTAGAATCCTGCACGGTGTCGAGTAACGTCTCCCCCGTTGACCGCACCGGCGGCCCGAGAGATGGAGAGGGTGACAGCGTTCGCTTCAGACAAGGCTTCCGCTGATCGGCTCAGCAGTCCCCGCCCTCGTAGCTCAGGGGATAGAGCACCGCTCTCCTAAAGCGGGTGTCGCAGGTTCGAATCCTGCCGGGGGCACCACACGTTTCCGCAGGTAGATCGGCGAATTGAGCTGCTTGGCTCGGTCCACGCCAGCCGAGTAGCCGGGCCTGGGTGCCATCCAGGTACCATCTGCCCACCACATGACGGCCCGTGCCAGCACTGCCCAGCGTGCGGAGGCGCGTCCGGAGCTACTTGCAGATCCTGAGGCCTCCTGGATCAGCGGGCCGCCTGTCGCAGGCGAACCTGCCGGGGAAATGAGGCACCCGCTCGTTCTTGAGCTGGCCGTGCCGATGAGGTGGCGGGATCTTCGTGACGGTGGCGTGCCGGATGCTGAAGGTTGCGAGGGCGCCGTATTGCCCGTGGCTGCAGGCGCCGGTGAACGATGCTGAATGGGTCGCGGCCACTGTGTCACCGCGCTGTTCGGCGCTCAGCGGGACGGCCCGCAGCCCCTGCACCGGTACCTACACGAGGAAGCGGCCGAGGCCGGCACTGTGATAGCCAAGCGGACGGCGTGGTCGATCTGCTCACAGAAGGGCTGGTGGTCTCATGGCGGTCATCTGAAAATACCCGGCCCTGCTCACTGAAATTCCCCACCCGTATGGCTCCGCCGAGTCGGGTGGGGCTCCTTCGAGGCTGGTGGTCTCTGACCACTAACCAGCACGAAGGAGCCCCACTGCTCATGCCCACACCGGAGGAAGACATCGACGCGCACGCACTGCGAAAGCAGGCTGGACGATCTCGGCGATCGCTCGGCACCTGGGCCGGGACCGCAAGACCGTCCGGCCTACGTGGCCGGGAGGGAGCCGGGTGCCCGGGAGGCGACGGCACCGGATCCGTTCGAGAAGTTCGCCGCGTACTGCGGGCAGCGCCTGGCCGATGACCCGCACCTGTGGGCGATGACGTTTGTTCGACGAGCTGCTGCAGCTCGGCTACGACCGGTGCTACCCGACGCTGACCCGACAGCTGCGCGACCGCAGGCTGCGCCCGGCGTGTGAACCGTGCCGGCCCACGAAGGACCGTGCGGTCGCGATCATCGAGCACCCGCCCGGCGAGGAGACCCAGTGGGACTGGGCCCCGCTGCCCCGACCCGCCCGAGCACTGGGGTTGGGGCCAGCGGCCGTGGCCGCCCGTGCCCACGACCGTCTGTGACCTCTGACGGGTCAGATCCCAGTTGGGCCGAGGAGGTGCTTGGCGATGCGTGCCAGCGTCACCTGACCGACGGCCCGGAAGGGGTGCAGGGGGTCGGGCGCCACCGACCCAGTCGGGCCACCGAGCTCGGTGTGCGCGAGGGCGCTCATGACCGTGTATGCGTCGTGGTGGCTGTAGCCGTGCTCGTCGGTGAGCACCGCGAAGAGGTCCTCGTAGGCGTTGTCGATCGCGTCCTGCACCGGGTCGCCCAGGCCGACACACACGAGCTCGTCGCCCGTGTCGATTCTCGGGGCGCGCAGGCGCTTGCCCTTGACGACGTCGACACTGACCGTGGCGCGTCCGGCGATCTCGATGGCGACGAACGAGCTCTCGCCGCGGCTCATCACCGCATGCAGGTCGCCGATGGCGAGCCTCGCGCCCTCGACCTC
>JBBRGO010000108.1:0-10260 GCA_038224055.1 Actinomycetales bacterium
CGGGTCGTCGTCGTCCTCATCGAGATCGTCCTCGTCGTCGTCGTCGTCCTCATCGAGATCGTCGTCCTCGTCGTCGTCGTCGTCCTCATCGAGATCGTCGTCCTCGTCGTCGTCGTCCTCGTCGTCGTCGTCGTCGAAGCCGGCCGCATCGCCGCTGTCGAGGCCGGCGTAGACCCGGACCCCGTTGTCACCGTCGTCGGCCTCGTCGAAGTCGTCCCCGTAGATGGCGAGGGGGGTCGCGACCTCGGTCGCGTTGAAGAGGGCCTCGTCGTAGTCGTCGAAGGCCTCGGCGAGGTCCTGCGCCGCCGCGATGACCATGGGGTGGTCGGGGTCGCGTCGCGCCCGCGCGGCCTCAAGGTGTCGTTCGAGAGCGGTGATGAGCTGCTCGAGGGCAGCACGCGGGTCGACGGTCATGGGATGACCGTAGTCGACCCGCGTGGGGCGCCACACGCAGTTCCCTCGGGTTCAGCCGGACGTCTCCGTCACATGGATCCCTTGACGACCTGGGCAGCCGGCGGAGCGGTGATGTCGACGGCCTCGCCGTACTTGCTCATCTTCATCGTGGCCTTGACCCCGCTGACGTCGAAGACGACCCGGCGCAGGCGGTTGTCGGCGTCGAGCCAGGCGGTGTAGACGAGGGTGGCCGGGAGCTTGGCACTCGCGTCGGGCACCGCGGACAACCCCGCCATCTGCTTCGTGTCGAGGGTGAGCTCGTACTTCTCGAGCTGCTCGCCCTCGAGGGTCTCCGAGCCGAGGGGCTTGACGTCGGTGACGGCCTTGTCGAAGTCGGCGTACATCGTCGTCGGGTCGAGCTGTCCCGCGGAGCCGGCGAACTGCTTGCCGATGGTGCTGTTCTCGTCGAAGACGGCCCAGGTCTTCGCGTCACCCTGCCCCGGGATCCCCAAGATGTAGATCTTCTTGTCGATGAGCACCATCTCGAGGTCGAGACCCGAGGCCGACATCGTCATCTTGACGGCCGGGTCCTTCGGGTCGGTGCGGCTGTCGCCCTCCATGGTCATCGTCTGCCCGGCGCCGTCGAGACCCATGGAGACGTGGACGGTCTTGACGCCCGCGGTGGACGCCTTGACGGCCGCGATGAAGGACGCCTTGTCGGCCGGCGCGCCGCTGTCCGACCCGGCGGTCGTGGCCCCGGCAGTCGTGCCTGCCGTCGTTGCGTCCGGGGCAGGAGTCGTCGGCGACCCCGCAGCGCTCCGGGCCACCGCCGGGGCCGGGTCGGCGGACTTTCCACAGGCCCCGACCGCGAGGACGGCCGGCAGCAGGAGCGCAGCCGCCCCGAGGCGGCTTCGGTTGATGTTCATGAGTGACCTCCCGGGTCATCGACGCCCGCCGGAGCGGCACGGTTCCCCCCGATCCGAACGGATCGACGACAGGCCGAGTCTACCGGCGGGGTCGTTTCGGCCCGGGAGGCTCGGGTGTCAGAATGTGGCCGATGACCGAGTACGAGTACCAAGTGCTGACCTTCGACCGCAACACGCCTCGGGCGGCGGCTCGACAGGCCGTGCGCGAGCACACCGAGTACGGCCGGTGGGAGCTGGCCCGCACCGTGATCTACGAAGGCGGAGTGCGTCGGATGTGGCTGCGCCGGCGGATCATCCGCGTCCAGCGCACCGCCTGAGCCACGGCGTGAGGATCGCCCGGCGCCGGCGAGGTCGAACCCGGGGCACCGGATCGGGCTCAGCAGGTACGGAGGAAGTCGCCGAGGACGCGAGCCCCGAACTTCAGGGAGTCGACGGGCACCCGCTCGTCGATCCCGTGGAACATCGGAGCGAAGTCGAGGTCGGCAGGCAGTCGTAGCGGCGCGAAGCCGTAGCCCTGGATGCCGAGCCGACCGAGCGCCTTGTTGTCCGTGCCACCGGACAGGCAGTAGGGCAGGATCGCCGCTCCGGGGTCCTCGCGCAGCAGGGACTGCTTCATCGACTCGACGAGATCACCGTCGAAGGGGGCCTCGAGGGCGACGTCGTGGTGGACGACCTCGACCTCGACGTGCTCGCCGGCGAGCTCGCGGATCGTCGCCATGAGGGCCTCCTCGTGGCCGGGCAGGAAGCGGCAGTCGACGGCGGCCGTCGCGGTCTGCGGGATGACGTTGTGCTTGTAGCCCGCGTCGAGCATCGTCACGTTCGAGGTGTCGCGCAGCGTGCCGCGCACGAAGCCCTGCGCGCCACCCAGGGCGTCCAGCAGGGCGTCGAGGTCGTCTTCGGCATACGGGATCGTCGTGATCGTGCTCAGCTCCTCGAGGAGCTGGCGGACCGACGCGATGTACTCCCGGGGCCACTCGTGCGCGGCGATCCGTCCGACGGCGGCGGCCAGCCGGACGATCGCGTTCGCGTCATTGGGCACCGAGCCGTGGCCCGCGCGCCCGTGGGCCCGCAGCCGGAGCCACGCGATGCCCTTCTCCGCGGTCTGGAGCAGGTAGGCCCGGCGCTCGCCCTCGGGAGTCGGGAGGGTGACGCTGTAGCCGCCGACCTCGCTGATCGCCTCGGTGACGCCCTCGAGGAGCTCCGGGTGGTGATCGACGAGCCAGTGGCTGCCGAAAGTGCCGCCCGCCTCCTCGTCGGCGAAGAAGACGACGGTCGTGTCGCGCGCCGGTTTGGTGCCGGTGCGCGCGAAGTCGCGGACGGTCGCGAGGATCATCGCGTCCATGTCCTTCATGTCCACCGCACCACGGCCCCAGATGCAGCCGTCCCGCTCCTCGGCGCCGAACGGGTCGACCTGCCAGTCGGCGGCGTTGGCCGGTACGACGTCGAGGTGCCCGTGGACGGCGAGTCCGGGACGGGCGGAGTCCGCACCCTCGAGCCGTAGCACCACGGTGGCTCGACCGGGTTCGCTCTCGAAGAGCTGCGCGTCCAGACCGACCTCGGCGAGCTGGCCCAGGACGTACTCGGCGGCTTCCCGCTCCCCCGGGCCCGACCCGTCGCCGTGGTTCGTCGAGTCGATCCGGATGAGGTCCGCGCAGATGCGGGCAACCTCGCTCTCGGGCGTCACGGTCGAGGACACAGGGGGATTCGCGGTGCGGGCGGTGTCGTCACTCATGCGTTCGAGCGTATGCCGCCCACCACCGACCTGCCCGGCGCACCCCCGCCCACCCCTGCGCGCCCCGTGGCGACAACCGCCGGTTCGTGTTCTCCGGAGACCCCGTGCTAACGTTTCCTCTCGCTGCACGGGGTTCCCAGGAGCCCCCTGCGCAACACCTTTGTCGGGGTGGCGGAATGGCAGACGCGCTAGCTTGAGGTGCTAGTGCCCTAACGGGCGTGGGGGTTCAAGTCCCCCCCTCGACACCAGATCGGCCCCCAGGTCTCTGCAGGTCAGAGGCTTGGGGGCCTTCTTCGTTCCCGCGTCGTCCTCGGTGGGGGTCGTGGTGCCGGACGGCTGGGTGCCCGCTCGTCGCTCCCGTGCTGGACCGTGGTCCGCGAGGTGACGAGCGAGCCGACACCTGCGTTCCGTGGTTTGCCGTCCGAGCACCCCTCGACGCTCTACAGTTGGCCCGTTGGCTTCAGGTGGGGCAGGTGTCGGCGTCCGGGGGGACGAGTCGCACGGCGGATCCGCGGGGCAGAGGATCAGTTGACCTGGGGTGGAGGACAGATGACGATGCTGCGCATCGTGACGGGCGGACTGAGCGCCGTCGCACTGAGTTTCGCGGTGCTGGTCGCACCGACCGCTGCGGCGGTCCAGCAGCCCGCGCCGCCTCCGTCAGCGAGCGCGATGGTGAGCGCGGTCCCGGCGGCCTACACCCCGGCCGTCGACGACGGGGACGTGCGAGCCATTGCCAAGGTCGGCGACACCATGGTCATCGGAGGCAACTTCACCAGCGTGGCCGGGCAGCCCCGGTCGCGGCTGGCGGCGTTCTCCGCGACGACCGGAGCGCTCTCGCCCCTCGCCCTCCCGGTCAACGGCGAGGTGTCGGCCGTGGTGCCGGGGCCGACCGCCGACACCGTCTTCATCGGTGGCAGCTTCACGACGGTCGGTTCGGTGGCCCGCCGCAACGTCGCACTCGTGAACCTCACGACGAGCTCGGTGGTCGCGACCTTCGTCGCGCCGGCCTTCGGCACCTTCGGCCGGGTCAAGGACATGGTCAAGGTCGGCTCCCGGCTCTTCATCGTCGGCGACTTCCTCCTCGTGGGCGGCCAGACCCACCAGGGGATCGCGGCTCTCGACGCCACGACCGGGACGGTCGACCAGACCTACCTCACGGTCAAGTTCACCGGTCACCACAACAACTCGGGCAGCGGAGCCCAGGGGTCCGTCGGGCCGTGGAACATCGATGCCACCGCGGCGGGCGACCGTCTCGTCGTCATCGGCAACTTCAAGTCGGCCGACGGCCTGCCACGCGACCAGGTCGCCCTCATCACGCTGGGCGCGAGCTCGGGGAAGGTGACGCCCGACTGGAACACCAACCGCTACAACCCGCTATGCCTCAACAACGCGTTCGACTCCTACGTGCGTGGCGCCTCCTTCTCTCCGAGCGGCTCGTACTTCGTCATCGCCGCGACCGGTGGTGGCATACGCGACTCGCTGTGCGACGCCGCCGCCCGGTTCGAGACGTATGCCACCGGCGCGGACATCCAGCCGACCTGGGTCAGCGAGACCGGCGGCGACACGATGTGGGGCGCCGAGATCACCGACAACGTCGTCTACGTCGGAGGTCACCAGCGATGGGGCAACAACCCCTTCGGGCGTGACTTCGCGGGCCCCGGCGCCGTTCCACGACCGGGCCTCGTCGCGCTCGACCCGGTGAGCGGCCGGCCTCTGCAGTGGAATCCGGGACGCAACCCTCCCGGCAAGGCGGTCTACGCGGTGCTCGCGACGCCCGAGGGGCTCTGGGTCGGGTCGAACACCGACTTCGTCGGCAACTTCAAGTACGTGCGCAAGAAGGTCGCGCTCTTCCCGTATGCCGGTGGGGCGCCGCTCGCCGCGACGAACGTGGGCACGCTGCCGGGAACCGTCGTCAGGGGCGGCTCGGTCAGCGGAACGGTCTCCGACGCGCTGACGAGTGTCGGCCTGACGTCGACGGGCGTCAGCTCGCGGCCCGTGCCCCTCCAGAACGGCGGGGTGGCCTGGTCGAGCACCCGTGGTGCCTTCATGGTCGGCAACAAGGTCTTCTACGCACTGACCGACGGATACCTCTACTCGAGGACGCTGACCGGCGGGGTGTGGGGCGCTGCCGTGCAGATCAACCCGTACCACGACCCGGTCTGGGCCAACGTGAGCGACCACCTCGGCGGCACCTTCGACGGCAACCTCCCGACGCTCTACGGACAGATCCCCACTCTCAGCGGCATGTTCTACAGCAGCGGTCGCCTCTACTACACCCTGAGCGGTGACTCGACGCTGCGGTGGCGCTGGTTCTCCCCCGACAGCGGGATCGTCGACGAGCGCACCTTCACGGTGACGAGCTCGGTCGACTTCCGCAGCACGCGAGGCCTGTTCATCGCGGGTTCGAGCCTCTACTACTCCGCTACGAACGACAGCTCGCTCTACCGCGTCGGGTGGAACGGTGCGACCGTCAGCGGCGCGCCGGTCCGGATCAGTGGGCCCTCCCTCGACGGGGTCTCGTGGGCCAGCCGCTCGCTCTTCCTGCTGAGCAGCGCGACCGGCTGAGCCGGCCACCGCACCACCCCCCCTAGTCTGTCGCCGTGACCTTTCTGCGGGCGCTGGCGATGCTGCTGCGTCGACCGGACTTCCGCCGCCTGTTCCTCAGCCGCGTGTCGTCGCAGGCCAGCGACGGCATCTTCCAGGTCGCCCTCGCCAGCCACGTCCTGTTCAACCCCGAGCAGGCGGCTGACGCGCACAGCATCGCCATGGCCTTCGCCGTCGTGCTGCTGCCCTACAGCGTCCTCGGTCCCTTCGCGGGGGTCCTGCTCGACCGGTGGCCGCGCCGACGGGTCCTCGTCGTCAGCCAGCTGGTGCGGGCGGCGTCGATGCTCGCCGTCGCGGCGCTCGTCACGAGCCAAGCCGCGGGTCCGGCCTTCTTCGCCGCCGTTCTCATCGTCTTCTCCGTCAACCGCTTCATCCTCGCCGGGCTCGCCGCGTCGCTCCCCCACGTCGTGACGCGCGACCTGCTCGTCAGCGCCAACTCCGTGGCCCCCACGGCCGGCTCCTTCGCCTACCTTCTCGGCGGGGTCCTCGGCACCGGGCTCCGCTCGGTCGGACCCGACGTCCTCGTCGTCCTCGTGGCCGTGGGCGGGGTGCTCGTGGCCGCGTGGACCGCCGCCCAGCTGCCCTTCGTCGGCCCCGACGAGGGACACCCGCGCGAGCTGCGGCACCTCGCGCGGAGCGTCTACCGCGGCTTCCTCGAGGCAGCCCGCATGCTCCCCCGCCGGGCCCGGGTCCTGCTCGCGCTCGTCTTCGTCACGCGGATCCCCTTCGGGTTCCTGCTCGTCCAGACCCTGCTGCTCTTCCGGGGACCGTTCGCCGCCACGGGAGGCCCGCTCGGGTTGGGGATCACCGCACTGGCGACAGCGGCGGGTTTCGTGCTCGGGGCGTTCGTCACCCCGTGGCTCGTCCCGCGCCTCGGCGCGATCCCGTATGCCGTGCGCCTCCTCGCCCTCGGTGGCATCGCCTGCGCCGGGCTCGGCGGCTTCCTCGCGCCGTGGAGCATCGCCGTCGTCGGCTTCGTCGTGTCCTTCGTGTCGCAGGGCGTCAAGATCAGCGTCGACAGCCTCATGCAGGCCCACGTCCCCGACGAGCTGCTCGGCCGGGCCTTCTCGGCCTACGACGTGGTCTACAACGCGGGCCTCGTCGCGGCGGCAGCGCTCGCGGCGTTCGCCCTGCCCGCAAGCGGCTTCTCCCACTGGTCCCTGACCGGGCTCGCGGTCGTCTACCTCGTCGTCGTCCTCGCCCTGTCTCCCCTGTGGGCCCGGGCCAGCCGGTGGGACGAGCGGGCGCCACTAGGCTGAGCGCCGTGCTGCCCCACCTCATCGCGACCCGCTACGTGACGCCGCTCCGCGAGGGCGGCTCCCTCCCCGGACTCGTCGAGGCGAACGACGACGGCACCTACGTGATGAAGTTCCGCGGCGCCGGCCAGGGGCTCAAGGTGCTCGTGGCCGAGGTGCTCGTCGCCGGGATCGCCCGGCTCGTCGAGGTGCCCGTCCCCGACCTGGCGGTCGTCGACCTCGACGCCCGGATCGCGAGGTACGAGGCGGACGAGGAGGTGCAGGACCTGCTCACGGCCTCGGTCGGCAGCAACCTCGGCACCGACTTCCTGCCCGGGTCCCTCGGCTACGACGGCTCCCACCCGCCCACGCGTGACCTCGCCGAGCGGATCGTCTGGCTCGACGCCTTCACCGCCAACGTGGACCGGACGTGGTCCAACCCGAACCTGCTCGTCTGGCACGGGCGGACGTGGGCCATCGACCACGGGGCCGCGCTCTACTTCCACCACTCGTGGCCGAGCCGCGGCCCGTCGCCCGAACGGTTCGCCGCGCAGCCGTTCGACGCGAGCCGGCACGTCCTCGGCGACCTCGTCGGTGACGTCTCTCGGCGCAACGAGGAGCTGTCGGCCGGGCTCACCGACGTGGCGCTCGAAGCCGTCGTCGCCGACGTGCCCGACGAGTGGCTCGAGCCGACCGCCGAGCTCACTGACACGGGGGCGGTGCGAGCGGCATACCTCTCGATGCTCGGAGCGCGACTGGCCGGTGCGGCCATCTGGCTCCCCACGGGTGGTCGCGCGTGAACGCCTACCAGTACGTCCTGCTCCGTCTCGTCCCCCGCGTCGACCGCGAGGAGTTCATCAACGTCGGGGTGGTCCTCTACGCCCAGGAGGTCGGCTTCCTCGATGCGGCCTGGCAGCTCGACGAGGCGCGGGCCGCGGCCCTCGCACCGGGGTGCGACCTCGACGGCGTGCGCCCGATGCTCGAGCGGGTGCGTGCGGTGTGCCGGGGCGACACCGGGCGCGGTCTGCCCACCCTCGACAAGCCGGGCCAGCGCTTCGGCTGGATCATCGCGCCACGGTCGACGGTCGTGCAGCCCGGGCCGGTCCACGGCGGCCTCTGCGACGACCCCGCCGTCGAGCTCGAGCGCCTGCTCGACCGGCTCGTCCGTCCCTCACCCCGCTCCTGACGGCCGCACGGGGTCATGATCGCAGGCTCCTCATGGGTCGGGGGCGCCATCGCGACCCCGACCCGCGATCGGGTCAGGTGGCCGGGTCAGGTGACCGGACGCAGGGCCCACATCGCGACGGCCGAGGCGGCGGCGACGTTCAGCGAGTCGACCCCGCCCGCCATCGGGATCCGGACCGTCACGTCCGCGGCGGCCACGGTCCGGTCGGAGAGCCCGTCGCCCTCGGCCCCGACGACGAGGGCGAGCCGCTCGGGCGCGCGACCCTCGAGGTCGGCCAGCGACACGGAGTCGTCGGTCAGGGCCATCGCGGCCACGGTGAAGCCGGCGTCGCGGAGCTGGTCGATGCCCTCCGGCCACGGGGCGATGCGGGTCCACGGCACCTGGAAGACGGTGCCCATCGAGACGCGGATCGAGCGCCGATAGAGCGGGTCGGCGCACCGCGGCGAGACGAGCACCGCCTCCGCGCCGAGCGCGGCAGCACTGCGAAAGATGGCTCCCACGTTGGTGTGGTCGACCACGTCCTCGACGACGACGACCCGCCGCGCCCCGGCGATGACCTCGGCCACCGACCTCGGGACGGGCCGCTGCATCGACGCGAGGGCGCCCCGGTGCAGGTGGAAGCCGGTGCGCGCCTCGATGACGTCGTGCGCGGCGACGTAGACCGGGATGCCGTCGGCCTCCGCGTCGCCGACGAGGTCGGCGAGGTCGGTCACCCAGCGTTCGGCCATCAGGTAGGACCGGGGCCGGTGCCCTGCGGCGAGGGCACGACGGATCACTTTCTGGCTCTCGGCGATGTAGAGGCCGCGCTCGGGCTCGGTGCGGCGGCGCAGCGCGACGTCGGTGAGGGAGACGTAGTCCTCGAGCCGCGGGTCGGCGGAGTCGGTGATCTGGATCGGCACGCCCGTCAGGCTAGTGCCCGCTCGGAGCCGTCGGGTCAGGGGAACCAGACGAGCTTGATGATCGCGACGACGCCGATGACGACGATGAGGGCGCGCAGGGCGGCCGGAGGGATGCGGCGACCGACCCGTGCCCCGATCACGCCGCCGAGGAAGGAGCCACCGGCGATGAGCACGACGATCTGCCCGTCGACGTGCTCGCGGGCGAAGACGAGGAAGACCGCTGCCGCCACGACGTTGACGATGAGGGCGAGGACGTTCTTGTAGCCGTTGAGTCGCTGGAGCGACTCAGCGCTCAGCGCGCTGAACAGGCCCATGAGCAGCACGCCCTGAGCCGCCCCGAAGTAGCCCCCGTACATCCCGGCCACGAGGACCCCGAGCGCCATGGCCGGGGTGTGCCAGGCCGGGGGGTCACCCTCGGCCCGCCCGGCCGCATGCCGCTGAAGCGCCGGACCGACGAGGACGAGGACCAGCGCGACGACGATGAGGACCGGGACGATCGCCCGGAACGCGCTCGGTGGCAGGACGAGGAGCAGCGACGCCCCGATCACCGACCCCACGAAGGACAGGGGCACCAGCCGGCGCAGCGTCGGCGCCTGGCCGACGAGCTCGTGCCGGTAGCCCCAGCTGCCGGTCACCCCGCCGGCGACGAGGCCGATGTTGTTGGAGACGTTGGCCACGAGCGGGTTCACGCCGAAGAAGAGCAGCGTGGGGAAGGTGATGAGCGTGCCCGACCCGACGATGGTGTTGATCAGGCCGGCTCCCGTGCCCGCCAGCGCGACGGCGACGGAGGACCAGAAAGACATGCGCGAACCCTACAAGTGCAGCGGCCCCGTCCGTCCTCGCGGGGTGCGGGACGGACGGGGCCGCTGTGGTCGGCGCGTGCGCGCCCGAGCCCTGCTCGGCGCCGAACGATCAGCGCTGGCCCGGCTCCTGCTGGCCGGACTCCTGCTGGCCGGACTCCTGCTGGCCGGACTCCTGCTGGCCGGACTCCTGCTGGCCGGACTCCTGCTGGCCGGACTCCCCGGGTGCGCCGAGCTCTGCCGGCGGGCCCTCGGGCGGCTCGATGGACGGCGCCGCGGGCGGCGCGTCGACCGGCGCCGCGGGGGCGGGCGGCGCGACGGGGGCCACGGACGGGCTCGGCGGGACGTCGCTCAGCGAGGAGCGGATCGGCGGCTGCTGGCGGCGCGGCGGGGCCGCGTGGTCCGTCGACTCCGCGCTGGCACGGGCGGCCTCGCCCCGGGCCTCGGCGAGCGCCTTGGCCGGGTCCTCGAGCACGGTCTCGGTG
>JBBRGO010000109.1:0-10256 GCA_038224055.1 Actinomycetales bacterium
CTGCGCCAGCAGCTCGACCTCGCCGTCAACATCCGCCCGGTGCGCGCGTTCCCCGGTGTCCCGAGCCGGGTCAGGGACGTCGAGGGCGTCGACCTCGTCATCGTCCGGGAGAACACCGAGGGCGAGTACGTCGGCGCCGGAGGCCTGGCCCACGCCGGCACCGGGCACGACCTCGGCATCGAGGTGGCGGTCCACTCGCGCCGCGCCATCGAGCGCGCGGCCGAGCACGCCTTCTCGCTCGCCGAGCAGCGCGACGGACGGCTCGCCCTCGTGACGAAGTCCAACGCGATGCGCTACGGCTACCCGCTCTGGGACGCGGTGGTGCGCGAGGTGGCCGAGCGGCACACCGGCGTCGAGCTCGAGATCGTCCTCGTCGACGCGATGGCGGCCCGGATGATCCAACACCCCCACTCGCTCGACGTCCTGCTCGCGGGCAACCTCTTCGGCGACATCCTCAGCGACCTCGCCGCCGTGCTCGCAGGCGGCATGGGCATGGCGCCCAGCGCCAACATCCTCCCGGGCGGCAACGCGCCGGGCGTCTACGAGCCGGTCCACGGCTCCGCACCTGACATCGCGGGACAGGGAATCGCCAACCCCACGGCGTGCATCCTGTCCGGCGCGATGCTGCTCGACGACCTCGGTCACGCGGCTGCCGCGACGACCATCCGCGAGTCCCTGGCTGCGACACTGGCCACACCCGCCAACCACACCCCAGACCTCGGTGGCTCGGCGAGCACGTCGCAGCTCGGTTCCGCGGTCCTGCACGAGATGGAGACACGATGAAGCTCATCCACATCGGCACCGCCGCAGCCAGCGTGCTGCTGCTCGCCGCCACCGCCGCGTGCTCGGCCGGGTCCAGCACGACCCCGACCGGCACCGGTGCCGCCGGGGACGGTGGCGCCGGGGACAGGTCCCTGACGGTGGGACTCGTCGCCGAGCCGGCGAGTCTCGACTTCACGACGAAGGACGGCGCCGCGATCCCGCAGGCGCTGCTCGACAACGTCTACGAGACCCTCGTCAAGGTCGACCAGAACGGTGACCTCAAGCCCGCCCTCGCCACGTCCTGGAAGGTGAGCGACGACGGCAAGACGTACACCTTCGAGCTCGTCGACAACGCGAAGTTCACCGGTGGCTCGGCCTTCACCGCGAAGGACGCCGTCTACTCGATCAACCGGGTGAAGAAGGACTGGACGGTCTCGCTCAAGTCCGCCATGGACGTCGTCGCCGACGCGAAGGCCGTCAGCGACACCGAGCTCCAGGTGACCCTCGACAAGCCCAGCAACAACTGGCTCTACAAGATGAGCACCCGCATCGGCGCGATGATGACGGAGACCGCCGTCGCCGACCTCGCGACGAAGCCCGTCGGCACCGGCCCCTACGTCTTCGGGGAGTGGAAGCGCGGCGACTCGATCGCGATGAAGGCCAACCCGGACTACTGGGGCACCAAGCCGTACTTCAAGGACGTCACCCTGAAGTACTTCAAGGACCCGACGGCGCTCAACAACGCACTCCTCACCGGCACGATCAACGTCATCGGCACGGTCCAGGCGCCGGAGTCGCTCGCCCAGTTCGAGAACAACGACAAGTACCAGATCATCGAGGGCACGACGAACGGCGAGGTGCTGCTGTCGTTCAACAACGGTCGCGCCCCGCTCAACGACCTCAAGGTGCGCCAGGCCGTCCGCATGGCCATCGACCACAAGGCACTCCTGGACACCTGCTGGGCCGGCCGCGGCACGCTCATCGGCAGCATGGTCCCGCCGACGGACCCGTGGTACGAGGACCTCACGGGCCTCTACCCGTACGACCTCGAGAAGGCCAAGGCGCTCGTCGCCGAGACGGGCGTCGGGAGCAAGACGATCAAGCTGCGCATCCCGTCACTGCCGTATGCCGTCTCGTGCGGCCAGGTGGTCAAGAGCCAGCTCGAGCAGGCCGGCTTCAAGGTCGCCCTCGACCAGCTCGAGTTCCCGGCCGTCTGGCTGGGCACCGTCTTCACCGACGCCGACTACGACATGTCGATCGTCGCGCACGTCGAGCCGCGTGACCTCGCGGCCGTCTTCGGCAACCCGGACTACTACACCCGCTACGACAACAAGCAGCTGCAGGCCGACCTCGCCGCTGCCGACGCGGGCAGCGCCGAGGAGCAGGTGACGCTGATGAAGAAGGCGGCCAAGGAGCTGTCCGAGGACGCGGCGGGGGACTGGCTCTTCCTGCTGCCGAACCTCATGGTCGCCGACAAGGGCATCACCGGTCTGCCGAAGAACGCGATCACCGAGTCCTTCGACCTCAGCGGCCTCGCCCGCAGCTGACCGACACCACCGCGGGTTTCCGGCCGGCCGACTCCGGCCGGCCGGGCCCCTCCCACCGACGACAGGACGGACAGCATGCTGCTCCAGCTCCTCAGACGCACGGCGATCCTGGTCGCCAGCCTCGTCGTGAGCTCCGTGCTCGTCTTCGGCTTCATGGCGCTGTTGCCCGGTGACCCGGCCCGGGTCGCCCTGGGTGTCAACGCCTCCGAAGGGGCCGTGGCCCAGCTGCGGACCGAGTTCGGCCTCGACGAGCCGATCGTGGTCCGCTACCTCTCCTGGGTGAGCGGGCTCGTGCGCTTCGACCTCGGCACGAGCTACGTCTCCCAGGTGGCGATCGCCCCGCAGATCCTCGACCGGCTCCAGGTGACGCTCTGGCTGGTCGGCTGCTCCATGCTCCTCGCGCTCGTCGTCGCGATCCCGCTCGGCACCATCGCAGCCGTGCGCCACCGTCGGCCGAGCGGCCTCGCCCTGTCGGCGCTGTCGCAGGTCGGTGTGGCGATCCCCGCCTTCCTCGCAGGCATCCTGCTCATCACCGTCTTCGCGGTGCGCCTCCAGTGGCTGCCGGCGAACGGGTGGACCCCACCGAGTGAGGACCCGGCCCAGTTCCTGCGCCAGCTCGTCCTGCCGGTGCTGTCCCTCGGCCTCGTCCAGGCGGCGGTGCTGACCCGTTACGTGCGCAGCGCCATCCTCGACGTCCAGCGCGAGGACTACATCCGCACGGCGCGGGCCAAGGGTCTCGGGCCCTTGGCGGCCCTGCGGCGGCACGGTTTCCGCAACGCGGCCATCCCCGTCGTCACGGTGCTGGCACTCCAGCTCGCGACCCTGCTCATCGGGGCCGTCGTCGTCGAGCGCGTCTTCGTCATTCCGGGCCTCGGCAGCCTGCTCCTCGACCAGGTCTCCAACCGCGACCTGATCTTCGTCCAGGACATCGTCATGCTCCTCGTCTTCGCCGTCCTCTTCGTCAACTTCCTCGTCGACCTGCTCTATCTCGTGATCGACCCGAGGCTGAAGGTGGGTTCCCGATGAGCGCCGAACCGGTCAACACCTCGGGAGCCGACGCGGCCCGCGATGCAGAGGCAGAGGCCGGGGCGCCGGCCGTGCGGCGGCGACCCGGCGCCAGCTTCGTGGTCGGGTCCGTCATCGTGTCCGTGGTCGTGGCGATGGCCGTCGTGTCCTTCGTCTGGACCCCACACGACCCGACCCTCGTCGACCCGTCGGTCCGGTTGAGCGACGTCGGCACCCCCGGCTACCTCCTCGGCACGGACAAGTTCGGTCGTGACCTGCTCAGCCAGATCCTCGTCGGAGCCCGCACGACGCTCTTCGTGGGGATCGTCGCCGTGGGCGTCGCCGGTGTGGTCGGTGTCCCGCTCGGCATCATCGCCGCAATGGCCCCCCGAGGTCTGGGTGAGACGCTCATGCGGGGCACCGACCTGCTCCTCGCCTTTCCTGCCCTGCTGCTCGCGATCATGTTCAGCGCGGTCTACGGCGGCAGCACGCTCGTGGCGATGATCGCCATCGGCGTGGCCTCGGTGCCGAGCTTCGTCCGGCTCGTTCGCAGCGGCGCGCTCCAGGTCCTCGGGACCGAGTACGTGATGGCGGCGCGGGCGGCCGGGCGCGGTCCGTGGGCCATCGGGCTGCGGCACGTGCTGCCCAACGTCAGTGGCCTCGTCATCGTCCAGGCCTCCGTCTCCTTCGCCATCGCGGTGCTGGCCGAGGCCGCGCTCTCCTTCCTCGGCTACGGCACGCCGCCGCCCACCCCGAGCTGGGGCCGGATGCTCCAGGAGAGCCAGGAGCTGCTCTTCTCGGCCCCTCGTCTCGCGTTCATCCCCGGCGTGGCGATCGCCCTGGCGGTCCTCGGCTTCAACCTCCTCGGTGACGGGCTGCGGGACCACTACGACCCACGAATGGACGACCGACGATGAGCGCACCCGCGACGCAGACGAGCCCAGCGGCCGCCGGGCAGGGAGCGGTCCTCACCGTGCGCGACCTCGGGGTCGCGATCGGGCGCCACGACCTGCTCCACGACGTTTCCTTCACCATCGGCCGCGGGGAGCGCGTCGGGTTGATCGGGGAGTCCGGCTCCGGCAAGTCACTCACCAGCCTGGCGCTGCTCGGACTGCTGCCCGAGGACGCGCGGGTGTCGGGCTCGGTGCGGCTCGAGGGCGTGGACCACGAGCTGCTCGGGGCGTCGGACCGTCGCATGGCCCGGGTGCGCGGACGCGACCTCACCATGGTCTTCCAGGAGCCGATGACGGCGCTCAACCCGACGATGCGCGTGGGCGACCAGGTGGCCGAGGCGATCACGATCCACGCCGGGGACGGGGGACGGAAGCGACCCGACCGGCGGGCCGTGCGCGCCCGGGTCGTCGAGCTTCTCGACCAGGTCGGGCTCCCCTCACCCACGGACGCCGCCCGGGCCTACCCGCACCAGCTCTCGGGAGGTCAGCGTCAGCGAGTCGTGCTCGCGATCGCCCTCGCGAACGACCCGGCCCTGCTCGTGTGCGACGAGCCGACGACGGCCCTCGACGTGACCGTGCAGGCCCGGGTGCTCGACCTCATCGTGCGCGGTGTCGAGGCCCGCGGGTCGGCCATGCTCTTCATCACCCACGACCTCGCTGTCGTCGCAACCGTGTGCGAGCGCGTGCTCGTGATGTACGGCGGCCGGATCGTCGAGGCCGGCACCGTCGAGGACGTCTTCACCCGACCCCGGCACCGCTACACCCAGGGGCTGCTCGCCGCCTCGGACCTCGATGCGGTCAATGCCCGCGGTGGGCTGCCGACGATCCCCGGCGCCGTGCCGGCCGCGGGCGCCTTCCCCGCCGGGTGCGTCTTCCGGAGCCGGTGCCAGCACGCGACGGACGAGTGTGCGACCGAGCCCGGGTGGACCGGGCCCAGCCGGGAGATCGGCTACGCCTGCCACCATCCCGCCCCGGCCGAAGGAGGCCGACGGTGACCGCCGCCATGACCGTCACCGACCTGCGTCGGGACTACCGGCGTCCTCGCACCTCGCTGCGGGAGAAGGGGCCCGTCGTCGAGGCCCTCAAGGGCGTGTCGTTCGAGGTGGAGCGCGGCGAGCGCTTCGGCATCGTGGGCGAGTCGGGCTGCGGCAAGTCGACCCTGATGCGCCTGCTCGCGGCCCTGGACCGCCCGACGAGCGGGGAGATCCTCGTCGACGGCAGGGACATCGTGGGACGGCGCGAGAAGGACCTCGGCTTCCTCCGGTCCAGCCTGCAGCTCGTCTTCCAGGACCCGATGGGCTCCCTCGACCCGAGGATGCGGGTCCGCGACATCATCGCCGAGCCGATGGTCGCCCAAGGGATGGGTGGCCGGACCGCGCGAGTGGCCGAGCTGCTCGAGGCCGTGGGGCTCCCGGCGAGTGCGGCGGACCGTTTCCCGCACCAGTTCTCTGGTGGTCAACGCCAACGCATCTCGATCGCCCGGGCGCTCGCTCCGAAACCGTCGATCCTGCTCGCCGACGAGCCGGTGAGCGCGCTCGACGTGTCGGTGCGCGCCCAGGTGCTCAACCTCATCACCGACCTCGTCGACGACCTCGGCCTGACCCTGATCTTCGTCTCGCACGACCTCTCCGTCGTGCGGCACGTCTGTGACCGGGTGGCGGTGATGAGTGACGGGCTCGTCGTCGAGACGGGGCCGACCGAGGAGATCTACGAGAACCCACAGCACGAGTACACCCAGCGCCTCCTCCGGGCGGCTCCGACCATGCGTCGCGCCCTCGAGGGCGGCGGCGCAGCAGACCTGTTGGGAGACAGCGCGTGAGCACCACCTACCGACCGGACCACCCCGACGGCCTCCCGATCGGCGAGGGCTGGGTCACGGTCGACGACACCGCAGAAGTGCACTTCCCCTACACGGGCGAACTCGTCGCCGAGGCGCCCGTCGGGTCAAGTGACCAAGCAGCGCAAGCGATCTCGTATGCCGTTGCCGTGCGACAGCGTGTCGGTGCCGTCCCGTCGCACGCCCGTCGCGCCGCCCTCACCCAGACGCACCGGGTCGTGACCGAGCAGCGGGAGGAGTTCGAGCAGCTCCTCGTCCTCGAGACGGGCAAGCCCCTCGTCGACTGCCGTGTCGAGGTCGACCGGACCCTGCTCACCCTGCTCACCTCCGCCGAGGAGGTGGCCCGGCTGCACGGTGAGACCGTGCCGCTCGACCTGCTGCCGAGCGGCGAGGGCCTGCTCGGCTTCTGGGTGCGCAAGCCGATCGGCGTCGTCGTCGGCATCGCGGGCTACAACTACCCGTTGCTCCTCGCGACGCACAAGCTCGCGCCGGCGCTGGCCGCCGGGTGCCCGGTCATCATCAAGCCGGCTCCGCAGACGCCGCTCGCGACGCTCTGGCTCGTCCACATCGTGCGGGAGGCGCTGGCGGACGTCGGTGTGCCGCGCGCCGCGGTCCAGCTCGTGACCGGCGGGGTCGAGGTCGGGGTCGCACTGACGACCGACCGCCGGTTGGGGGCGGTGTCCTTCACGGGGTCCGCCGCGGTCGGGCACCAGATCGCGCGCGACGCCGCGCCGACGAAGGTGCTGCTCGAGCTCGGCTCCAACTCCGCCCTCGTCGTCGCGGCCGACGCCGACGTCGCGGCGGCCGCCGATGCCGTGGTCCGGGGCGGCTACTACGCCTCCGGTCAGGCCTGCATCAGCGTGCAGAGGGTCGTCGTCGTCGAGTCGGCGCGTGCCGACTTCCTCGCGGCGCTGGTCGACCGGATGGATGAGGTGGTGGTGGGCGATCCCCGCGACTCCTCGACCCGCGTCTCGGCGCTCATCGACGACCGGTCCACCGAGCGGGTGCGTGACTGGGTGTCGTCGGCCGTGGCCGCGGGGGCGAGCCTCGTCCACGGAGGAGACGTCATCGACGGGGTCCTCCGGCCGACGTTGCTGCTCGACGTGCCGGACGGTGAGCTCGCGTGGGACGAGGAGGTCTTCGGGCCGGTCGTGGCCGTGCGGTCCGTCGCCGACTTCGACGAGGCCGTCGAGGTGGTGAACCGGTCTCGCTACGGCCTGCACGCGAGCGTCTTCACGGCCGGCCTCGACACCGCGTTCGCCGCCATCGAGCGGATCGAGACCGGCGGCGTCGTCGTCAACGAGGTCCCGGGCTTCCGCTCGGACGTGATGCCCTACGGCGGCGTCAAGGACTCGGGTGCCGGCCGTGAGGGTCCGCGCTTCGCGATCGAGGAGCTGACCGTCACCCGGATGGCGATCATCCGCCCCATGACCCGACCGACCTGACCAACCTGACCTGGCCTGACTGAACCGAACCGGCTTGACCGGACGAAGGAGTCCCGATGACGAGCAGCACCGAATCGCACGCACGGCCCGACTACGCGCGGCTCTTCCGCCTCGACGGCCGTCGGGCCGTCGTCATCGGCGCCGGTAGCGGGATCGGCCGCGAGAGCGCCCTCGCCCTGGCTGCGCACGGCGCCGAGGTGGTCTGCGTCGACCGGGACCTCCCTGCCGCGGAGGAGACCGCCGCGCTGGGAGCCGGCTCTGCGGCATACGAGCTCGACGTCACCGATGCCGCGGCTGTCGATCGTGCGGCGGCTGAGCTGGGAGAGGTGGACGTCCTCGTCTTCACTGCTGCGACGAACGTGCGCAAGCGTGTCCTCGACTACACGGCAGAGGAGTTCGACCGGGTGGTCGGCCTCAACCTGAGGGCCTCCTTCGACCTCGTGCGGGCGTTCGGGGCCGGGATGGCGCAGCGGGGCCGAGGGAGCATCATCGGCTTCAGCTCCATCCGGGCCGTGACCGTCGAGCCGGGCCAGGGCGTGTACGCGGCGACGAAGGCGGGCATGGTGCAGCTGCTGCGCGCGGCAGCCGTCGAGCTCGGACAGCAGGGCGTGCGCGTCAATGCCATCGCTCCGGGGATCGTCGACACGCCCCTGACGGCGCAGATCCGGGCGAACGAGGAGTGGTCGGAGGCGTACGCCAGCAAGAGCGCGCTCGGCCGCTGGTCGCGTCCCGACGAGCTCGTCGGGGCGGTCGTCTACCTCGCGTCGGACGCGTCGTCGTTCGTCACCGGTAGCCAGCTGTTCGTCGACGGCGGCTGGACGGTCATCGACGGGCGCTACACGCCGCCGATGTGACGTGGCTGCCCGCGACCCGGGCGGCGGGCTGTGGGGAACCTCGTCACCCGCGAGGCGTCCCGCGCGGCGGGAGCGATCCAGGTGCTCCTGTGCCGAGCCGATGGGAGGCTGGCGCAGCCGATCGCCGTCGAGGACGACACCGGCCTGGCCACCCTCGAGGTGGTCGACAACGGGTTGCGTGCCCTGCTGTCAGGGCTGGTCCAGCACGGGATCGGCCACGTCGTCATCGTCATCGCGCGGCCCGGCGGGGTGGCGGTGACGGGGCGCGACCGCCACCTGAGGGCCGCCTCCGAGGCGGCCTGCTGCGCCGCCGGCATGGAGCTGCCCAGTCTCGCCATCGCCGCGCCCGAGGGCGTCGTGTCCCTGCGGACGGGCCGGTCGAGCGACGCCGCCTGACGCCGCGCCCCGCGACGGTCACCCGAGCGCGGACACGGTCCTCCCGCGCGCTATCCGTCACTGCTCCACCAGGCGAAGCAGTGACGGATGTGACGCAGGACGACACTCACGGCCGGATCAGTCGTTGACGAGCACGCCACGCGCCTCCTGGACGGTGACCGATGTCGCGGGCCCCGGCACGGTCACCGTGCTGGGGATCGGGTCCCAGGTCCGGCCGTCGAGGCTGAAGTCGGCCCCGAAGGTCGTCTCCACCCGCACGGGGAACCGGCCGGTGCGCGTGTAGACGTGGGTGACGTCCCCGTCGGGGTAGACGCCGCCCGCGGAGGACGTCGGCCCGAACCGCGTGCCGTCGCCGAACACGTAGCTGAAGCCGTTGAGCCGGGGTCGGATCCGGACGGGAACCCCTCGCAGGACGGCCGCGTCGACCTCGCCCGGCTCGAAGCCCGAGGCGGTCCAGTCGACCCGGTAGAAGGTCGTGAGGTTGACGAGCGTCGTGTTGCCAGCGGGTTGGCTCGAGATCTGTGGTCTGGCCCAGGGGGTGCGCAGGAACTGCGCCGTGATGTCCGCCATCGAGATGGTCGGCCGCGCCCCCGGCGCCACGTCCGACGCGCAGGTCAGCCCGACCGTGGCCCAGGACTCGACGACGACGCCGCCCTGGAGCGTCTGCCGCCAGATGCGCAGGAGGGGCCCGAGCTGGTCCGGGGGACAGTCCCGCAGGGCGTGAATGCAGGAGACGTCCTGCGCGGGTGACTCCGGACGGGCCTGGGCGCAGTCATTCAGCGAGAGGTACTGGTAGACCGGCGCGTCCTCGGCCCGGACCGCGACGACCGCACCCCCTCCGTCCCCCGGATACTTCCCCAACCTCAAGACTTCTTCCCGCGACAAGCCTACAAACGCAGCTGACGAATCGGTGCCGCATGCAAAGGCATCCCCGATGTCGCAGGGGGTCTCGGACCTGGGATCACCTTTGGCCGCAATGGGAAAGAACGCAAGGACGCAGGACAAGAGCAATGTTGAAGCAAGCATTCGATTCATGACTTTGCCGTCTGTAATCTTATTACGGACCAGTGGTCCGAAAAATCCAATCTCATCACGAAAAGGCCCTCAGCCGTTTTCGTGCGGCTCTCAACCTTCCCCGCGTCGTCGATCACATCCACTCCCGCTTGAGCAACGAACACGTTCACGATGCGCGAGGCAGAGGTAGATGAACTACCAGTGGCAGACCTGACCGTAAATGACGGCTCGGCATGTCGGAGCCCTTCGCTTTGAAACCGAAGAGCCGTCGCATAGAAATTGTTGCACGTTTCACACGTGATCTTGTACAACCCGTCTAATGCTTTTGGATCAGCATTCGTAAAAGCTTCATTCATTTGGCTGACGTAGAAGCGAGCAAAAGCTTCGGCGCCTTGCATGGTCTCGGGGCGAGCGGCCTCGGGGATGCGTGCCAGCACCGGGTC
>JBBRGO010000110.1:0-10227 GCA_038224055.1 Actinomycetales bacterium
GCCACGGCTGCTCAAGCGGATGGGATTCATCCCCACCGGGTCCCGGGATCTCGAGGAGCCCACGCCTGACGAGTTCGGCGAGCCGGATTCGGTCACCGATCCGCTTTCCGTTAGTGTTGACCCGCACGCAGGCGTAGTTCAATAGCAGAACAGCCTCCCTCCAGGAGGAAGACGTAAGTGCGATCCTTGCCGCCTGCTCCACGACGCGTCGGGCCCGGTCACTGTGACCGGGCCTTCGTCGCGCCACCCCGCACCCCGCGGGTATGCCGCTGAGCGGGCGAGCGGCATACGGCTCCCCTCGGCCCGCCTCCGGCACTGCTCCCCATGGCGGAGCAGTGCCGTGAGCGGAACGGACCCCGAGACCCCTTGCGCTCGTTACCCATCGGTAGCATCATGGAAGTGACCCGCCGGTAACTTCGGCGGGTCCACCGACTGCCGACGACGGCCAGAGACGAGTGGAGGACCCGATGGGCCACTACAAGAGCAACGTGCGTGACCTCGAGTTCAACCTCTTCGAGGTGTTCGGCCGCGGGGACGTGCTCGGCCACGGGATCTACGAGGACGTCGACGTCGACGCCGCGAAGGACATCCTGCACGAGGTGTCCCGCCTCGCCGAGAACGAGCTGGCCGAGAGCCTGCTCGACTCCGACCGCAACCCGCCGGTCTACGACCCGGCCACCCAGTCCGTGACGATGCCCGAGTCGTTCCGCAGGTCCTTCCGTGCCTACGTCGACGGCGACTGGGGCAACCTCGACGTCCCGGCCGAGCTCGGCGGCATGGTCGTGCCGCCCTCGCTGCGCTGGTCCGTCGCCGAGATGGTCTGCGGCGCCAACCCGGCCGTCCACATGTTCACCGCGAGCTACTCCTTCGCCAACCTCCTCTACCACCTCGGCACCGACGACCAGAAGAAGCTCGCGCAGCACATGGTCGACCACGCCTGGCACGCGACGATGGTCCTCACCGAGCCCGACGCGGGCTCCGACGTCGGCGCCGGCCGGGCGAAGGCCGTCCAGCAGCCCGACGGGACCTGGCACGTCACCGGGGTCAAGCGCTTCATCACCTCGGCCGAGTCCGACCTCGTCGACAACGTCGTGCACTTCGTGCTCGCCCGGCCCGAGGGCGCCGGCCCCGGCACGAAGGGGCTGTCCCTGTTCATCGTCCCGAAGTTCCACGTCGACCTCGAGACGGGCGAGCTCGGCGAGCGCAACGGTGCCTACGTCACCAACGTCGAGCACAAGATGGGCCTCAAGGTCAGCACGACGTGCGAGGTCACCTTCGGTGACAGGCAGCCGGCCGTCGGCATGCTCCTCGGCGACGTCCACGACGGTATCGCGCAGATGTTCAAGGTCATCGAGAGCGCCCGGATGTTCGTCGGCACCAAGGCGATCGCCACCCTCTCCACCGGCTACCTCAACGCCCTCGCCTACGCCAAGGAGCGGGTGCAGGGCGCCGACCTCACGCGGATGACCGACAAGACCGCCCCCCGTGTCACGATCACCCACCACCCCGACGTCCGCCGCTCGCTCATGCTCCAGAAGGCGTATGCCGAGGGGCTGCGGGCGCTCGTCGTCTACACCGCGAGCCAGCAGGACGTCGTCGACCAGGCCCAGCACGGGGACCCGACCACGGCGCTGGAGAAGGGCTCCGACGCCGACCTCGCCAACCGCACCAGCGACCTGCTCCTCCCGGTCGTCAAGGCCCTCGGCTCGGAGCGCGCGTGGGTCCTGCTCGGCACCGAGTCGCTCCAGACCCTCGGCGGCTCCGGCTTCCTGCAGGACTACCCGATCGAGCAGTACGTCCGCGACGCGAAGATCGACACCCTCTACGAGGGGACGACCGCGATCCAGGGCCTCGACTTCTTCTTCCGTAAGATCGTCCGCGACAAGGGCCAGGCGCTCCAGTACGTCGCCGGGCAGATCCAGGAGTTCGCCAAGGACCTCGGCGGCTCGCTCGACACCGAGCGCGAGCTGCTCGGCAGGGGCCTCGAAGACATCCAGGCGATCCTCGGCCACATGGTCGGCGACCTGACGAAGTCCGACCCGCGCACCGGGGGCGAGGTGTCCAACCTCTACAAGGTCGGACAGAACACCTCGCGCCTGCTCCTCGCGGCCGGCGACCTCGTCGTCGGCTGGCTGCTGCTGCGCCAGGCCGAGGTCGCCCAGCGGGCCCTCGACGCGGGGGCGTCGGGCAAGGACCTCGACTTCTACACCGGCAAGGTCGCGGCGGCGTCCTTCTACGCGAAGAACGTCCTGCCCAAGCTCGGCGCCGAGCGTGCGATCGCCGAGGCGATGGACAACAGCCTCATGGACGTGCCCGAGTCGGCCTTCTGACCCGCCGTCACTCGCCTCGTCGCCGGAGCAACCGGGCCACGTCGGGTGCAACGGACCGCCAGACCGGAAACACGGTCAGCACCAGCAGCGCGATCCCGAACCCGCCGACCGCCAGTCCCACCGTCGACGCGGACGGGAAGGCCACGGACAGGGCGGCATCCGGATCGACCATGCTTGCCGGGCCTCCGGCTCGGACGAGCCTCCACCCGAGATAGGTCCCGAGCCCGATCCCGAACGGCGCGGCGAGCAGCAGCAGCAGGCTCTGCTCGATTCCCACCATGGTCACGATGTCCGGCTTCGAGCGGCCCCAGACGCGAAGGGTGGCGAATTCACTCAGCCGGGTCCGCACACTCCACCGCGCCACCGCGCCGATGACGACGAGCGACATGGCCGCCAGGAGCAGTGCGATCAAGCCGATGATGCCGGTGCTCCCCGCGCTGTCCATCGCACGAAACGCGACGCTCCGGAGCGATTGCGCGGAATACGTCGCAGGCAGTGAGCCGGTGGAGGTCGAGACGACGAGCTGGCTGGGCGAGCCGGACCGCGGCAGCGTGCACGTCGTCAGGACGGCCGGTCCCTCGACGAGGGGGTAACCGCGGTCGACGACGCCGACGACGAGGGGCTCGAGCCGGGCCACAGCGGTGGCCCCACCCGACGGCAGCGCCACCCGGAGCCGGGAGTCCAGCGGCGCGTCCGCGACGTCGCGGGTCACGATCGCCTCACACGATCCCGGCGACGGCGCCCGTCCCTGTGCGAGACGGACGCCCAGGGCCGGCACGTAGCCGCGGACCTGGACCTGACCTCCTGGGGCGTCGGCGTCGACGGCGTCAAACGCCGAGACACTCGTCACACCGGGCGTCCGACGAAGCGCCTCGATGTCCGCGGGACCCATCGGCTCGGAGGCGCCGGCGATGCCCTCGACGAGAAACACGCTGCCCCACGACGGGTCGTCGAACAGTGCCCGCTGGTTGGCCCGGACGTCACGCAGCGGGATGAGCAGGGCGACGACGGCGGCCATGAGGCTGGCCACGATGACGATGGTCGTCAATGCCGCGACGGGCCGGCCTGTGACGTTGGCCCAGGCGTTGCCGAGAGGACGCTCAGCCACGGTCGGCCCCCAGCCGCACGTGCTGCGTGGCCCACGCACCCCATGCCGTGTCGTGGCTCGAGACGACGACGGCAGCCCCCGCCTGCGACGCCTCGTGGAAGGAGGCGATGACCCCGTCTCGGCTCACCTCGTCGAGACTCGACGTCGGCTCGTCCGCGACGATCACCGCGGGGCGCTTGGCCAGGGCCCCGGCGGTCACGACCCGTTGGCGCTCGCCACCGGAGAGTGCTCGGGGCGGTCGGTCGGCGATGGGGACCCCCCACGCCTCGAGACGCCGCATCGCGTCGACGGCGCCCTCAGCGCCTGCCATCGTCGCAAGGTTGCGCTCGATCGACCAGTGCTCGATGAGCTGGGCGTCCTGGAGGACGAAGCCGACCTTGCGGCGGCGGACTCCGTCGGCGACCCGGCTGCTCGTGACCTGGACCCCACCGACGATGACGGTGCCGGCCCGGGCGAGGGTCATCGCCCCGAGGACATAGAGCAGGGACGTCTTGCCGACCCCCGAGGGCCCGCTGATCCACACGCGGGAGCCCGGGCGGACCTCGAGGTCGATCGGGCGGTCGCGGGTGTCCCCGTGGGCGGCGCTCACCGAGCGGAGGGTCACGGCGGCGATCATGAGGATCCTTGCTTCGTGAAGTCGTTGCGGAGGTCGACGAGCAGGGACGCCCTCAGATCGCACGTCCCTGCGACGTCGGCGAGCCAGTCGGCCCCGTCGCAGCCTAGGTCGCTCACCGCCGCATCGCTCGCCCGACCACCCGCGGCGAGGGCGGCGTCCATGAGCATCCGTGGCACGGCGCTCGCTCCGTCAGCTCCGTCAGCTCCGTCAGCGCCGGTGTCACCGGTCACGGTCGCAGGTGCGATCCGTCGCAGCAGGGTGACGTCTGCGTTGGAGAGAGCGAGCGGCTTGCCTTGGATCAGGCGCTGCGTGACGAGGAACGAGGCGAAGCGCTCGGGCGTGGCCCGCGCCTCCTTCGCCGAGAAGGCCACCGACACGAGCGCGAGATCGCCCGCGTCCCGGGCGGCCAGCGCGATGAACGGGTTGTACGGCCCGTCGGGGTCGGCGAGCTTGAGGTCTCCGGCCCGGTCGGGCAGTGTGGCCTCCCCGAGGAGCGACAGCCCGGCCCGGGCGAGCATGACGCGATCGGCCGCGCCGTCCGTCGGCTCTTCGCGGATGGCGGCGGCGAGCGCCGAGGTGTCGAGTCCGGAGCGATCCGGCCCGGCGAGGTGGAGCAGTGCCCACGAGGTGAGGACGGTTCCCTGGGCCGGCACCTCGTCGAGGTAGACACCTTCGACCTGGCTCTGGTCGAGGGCGGTCCGGACGAGATCACGAAGGCTCGTTGACCCCAGACCGGCAGCCCGGTCGACGACCGCCGACACGAGCAGGGTCCGGCTGTCGCGCAGCAGGCCGTCCGCCTGCGGGAGACCGGCAAGCGCCTTCTCGAACGAGGCGGAGTCAGGAGCCGTACCCCCGCAGAGTGCCCCGAGGTAGAGGTCCGTCATGGAGATCCGGGTAGCGGGGCACGGCGGGGCAGCCACCCCGGGGAAGGCAGCGCGGAAGTTTGCCAGGAGTGGGGACCGGCTTGCGGTGAGGAAGGCCCACACTGACCGGACGGTCGCCTCGCAGTCGGGGTCGATGTCTGCGGCGCCAGATGGGGACGCCGACCCGGAGCCGGCTCCCGTGCCGCACAGCGCGGCAAGCTTCGAGACCGCGGTCCGCCCGCTTGTCGTGTCGCCCTCGAGCACCGACCAACGCACCTGAAGGTCCTCGTGCTCGAGGGCCCCCGAGTCCTTGAGCGCCAGTGCGACCATTCCCGACGACGGGGTCCGTGGCTGCGTCACCCCCGTGAGACGAGCCGCCCACAACCGGTCGAGCGTCACGCCGAGGGAGGGACGATGGGCGGTCGCCGCGGGATCGGCGAGTAGCCCGTTGACCCCGACGTAGTCGACCAGCACCGAGGGCTTGCCGCCCCCGCCGACCTGCACGGTGCAGGCGGCGGAGACGGCGAGCGCCAGGAGGAGCACGGCGGCCCGGAGGGCCGCCCGCGGAAGGCTCGGGATCACCAAAGCCCGATCTGGGCGCACTTCGAGCTGACGTCGCCGTAGCCTCCCGGGCCGTTGCCCGTCAGGCACGCCTTGGTGGTGATGCCGACCGTTGTCCACGAGGGCGACGCCTTGCCGCTCAGCTCGACGAGGTTGGACACGTACTTCGTCCACTTCACCTGACCGATGCTGGTGTGGTTGCCGGTGAGGGTCGCCGACACCTGGTCCTTGGAGATCGTGACGCTGGCCGAGATCCCGTTGGCGTAGATCCGCGTCGTGTTCGTGATCCGGTCCATGATGCGTCCGCCGTTGTTGCGCAGCTGCACCTTCGTGTACCAGCTGCACGACGATACGTAGGTATTGCACTCGTAGGCCGACACGTAGAGCTGCCCGTACGGGACGTTCCAGTAGTTGTAGGAGGAGGCGGCCTGGGCCGACCCTCCCGAGCTGAGGACGAGGGCGGACGCGACCGCGCCACCCACTGCGAACTTTCCGAGTCTCCTGACTCCGACCATTTCGGTACCCCTTTGTGACGTGGTCCCTGTGGGACCAGTGTTGGTGTGACCGCGTCCCCAGCTCGGCGACGCAGGCTGAACGTAGGCCGGCTCAGAATCCGGGCACAAGGCCTTCGGGTGGCCTGCACAGGTCATGTCCCGAAGGGGCCTCGAGCACGTGGATGTCAACGGTCAGGGCCGGGATCGAGGTGGCCCGCCGCGCCACGTCGCGAGCAGCCGACCCGGCGATCTCGCGATCGGCCGACCGCATGAAGAGGACGCACCGCAGGCGCAACGGATCCCGCGGGTCGTGGGGTGCGAGGAAGAGGTGCTCGACCTCGGGTGAGCCGTCGGCCTCCGCCCGGAGCACACCGACCAGCCCGTTCCACGTGAACGGACTGGCCGGCGGGATGAGGATGACGACGGCGACAGGGATCACCGTCCCGCAGCTCAGCTCGTGGCGACGGACGGCCACCACAGGACGAAGTCGGGCCACGACCACTCGACGGTGACGCCGGCTCGGACGGCAGAGACCGCGCGGCGGACCAAGCCGGATGCGCGACGTGAGTTCATGAGCTCCTCCTTCATCGGGGATCAGTGCGGACGCCCTGACACGAGGCTGACAATCCAGCACCCGGGGCCTGTTGGGAAGCATCCGGGGCGTCCTCCAGAGGCCGCTGGCCCCAAGGTGCCATCGCCGTTCCGGAGTCAGTCCGCAGTGGCCTTCTCTGGCCACGGGGACCTGACGTGTGGTGCGATGTGTCAGGCGAGGAATCGTCAGGGGGTCCCGTTGCTACAGATGTTCGGAGTTCTGCCCCGCACCGAAGCGGTGTACTGCGCCATGCTGACGCACCCGTCGGCGGACGTGTCGCAGCTGGCGACGCTCCTGGCGCTGAGCGTCCAGGACGTGACGTCGGAGTTGGACCGTCTCGCCGAGCTCATGCTGGTCCAGGCAACGGCGGACGACGCCGGCCCCTTGCTCGCGGTGCCACCCGAGCAGGCCATCGAAGCCCTCATCGCGCGTGAGGAGGAACGCATGGCAACAGTGCAGCAGCAGGTGCGCGAGGCGAGGCGGGACGTGGACAGCTTCGTCAACTCGTTCGTCGAGAGTCGCATCCAACGCGATGAGCACGGCATCGTCGAGCAGATCGACGACCCGCGGGTCGTGACCTCGAGGTTGTTCCAGCTGGCCCGTGGGGCGAGGCAACGCGTCTCGTTCATGCTCCCCGGTGACGCGCTTCCCCCACCCGCCCTTGCTCCGTCTGCCCGTCTCGACGATGAGCTGCTCTCACGTCGCATCCCGTTGCGGTTCATCGTGACCGAGGCGTCCCTGCGCGTTCCCCATTGGCGGGAGCACCTGCTGACCCAGGCCGCCAAGGGGGTCCAGGTCCGCTCCCACCCGGCGCCGCCGATCCGCGCGGTCATCGTCGACTCGAACGTCGGCGTGCTGACCCGCGAGGGGTCCCCCGGGGCGCTCGTGGTCCACGGCACGGACCTCGTCCGGCCGGTCGACGCCCTCTTCGAGGAGATCTGGCACGATGCCCTGGCGGTCCGAGACGCCGAGGAGGGTGACCGGGACCTCGGCCTCTGCGAGGCTCGGATCCGGCAGGTGGTGCTGCTCCTCGCCCAGGGGCACAAGGACGAGACGATCGCCCGGCGCCTGGGCGTGTCCGTGCGCACGGTGCGTCGGCTCGTCTCGGACGTGGTGTCCGAGCTGCACGCCGAGAGCCGGTTCCAGGCTGGGGTCCTTGCCCTCAAACGTGGCTGGCTGGACTGACCCGGACCTTGGCACCCCACCCCCGCGTCAGCCCGCGTCAGCCCGCGTCAGCCCCGTGTCAGAGGTGGTCGTCGCGGCGCTCGACCCGACGCTCGACCACCTCGTCACCGTCCTCCGACCGCTCGACCCGGCGCTCGCGCTCGACGACGTCGGGTCCGCCACGGCGCTCGCTCACCATCGTGTGCTGGGTCCGGTTGCGCTGTGCGTTCATGATGAGGCCGAGGACGATCGCGAGCGCCCCGCCGATCATCATGATCAGTCCCACCGTGTCGAGGTTGACGTTCACCAGGTCGTCGACGACGCCGGTGAAGGAGAAGATCGCACCGACCACGAGGAGGAAGACCCCCAGTCCGATTCCCATGCTGTCTCCTTGCTCAGGGCGCGCACCGTTGCCCACCTCGCCGGACCATACCCGTTGGCCACGACCCGCTCACGTGTCGGCGCGGGCGCCCTGGGTGCGGTGCGGAAGGGCGCCGACCACGAGGGCCACGAGCACGCAGATCACGGCGACGACGCCTGCCTCGATGAGGAACCCGCGGATCAGCACCGGGTAGGCCGCGTCGACGATCGTGCGCCCCGCCGGGTCGGCGACCGAGGCCACGACCGAGTCACGGGCGAGCAGCACGCCGGCCCCGGTCACGACCGCCAGCAACCCGGAGCCGATGAGGACCCAGATGGCCGCGCGTCGCCGGCGACCCGCGAGGGCGACCGCGAGCACGCCGAGCCCGAGGACGACGAAGGGTGCCCAGACCCCGGCCGTGTCTGCCAGGCGGTAGGAGCGCCGAGCGTCGTCGACCTGACCTGGCTCGATGATCGGGATGCCGACGACGGGTCGCAGGGAGTCGGGAACGGTGAGCGGGAAGGGCGCGAGCGCCTCGACGAGGGGTTTGACCGGGATGACCAGCGAGAGGCTGATCCCCCCCGAGCCGTCGAGCTGGGCCGATGCCTCACCGCGCATCGCGGCGATGAACTGCTCGTGGAGGGACGTCGTCGAGGCTACCCACACCGGCTCGAAGTCGGGGCTGGTCACGACGCGCACCACGGCGTCGTGGACCGGGCCGCGCACCCGCTCGGCGAGCGCGTCGGGCAGCGGGAGCTGTGTGACCACCGTCGCCGTCGCCGCGTCGGCGATGGCGCTCTGCACGTCCGGCGTGGTCGCGACGGGGCGGACCGTCTCGACGAAGGTGTCGGTGCGGGTCAACAGCGCCCCGCCCCAGAACGCGAGGAGCGCCATCGGCACGAGGAGCACGGTGACCAGACCGACGAGGCCGGCGGCGACGGAGTGACCCCGGCCCCTCATGCGCCCCTCAGATCGAGCTCGAGGTGGGCCGGGGCCTCGGCGTCGAGGACGACCGGGATCCCCCAGTCCTGCTGGAAGAGGTGGCAGGCGGCATGCTCGGGCACCTCGCCCGTCTCCGGGTCGCCGTCGCACGCAGCCGCCTGGACCGACACGTGCAGGATCCCCGACTCGATGCCCTCACGGATCACGAGAGCGCGGGTCAGACCCGTCGCGCGCCCCGCACCTTCGACGAGCAGCGCCTCGGGCGAGGCGGACACGTCGAGCCGGGTCGGGTCGCCCCACCGGTGGTCGAGCTTCTGCCCGGCCGGCGGCGTGAACGCCACCTCGAGCGTGACCGTGCCCGCGGGGAGCCGGGTCTCGGGACGATGCGTGCGATGGGCCGGCCCGTTCACCCGCTGTGCCTCGTCGGGCAGCGCCACCCGGGTGAGCCGGTGCGCCGTCGACTCGACGACGACGAGCCGCGTCGCGCCGGTGTGAGGGTCGACCTCGACAACGGCGTCGCTCGGCTCGGCCAGGCCCTCGGCCAAGGTCGACACCTCGCCGGTCCCGGGGTCGTAGCGGCGGATGGCCCCGTTGTAGGTGTCGCTGACCGCGACGGATCCGTCGGGCAGGACGGTGACCCCCAGCGGGTGCTGGAACAACGCCTCGGCAGCGAGGCCGTCACGGTGGCCGAAGTCGAACAGGCCGGTGCCCACGTGGGTCTCGACGACGAGCGCTCCGTCGACCGACACGAGGCTCCGCAGCGCCGACGTCTCGGAGTCGGCGATCCAGACGCGCGCGTCGCCACCGTCGGGCTCCGCGTCGCCCACGGCCAACCCGGACGGTTGGGCGAACCACGCGTCGGCGGCAGGACCGTCGCGCAGCCCCTCGTTCGTCGTCCCGCCGACGACGGCGACCGTCCCGGCCGCGATCGTCGCCCCCGGGGTCCACGCCCAGAGCTGGTGGGTGCCGGCCATCGCGATGAGCAGCCGGGATCCCGACCACGTGACGTCCCAGGGGGTCGACAGCGCCTGGTCGAGAGCCGGACCGCCGCCACCACGCTCGCGCAGCTGGTGACCGGTGCCGGCCAGGACGCGGATCGATCCGTCGGAGAAGCGGATTCCCTTGAGCTGGTGGTTCACCGAGTCCGCCACGACGAGGTCGACCCCCAGCGAGGCCGCCACCTCGGGCGGGACCAG
>JBBRGO010000111.1:0-10085 GCA_038224055.1 Actinomycetales bacterium
CTTCCTCGCCGACCCGTGTCGGCGTGTTGGGCCAGAAACACCGTTTGTCGGACAGTCCCTCGGCGTCTGAAAGGCCAGAACAAGCGTCCCCTCCGCCCCATTAGGACTACGACCCATGGTCCCTCAGGGTCGTGCAGTTAACTAGAAGCAGGGCCCCGCGGGCGGGAGTTTGGGTAACGGCGCCCACCGTCAGGGCTCGTCAGGGCTGAGTGGGACTTCCACCGTGGCCACCAGACGCCGGTCGCGGGCTGGCATAGTGCTATCAGCGATGGTGGTGCACGCAACTGACGGGAATGGGCAGTCGTGACCGAGCAGACCTGGGCGCCACTAGTTCGTACGACCACGCCCACTCTCACCAAGATCCTGCGAAGCCGCGCCTTTCTGCGCTCTCGAGAGCGCTCGGTCACCATTGTTGAAAGCTCAGAGGAGCTGCGTGCCCTCGCAGACCTGGTCGACACACTGGACCAGGCAAACGGGCCGCTCGCCCCGGTCGCAGACCGAGTCGCCGCGGCTGTCCGCTTTCTTCGTGACCGGGCCAACCGTCTCGACGATGCGGCCGCGTCAACCCACAACAGCCCCGATGTGACCGAGCCCAAGAACGGCGACGCCCCCAGCGCAGGCGTCGCGACGCGGGAACGACTCCTTGTCGCCAGCCTTCACTACCTGGTGACCCCCGACGACCTCGTCCCAGACTTTCGAGCGGGTGGGTATATCGATGACGTTCTCCTCCTGGCCTGGGTGTTCGGCGTCGCCACGAACGAACTCACGCGATACGTGGCCGACGAACCCGGGTGCTCAGGAACGGCATCCTGAAGGACGGTGGCCTGGCAGCGGAAGCGGATGAACTCAAGGACCGGCTCAGCGACCCGGTGGGTGACCGCCTGGTCGTTGCGGATCGCGCGCGAGGTCGGTGGCGCCGACCTGGGGCGCCTCCTGAGCACGGTGTCCACCTTCCTTCGCGACGAGGCCGAGACGCGCGCCGAGCTCGAGACCCGGCAGGGCTGGACCGTCAACAGCGCCCATCACTGGCCACCGTAGAGGAGCTGGACCAACTGGACGGATCTGATACGTCTATCGCGGCTAGGTATGACGGTGAGGATGCGGAAGATCCCCTGTCGGCTCGTTCACCCTGTTGCCCTCCGCCAGAAACAGCCGGAGAGTGCTCAGCGCGAATGCCAACATGGCACGGCAGGTCGATCAACAAGTCCCTTTTGCCGAACGGCGTTCGGTGCTCATCAAGCGCGCCGTGCCGCCGGTCTCGTCCCGCAAGGGATCGGTGACCGGAACGGGATCCTTTGGTGACGGTCGCCCTCCGTCGCGGGGCGCCGAAACGGGACGCCGCTCGGTTTTTCGCGCCGTCAGCAGACCCGAGTGAGGCGATGGGGCACTTCAGCCCAGTGCGGGATCGAGTTGGTCGTACCGCTGGAACCACGGCTGTGCGTCCTCGAGCTGCGCCGCCAGGCGGAGCAGGAGGGCATCGGAGGCGAGGGGCCCGACGAACTGCACGCCAAGGGGCAGGCCGGCGTCTGTCCAGTGCAGCGGAACGGAGATCGCAGGGCGACCCGTCATGTTGGCGAGCTGGGTGTAGGGGACCCAGCCGAGGTTGTCGTTGATCAGCTGGTCGAGGACGCCGGTGGCGGTGAGGAGCTTTCCAGCGTGGATTCTGGCGATGGCGCGCGAGGCGGTCTGCAGCGGCTTGGGCGTGTCGATGGAGCCGACCTCCAGCGGTGGCTTGGCCAGGGTGGGAGTGAGGAACAGGTCGTAACGGGCGTGAAAGTCGTCGAGTGCGTGGGTGTAGTCGGCGATGCTCCCCAGCGCGTGCATGAGCGCGCCGACACCCGCGGCCCGGCTGATTTCGGCGACGGCGAGCGTGTCGGCCTCGAACGCGCTGTCGCCGACGCCGAGGCGCTTCTTGATGCTGGTCACCTGGCCGTGGAGATGGGCGAACCAGAGGGTGAGGAAGTCGCGCGCCAAAGCCGCGTCGTCGTGCGGAGGACTGACCTCCTCGACCTCGTGACCCATCTCGGTCAGCACGTTGACTGCTTTCTCGACCGCCGCGATCGCCTCCGGGTCCGGGGAGGGGTTGATGCTTGAGGACCAGGAGTAGCCGATGCGCAACGGACCCGGCCGGTCCTCGAGGACGTCGAGGAAGGGCTCGGGTCGCCCGGCGACGTAGGCGGCATAGCGCTTCGGGGCCCCGGCGATGACGTCCAGCAGCCCGGCACTGTCGCGCACCGTGCGTGAGACCACGCCGTGCACGCTCAGGCCGAAGATAGACTCGCCGGTCTGGGGTCCATACGGCGTCAGCCCGCGGCTGAGCTTGAGTCCGATCAGGCCGTTGCACGCTGCGGGGATCCGGATCGACCCGCCACCGTCGCTGGCTCCCGCCGCCGGCACGATGCCCGACGCCACAGCGGCACCGGAGCCGCCGGAGGAGCCACCGGGGGTGTGCCTGAGATTCCAAGGGTTGCGCGCGCGGCCCAGGAGTGAGTCTTCGGTGATGCCCTTCGCGCCGAACTCCGGGGTGTTCGTCTTGCCGAAGATCACCAGTCCGGCGTCGAGGAAACGCTGCGTGACTACGGCGTGATCGGTGGCGATGTCGTGCTCGAGCGAGCGCGATCCACTGGTGCTGGCGAGACCGGCGTAGTCCTGTGCGAGATCCTTGATCAGGAAAGGTACGCCTGCGAACGGGCCCGCCAAGGACTCGGCGGCGCGGGCGTCGGCGACCTCGTCCATCGGCGGCCCGATGACGGCGTTGATCCTCGAGTTGACCTGGGCCGCCCGTTGCCGGGCAAGAGCGAGCAACTCCGCCGCCGTCACCTCCTGGGCGGCCACCAGACCGGCGAGGGTCGTCGCGTCGGAGGTGAGGTACTGCTCGAGGTCCATCGCAGCAGTCTGCCCGACCCTGCCTCGACACGAAAGCGCCCAGAGCATGTCGACACGACGAGAGCATCGCCCTACTCGTAACAAAACCGGATCGGGCTCCGGCACGATGTCAACCTTGGATCTGAACCCAGGGGAAAGGCGCCTCGAGGGCGGCAACGTGAGCACCGCGGTTTGTGCGGGTGGGCAACACCGTGCGTCGCCCAAGCGGAACCCCTGGTCTCGCTCGGTCGGCGCATTCCTCAGCCACCTCAACTCCGTGGGCTACGTCGGAGCCCCTCAAACCCATGGCTTCGAGGAATTGGGGCGCCACGTCCTCGAGTACATCGAGGGGAACGCCCTCATGCCGTTCGAGCCCCGTGATCACCATGCAGCAGCTCACCAGTCGGGACCCGGGACCGGTGGTCACAAGCTGAACTCACCACTCGCCGACCGTGGTGCCACCCCAGTTTTCGGGGCGCGGATCGGCGATCGATTCGGTGAATGTCCACAGGTGTCTGACCGGGTCGACGACGCTGTATTGCCGCTCGCCGAACGGTAGATTGACTGGCTCACTCGCGACATGTTCACCTGGCGCCCGAACGTGCCGGTGAGGAGCGTCGCTGTCATGGACACGAACGAGGACCGAGTGAGTGACGGCTGCTTCCCGCATCTGCGAACTGCGCCCATGAGTCGCATCGGCCATGATGACCGCGCCGTCCCCAAAGGCCATCTGCGCCCGATGGTCATCGATCCGCACGCGCTCCGCAAAGCCGAGGATCCGAGTCAGCCAGTCAACGGACTCTTCGTTCGGGCTCATCACCGGCACCTTCTCTGACAGCCACGTCCTACGAGTGCGAACTCGTGGAAGGCGAAGGTGTTGGGGGAGAGGTCGCAGACACCGCGGGCTTCGAACATCTGTCGGCCTCGGTCAACGGGTACCGGGCGCTGTCACGCCGCGGGCGACGGAGATCTACCGGCGTGAGGATGGCCAGCGTCTGGGTGCGCCAGGAAACGCGAGCGCGCACCACCTATTTGACCCCACCGCGCGAGGACGTCGACTACGTCAAACCGCCGCATATCGGCGTGTACTGGAGTTGACGAGAGCCCTCTCCCGTACCGGGTCTGATGGAGTCTCTGAGGCGTCCCCGGGGCACACCCGATGGTCGAACGAGGGCGGGCGGGCGGTTATGCCTGCTGCCGTGTGCGGAGCGACTCCCTTTCCGGGCTGGTCGCCGATGATGCGGTACGGCGTGGCCAGGTCCAGGCGGAGCGCAGGATGAAGGCCAGGAGCAGCACCTCGAGTCCGATGGAGAGGCCGTAAAAGAAGGCCCAGTCCCAGGACTCCCCCGCCGCGTTGACCACCGAGTAGGGGATGTAGAGCAATGCAAAGACGAGGTTCGTGGCGCGGTTCATCCGGGCGGGCAGCGTCATGGAGAGGAGCACCATCAGGGCCGGGATCGCCACGGACGCGAGGAAAATGGTCAACAACGTCGGGCTGATGTCGTACTCGAAGACGACGCCGGCGCGGAGGTTGTCGATGACGTCGGGCTTGTAGAAGTTCAAGATGTCGACGTAGACGTAGAGGAACATGAAGCTGGTCCATGCGGCGGCGAGTTTGGCCTGCACGGGCAGGCACAGACCTTCCAGCACGCTGCGCGATGGCGGATTCTCTCGTGCGGTGCGGGATTGAGGGGTTCTCATCACAATGCTCCTTGGTGATCGGGTGGGTGCTTCCACCTTCCCGGGTGCCGTCGGCGGGCACATCAGCCCCGGAGCCTGATTCGACCTGGTCGTTGGCACAGTCGTCCTGTTGTACTTTCGGCGGATACGCCGATGACGCGGGCTGCCTAGGCTGATCAGGTGGCCAACGACGCACTGGGATCGCTGTGGGCCGAACCCCGACCCACGAACCCCCCGGACAGGGGGGCCCGGGACTGGGCGCTGGTCGCGGCCTTCATCTGCTGGTCTGTGATCGAAGCGGCACTCCGCCAGGACATGGCGCCTCGCCCGCTGCTGCTGCTCGCTGCACTCGCGGCGGTCGCCCCCCTGCCGTTGCGACATGCGCGCCCGCTTGTAGCGGCCGCGGTGGCTTTCGGCCTGTTGACGGTGCTCGACATCGTCAGAATCCTCACCGGATCGCACGGCGCTCTGCCCTCAAGTGTCTCGGCCACCCTGGTCCTGACCTACGCCCTGTTCCGGTGGGGCTCCGGTCGGGAGGCCGCCGGCGGCCTCGGCGCGATGCTGGTCTGGCTGGTCATCACCCACGTCGCGGACCCGACCAGCCTCGCCGACACTGTCGCGGGGTACGCGTTCTTCCTGTTCGCCGCAGCGCTCGGTGCCGCGATCCGCTATCGCGCGAGAATCCGGATCCGCGACATCGACGAAGCCAAGACCCGCGAACGCGAACAGCTCGCTCGCGAGCTGCACGACACCGTCGCGCACCACGTGTCGGGTATCGCCATCCAAGCTCAAGCAGGCCGCGCGATCGCGGGCTCCCATCCCGAGCGTGCCGTCGAGGCCTTGGCCGTCATCGAGGACGCGGCGACCCGGACCCTGACCGAGCTGCGCGCCATCGTCGGCGTGCTCCGCGCCTCGCAGCCCACGGAGTTCGCGCCGCAGCCCGGCGTGGCCGAGGTCGAGCAGCTCGCCACCGAGGGCCAGACACGTCCTTGCGTCACGGTGTCGCTCTCAGGCGAGTTCGACGACCTGAGCCCCGCGGTCGGGGCCGCGATCTACCGCCTAGCCCAAGAGTCCATCACCAACGCTCGACGGCACGCCCGCCACGCCACCCAGATCACCGTGGCCGTCACGGGATACGTCGACGGGGTACGGCTGACCGTCGACGACGATGGGTCCTCCGGCGTTGGCGGCCGCGCCCCGGCAGGCTACGGCTTGGTCGGCATGCGGGAACGCGCCACGCTGCTCGGCGGCACCTTCGACGCAGGCCCCGCCGCCGAGCGGGGCTGGCGGGTCGAGGCGGTCCTGCCCCGAACCGGGACGCCGCGATGAGCATCAGGGTCCTCATCGCCGACGATCAGCCCATCGTGCGAACCGGGCTGACGATGCTGCTCGATGCCCAACCCGACATCGACGTGGTCGGAGCGGCCGCCGACGGGCGCGAAGCAGTACGCCTAGCGCTGCAGCTGCGCCCCGACGTCGGACTGTTCGATATCCGGATGCCGCTCATGGACGGCATCGAAGCCACCCGCCGACTCGCCGGCCCCGACGTCACCGACCCCCTGCCGATCGTGGTCATCACCACCTTCGACCTCGACGAGTACGTCCACGGGGCACTCAAGGCCGGCGCCCGCGGGTTCCTGCTCAAAGACGCCGGACCCGCCCTACTGACCCAGGGCATCCACGCCGCCGCCGAGGGAGAAGCGCTCATCGCCCCCAGCGTCACCGTCCGACTGCTCGCGGCGTTCGCCCACGCACAGAACTCACCTCCCCGACAGCCGATAGAACCGCTCACCGCCCGCGAGGAAGAAGTTCTCGTGCCAGTGGCCCAAGGCCGAACGAACAACGAGATCGCCAGCGAGCTCTACATCACCCCCAGCACCGTCAAAGCCCACCTAGCCAGCCTGATGCGAAAACTCGGCGCACGGAACCGCGTCGAGGTCGCCATGTGGGCCCACGAGACCGGCCGCATCTAGACCCAGCAAGTGTTCCGCCGCAGTCTGCCGAAGCGCCACAAACCGGCGTGTACCCCTCGAGGGGACACCGCGTCACACCGGGTCTCATGGAGGCTATGGGTCGCACGTCGGCTCGCGAGAGGCATCCGACTCATATCAAGGAGCTCGATGACACCGGGGTCTGCCCCCCGCTGAACGGGCCGGGATCAGTGGCGGCGCAGTACGTCACACTCGAGAAACCCGGCAACACTGTCGGACTCGCGCGCCGGTGCGCAGGTGCGTGTCGGGCATCAGTTGAGCCTGATCCACCGATTGGTGGGCGGGTGTAGCGAGTCGGGACGCGCGGATGCCCCTGCGAGGCGGGAGGATTGGACTTGTCTAGGGTCTGATCCGTGCCGTCCAGACGGGCATCCGACAGGTGCAAGCATCCCATAAGGTTTCCGCGGTTTTCGATGACCCGAACCTGATCGGCTCGGCCGGGCTGGTCCCGGTGATGCGGCTGGCCGAACGCGCCGGCCTGCACGACCTCCTCGAGCAGCATCTGAGCATGACCTCGCCCAACGCAGGCGGGAACGCCGCCGGGGTGATCGCGGGGATGCTGGCCGGCGCGGACAGCATCGATGACCTCGGCGTGCTGCGCCACGGCGGCATGCCCAAGGTCTTCGGCGGGGTCCGGGCGCCCTCGACGTACGGCACGTTCCTGCGCGCGTTCACCTTCGACACGTCCGCCAGCTCGACGCAGTCGCCTCCCGGACCCTGGCCGGGCTCGCGACTCTTACGCCGCGGCTGCTGGCCGGGACCGAGGCCATGGCCTTCATCGATGTGGACGACACCATCCGGCAGGTCCACGGCTACGCCAAGCAGGGCGCCGCGTACGGCTACTCCGGGGTGAAGGGCGTCAACGCTCAGGTCGCGGCATTGTCCTCGCCCACGTGCGCGCCGGTCATCGCGGCGGCCCGGCTGCGTAAGGGCAACGTCATCTCCGGGCACGGCGCGGCCCGCCTGATCGGGGACGCCATCAGTGCCGCCCGCACCGCGGGCACGAACGAGCCAACTTCACGTCGTCCTCGGACGACCCGACGGACACCGCCCAGTGGGGGCGTCGCGTCGGGCGGGAGTGGTACGCGACCGCCTGGCCCGAGCCCAAGCGCGGCGACCCCATGCTGACCGACCTTTTCGACGGTCTCACCTGACTCCCTCCTGGCTGCAGCGCATCCCGGCTCTGCGCCACCGACGACCTCGTTCGCCGGACCGACGACGGAGCCAACGCCCCGCTGGGTCGCATGAGTCCGCTGTTGCCCGTTCAGGAAAAGGGTCAGGCGGAATGCTGCTGGGCCACCCAGGACTCGTGCAGCCGGCTGTAGACCCCGCCCTGCGCAACGAGCTCGGTGTGGTGTCCGCGCTCGACGATCCGGCCGGCGTCGACGACGATGACCTCGTCGGCGGCCTGGGCCGTCGAGAGCCGGTGGGCGATCGCGATCGAGGTGCGGCCGCGGGTCAGCGAGTCGAGGGCCCGCTGGAGGCGCACCTCCGTGCTCGGGTCGACGGCCGAGGTCGCCTCATCGAGAACGAGCAGGTCGGGGTCCGCGAGGTAGGCCCGGGCGAGCGCGACGAGCTGGCGCTCCCCTGCCGACATCGACTCGCCGCGCTGGCCGACGTCGGTCGCGAGCCCGAGCGGCAGGGTCGAGACCCACGCGTCGAGACCGAGCTCGGTGAGGGTGAGGCGCACGTCGTCCTCGGTCGCCTGCGGCGCGCCGAAGCGGATGTTGTCGAGCAGGGTCCCGTCGAAGAGGAAGCCCTCCTGAGGCACGAGCACGACCCGGGAACGCAGCGACGAGAAGCGGACCGTCCGCAGGTCGACCCCGTCGATGAGCACCCGTCCGCTCGACGGGTCCATCAGTCGGGTGAGCAGCTTGGCGAGGGTCGACTTGCCCGACCCGGTCTCGCCGACGATCGCAACCCTGCTGCGTGGCGCGATCGACAGCGCGACCTCGTGCAGCACCGGCTCCCCGCCGGGGTAGGCGAAGCCGATGTCCTCGAACTCCACCGTGATCGGACCGCGCGGCAGCGACACCCCCCACTCCCCCGGGTCGGCCACGTCGGCCTCGGTGTCGATGATGCCGATGACGCGACGCCAGCCGGCGACGGCATTCTGCATCTCGTTGAGGATCTCGGTCGCCTGCTGCACGGGCATCGTGAAGAGGTTGACGAGGAAGAGGAAGGCGAGCAGCTCACCGAGCGTGAGCCGCCCGTTGACGGCCAGCACCGTGCCGACGACGAGGACGACCGCCGTCGTCAGCCCCGACACGAGCTGGCCCGACGTGAAGGCGATGACCGAGCGCGCCTGCGCCCCGATGGCCGCCGCTCGGTGACCCTCGATCGCGGCGTCGATCCGCTCGGAGGTGCGCTTCTCCACGCCGTACGCGCGGATCGCCTGGGCCCCGACGACGGACTCGGAGATCGCGCCGAGCATGTCGCCGACCCGCTCGCGCACCTTCGTGTAGGCGCGCCCGACGACCCCCTGGAAGTGCCGGATGATGAGGAAGAGCGGCACGAAGCACAGCCACACGACGAGCGCGAGGATCGGGCTGTAGATGACCATGAGCACCGTCGCGAGGCTGATCTGCGCGATGTTGACCATGAGCATGAGCCCACCGAACTGGACGAACATCGAGATCGTGTCGACGTCCGAGGTCACCCGGGAGACGAGCGAGCCGCGGCGCTCGGTGTTCTGCGTGAGCATCGCGAGGTCGTGGATGTGCCGGAAGGCCCGCAGCCGAAGCGTCGACAACCCGCTCTCCGACGTGCGGAAGAGCCGGACGTTGACGAAGTAGGCGGACAGCGCCGTGACGACGACCCCGACGAGCGCGAGCGCGATGTAGGCGACGACGACGTTCATGTCCGTGCCGCCGGGCGCGAGGATCCCGTTGTCGGTGATCCGCTGGACGACGAAGGGCACGAGCACGCGCCCCACCGTGGAGAGCACGGCGAGGGCGATGGTCACGCCGATCCCCTTGCGCAGCTCGGGCGAGAGCTCCACCCCGCGCTTGAGGATCTGCCACGTCGAGCGCTCCTGCCCGCTGGCGATCCCGTGGTGCTCGACCGGGGCCTGGTTGCGCATGCTCATCGGCTCGCCTCCTCGTCCGCCGAGACGGCTTCCCGCTCGGCCGCCTCCCTCGCGTATGCCGTCACGAGCCGTTCGTAGCCGACGCACCTGCCGCGGAGCTCGGCATGGGTGCCGTGGTCGATGACCCGCCCCTCCTCGAGGTAGACGATCTCGTCGGCGAGCAGGATCGTCGCCATCCGGTAGGCGACGACGAGCACGGTAGTCCCGCTGCTCGCGTCGCGCAGCCGCCCGAGGATCGCCTGCTCGACGCTCGGGTCGACCGCAGAGGTCGCGTCGTCGAGGATGAGCAGCTGCGGCTCGCGGATCACCGCGCGCGCCAGGGCGATCCGCTGGCGCTGCCCGCCGGAGAGGCTCGCGCCGCGCTCCCCCACGTGGGTCTCGAGGCCACCAGAGAGGGCCGAGACGAAGCCGGCGCCCTGGGCCACCTCGAGGGCGCGCCAAACCTCCTCGTCGGTGTGCTC
>JBBRGO010000112.1:0-10051 GCA_038224055.1 Actinomycetales bacterium
GACGTCGTCACCGAGCAGCCCCGCGACCCGGCCGAGGACGCCGGAGCCGATGACGACGTCGTAGTCGGCCCCGACCGCGATCGTCGTCACGTCGTCGCTCATCCGGCGCTCCCCGCGTCCCCCAGGGCCGCGACGATCTCCTCGACGATGTCGTCGGGGGTGCGTCCGGCCGTGTCGACCCGGATCGTCGCGACCCGCTGGTAGGTCTCGCGTCGGGCGTTCATCATCGCGACCCACGACGCCCGGGGGTTGACCGAGAGCAGCGGCCGGGACCGGTCGAAGCCGATCCGTTTGCTCGCGTCGGCGATGCCCACCTCGAGCAGGACGACGGCGGGCGCCCCCGCGAGCGCCGCCTCGGTGCCGGGGTCCATGAGCGCCCCGCCACCGAGCGCCACGACGCCCTCCTCCTCGGCGAGCGCGCGGGCCACCTCGGCCCGCTCCAGCGCCCGGAAGGTCTGCTCACCGTCGTCGACGAAGATGTCGCTGATCGACCGGCCCTGGGCCGCCTCGATGGCCGCATCGGTGTCGTGCACCCTCGTGCCCAGCCGGGCGGCGAGCGCGGCGCCGATGGTGCTCTTGCCAGCGCCGGGAGGACCGATGACGACGGCGACGGGGCGAGGAGGGGTGCTCACCACGTCCTCAGCCCCTCGGGGATGCCGTCGAGGTATGCCGTGTGGTTGCGTGACGTCTCCGTCACCGAGTCGCCGCCGAACTTCTCGATGCACACCTGGGCGAGCACGAGGGCGACCATGGCCTCGGCGACGACGCCGGCGGCGGGGACGGCGCAGACGTCGGAACGCTGGTGGATCGCCGTGGCCGCCTCACCCGTCGACACGTCGACCGTGGCGAGCGCACGGGGCACCGTGCTGATCGGCTTCATCGCGGCCCGGACCCGCAGGACCTGGCCGGTCGACATCCCACCCTCGGTGCCGCCCGCCCGACCGGTGCGCCGGGTGATGGCGCCGTCGACGACGTCCATCTCGTCGTGCGCCTGCGAGCCGCGGCGTCGGGCGGTCTCGAAGCCGTCGCCGATCTCGACCCCCTTGATCGCCTGGATGCTCATCAGGGCCGCGGCGAGCTGGGCGTCCAGCTTGCGGTCCCAGTGCACGTGCGACCCGAGGCCGGGCGGCAGGCCGTAGGCGAGGACCTCGACGACACCGCCGAGGGTGTCGCCGTCCTTCCTGGCCGCGTCGACCTCGACCACCATGGCGGCCGAGCCGGCCGCGTCGAAGGCCCGCACGGGGTCGGCGTCGAGGCGCTCGACGTCGTCAGGCGTCGGCAGCGCGGTGCCCGCGGCGACCGCCACGGTCCCGATCGACACGGTGTGGGACACGAGGCGGATGCCGTAGGCCTGCCCGAGGAAGCGGGCCGCCACCTCGCCGAGCGCGACCCGGGCCGCGGTCTCGCGGGCCGAGGCGCGCTCGAGGACGGGACGGGCGTCCTCGTAGCCGTACTTCTGCATCCCGACGAGGTCCGCATGACCCGGACGGGGCCGCGTCAGCGGCTTGTTGCGGGCCACCTCGCGCTCGGCGTTGACGTCGTCGGAGGCGGCATAGGCCTCGTCGGAGACCGGGTCGGGGCTCATCACGGTCTGCCACTTGGGCCATTCGGAGTTGCCGATCCGCACCGCGAGCGGCGAGCCGATGCTCATGCCGTGGCGCAGGCCGCCGAGGAACTCGACCTCGTCCTGCTCGAACTTCATCCGGGCGCCCCGGCCGTAGCCGAGACGGCGGCGCGCCAGCGCCACCTTCAGGTCCGCGGACGAGACCTCGACCCCGGCCGGCAGGCCCTCGATCATGGCCACGAGAGCGGGCCCATGTGACTCTCCCGCGGTCAACCAACGCAACATCCCCCGATCCTGCCATGCGGACGCGGGCGCCCTGCGGGCCGCCCGTCCTCCGGACGAGGGCGCCGGGCCGGGCGCCGGCGCGGTCAGACGAAGGGCCGGACCTCCAGGACGAGGGCGACGAGGGCGCCGAGCAGCATCCAGGGCCCGAAGGCGATCTCGTCCTTGGCCGACCCCCGCCGGCGCACGATCCGGACGACGCCGTACACCCCGGCGAGGAGGAAGGCGGCATACGTCGCGACGACGGTGGCACCGACGGAGACGTAGCCGGTCGCAAGGCCGACGAGGCCGGCCAGCGTGACGTCGCCGAAGCCGAAGCCCTTGCCGAGCAGCGCGGCGACGACGGCGACGATGAGGTAGAGGAGCCAGAGGAGCGCCCCGGCGACGACGGCACGCAGCAACGCGCCCCAGTCACCCGAGGCGAGGGCGGCGATCGCGAGCTGGCCGACGAGCATCGGGTAGGCCGGCCGGGTGATGCCGCGCGGCAGCCGGTGCACGTCGGCGTCGACCCAGGTGAGCACGATCCCGACGACGGCGAAGCCGAGGTACGCGGGCGCGAGCGCGTAGGCCGAGAGGGGACCGAATCGCCAGGCGAGCAGCCCCCAGAGCAGAGCCAGCCCTGCCGTCACGGCAGCGGGCGGCACCCGGGGGCCGGGGCCCTCCTCGTCGTCGAGCCGGTAGTCGGCTCGGGCGAGCTCGGCCGAGAGCACCCGCCCGACGAGGCCACCGGCGACGACGGCGACCACGACGTACCACCACGGGGTCGGCGCGAAGGCGGCCCACGTCATGGGGTCGGGCGGAGGGGGGTTCCCCACTCGGGGTCGACGACGGAGGCCAGGGCGTCGGACATCTCCTGCAGGGGGGGCCGGCACCCGGTCATCAGCCGAACCTGGGCGGCGGCCTGGTGCAGGAGCATGTCCGTCCCGGCGACGAGCAGCCAGCCCCGGGCTCGAGCCACCCGCTGCAAAGGGGTCGGCCCGCCCCCGTAGACGACGTCGAGCACCGTGCGCGGGCTCTCGTCCCGGACGGTGTGTGGGAGGTCGTCCAGCCCCACGAGCGATGCCGGCGGGACGGTGCTGATGATGACGTCGACGAGGGGCCAGTCACCCATCGTCGTCGTCTCCACCACGAGGCCGACCGACTCGGCCAGGCGGACGGTCTCCGGCCGCGGTCGGTCCCGGACCATGAAGGTCACCCGCCGGGCTCCGGACCCCGCCAGCGCGACGACGGCGGACCGGGCCGTCGCGCCGCTACCGACGACGAGGGACTCCGTGGCCTCGTGGCAGCCCGCCCCGAGGAGGGCGAGCTCGATGCCCTCGACGTCGGTGTTGTCGGCGTGCCACCCCTCACCGCGACGGACGAGGGTGTTGGCGTTGCCCGTCGCCACGGCGGTCTCGCTCGCTGTGGTCGCCCGGGACAGGGCGACCTCCTTGAGGGGCAGGGTGAGCGAGAGGCCCACGTCGCGCGGCCCCAGTCCGTCCAGCGCCTCGTCGAAGCCGGCCACGTCGACCTGGCGGCGACCGTAGTCCCAGCCCGAGAGCCGCAACGCCGCGTAGGCGGCGAGGTGCAGCGTCGGCGAGAGCGAGTGGCTGACCGGCGAGCCCCACACCGCGCAGTGGTGTGCGGCGCCCCCGGAGTTCCCCGTGTCCCGCGCTCCGCTCAGCACTTGCCCTTGTTCGCCTGGCACCACGCCTGGAACTGCTGGACGTTCTTCTGGTGCTCCGCGTAGGTCTCGACGAACTTCGTCTCGCCCGTCTCGGGGTTCGTCGTGACGAAGTAGATCCACGGCCCGGGAGCCGGGGACACCGCGGCCTTGATGGCGCTCTCCCCGGGGTTGTCGATCGGGCCGGGCGGCAGGCCGGTCACCTTGTAGGTGTTGTACGGGCTGTCGCTCGCGCGCGCCGCGTTCGTCGTCGTGATCCCGTGCGTGCCCGAGGCGTAGTTGACGGTCGAGTCGAACTGGAGCGGCATCTTCTCCGCCAGCCGGTTCTCCACGACCCGGGCGACCTTGGGCCGGTCCTTCTCGAAGCGAGCCTCGGCCTCGACGAGGCTCGCGATCGTCATGACCCGCTCGCGCTGGGCCTCGGGGACGCCGAGGGCGTCGAGGCGCTTGACACTCTCCCCCACCATCCGCTTGAGCTGGTCGGCCGCACTCGTCTCGGGGTCGAACGTGTAGCCGGCCGGGAAGAGGTAGCCCTCGACGTTGCCCTTGGCGGCGGCCGGGAGCCCGAGCGCCTTCGCGTTCTTGGCGGCCTTGAGATAGTCGGCGACCGGCACCCCGGTGGCCTTCGCGAGCCTGGGGTAGATCTCCTTGGCCCAGAGTCCCTCGGGGATGGTCACCTCGGAGGTGATCCGGTTCTTCGGGTCGACGAGCACCGCGAGGGCGTCGGCGGCGCTCATCTGCTTGCGCAGGGCGTAGACCCCGGGCTGGATTCCGGCACTCCTCGGGTCGGCATTGGCTGCCTCGATGAAGGACTTCGTCGTCTTGACGACGTCCCCGTCGACGAGCGTCTTGGCGATCGCGGTCCCCCCGGCGCCCTCCTCGACCTTCACCTGGACCTCGCCGGTGCCCGGGCCGGCGTAGTCGTTGTCCTCGGTGAACGAAGCCACGAGGGGTTTGAGGAAGGTGAAGGCGACGAACGCCCCGCCGCCCACCACGGCGAGCGCGAGCACGATGACGACGAGCCGCCGCCCGATCGACGGCTTCGTCCCGCTGCGCCGGGCCTGCTTGCGCGCACGTCGCTGCGCGCGCCTGCCCGCGGGCGGGTGGTCGTCCTCGAAGCCGGTCGCCTCGTGCTGCTCCTCCGTGTCACCGAAGATCGATGACTCCAGATGGTCCTTCATCTGCGACGTTCCTTCTTCCGGGGCTTGCGTTCGGCGGGGACCACCTCACCACCCGGCCGCCCCGACGACGTCTCGGCGTCGAGGACGGACTGGAGGATGATCACGGCGGCGGCCTGGTCCACGACGGCACGCTGGCTCCGTCCGGGGACACCACTGTCGCGTAGTCTGCGGTGCGCGGAGACGGTGGTCAAGCGTTCATCGACCAGCCGCACGGTCAGCAAGGGCAGCAGCGCCGCGAGCTGGACGGCATACGCCCGCGCGATCCGGGCCGCCTCCCCCTCCTCGCCGGAGAGCAGGAGCGGCAGCCCGACGACCATCTCGACCGCTCCCCGCTCCTGCGCGAGACGGACGAGCTCGCGCAGGTCCGAGTCGTGCTCGGGGTCGCGGCGCAGGGTCGCGACGGGATGAGCGAAGCTGCCCGAGGGGTCACACGCGGCGACCCCGACCCGGGCGCTGCCCACGTCGACGCCGAGCCGCACCCCGCCGGAGGTCATCGCCGGCGTCACGCGCCCCGAGCGCGCAACCGGTCCTCGACCACGCCGAGCGCCGCGGAGACCTTCGACGGGTCGGTGCCACCACCCTGGGCGATGTCGTCCTTGCCGCCGCCGCCCCCACCGAGGGCCTGGGCCGCGACCTTGACGTAGGCACCGGCCTTGACCCCCTCGGCGCGCGCCCGGTCGTTCGTCGCGACGATGACGATCGGGCGACCTCCCACGACGGCGGCCATCGACACGAGGACCGGCCGGTCGTTGCCGAGGCGGCCGCGGACGTCGAGGACGAGGGCTCGGAGGTCGTCGGCCGTCGCGTCCTGCGCGTCGTGGCTGACGAAGGTCACGCCGCCGACGTCGCGGGCTCCGGAGACGAGCGCCGGCGCGGCGCCGAGGACCTGGCCCTGACGGACGGCCGCGATCTCGCGCTCCGCGTCCTTGAGCTTGGCCAGGATGCTGGCGATCCGGTCGGGGAGCTCCTCGCGGCGCACCTTGAGCACGTCGGTGAGCTGGCCGACGATCGTGGCCTCGCGGGCGAGGTGGCTGTAGGCGTCCGCGCCGACGAGCGCCTCGACGCGGCGCACACCGGAGCCGATCGACGCCTCACCGAGGAGCTTGACGACCCCGATCTGACCCACGCGCAGCGCGTGGGTACCACCGCAGAGCTCGCGGGACCACCCGCCGATGGACACGACACGCACCCGGTCGCCGTACTTCTCACCGAAGAGCGCCATGGCGCCCATCTTGCGGGCCTGGTCGAGCGACATCACGTCGGCCGTGACCGCGAGGTCGTCGAGCAGGACCGCGTTGACCTTGGCCTCGATGTCGGCCATCGCCTCGAGGGGCACGGCGCCCTGCGCCTTGAAGTCGAAGCGGAGCCGCCCGGGTGAGTTCTCCGAGCCGGCCTGGGTCGCCGTGTCCCCGAGCTCGTCCCGGAGCGCCTGGTGGACGAGGTGCGTCGCCGTGTGCGCTCGGGAGATCGAGCGGCGCCGCGCGACGTCGACCTCGGCCTCCGCGCCCTCACCGGTCACCGCCTCCCCCTCGAGGACGGTGGCGCGGTGGACGATGAGCCCCGTGATCGGTCGCTGGACGTCCGTCACCTCGATGAGCGCACCCCCCGCCAGCCGGATCCGGCCGTGGTCGGCGAGCTGGCCGCCCGCCTCGGCGTAGAGCGGGGTCCGGTCGAGCACGAGCTCGATCGCGTCACCGGCCGAGACCCGCTCGACGACCTCGCCGTCACGGATGATCCCTCGGACCCGGCTGTCGGAGAGCACCTCGTCGTATCCGGTGAACTCGACCGCCCCACCGAGGGCGTCGGCCACCTGCCGGTAGACGTGGGTGTCACCGTGGGCGCTCTTCTTCGAGCGCGCGTCGGCCTTCGCCCGGTTGCGCTGCTCCCCCATCAGGCGGCGGAAGCCCGGCTCGTCGACCGCAAGGCCCTGCTCCGCCGCCATCTCCAGGGTGAGGTCGATCGGGAAGCCGTAGGTGTCGTGCAGGGCGAAGGCCTCGGCCCCGCCGAGGGCGGTGCGGCCCGAGGACTTGGCCTTGGCCACCGCCGTGTCGAGGATCGTCGTGCCGGAGCTCAGCGTCCGCCGGAAGGCGTCCTCCTCGCCGTAGGCCACCTGGCTGATCCGGCCGAAGTCCGCCTCGAGCTCCGGGTAGGAGACCTTCATCCGGTCGAGGCTCACGGGCAGCAGGTGCTCGAGGGTGGAGCCGTCGACGCCGAGCAGGCGCATCGAGCGGACCGCGCGGCGCAGCAGCCGACGCAGCACGTAGCCGCGCCCCTCGTTGCCGGGGGTGACCCCGTCGCCGATGAGCATGAGGCTCGAGCGGACGTGGTCGGCGACGACCCGGAAGCGGACGTCGTCGTCGTGGTCCGCTCCGTAGTGGCGACCGGAGAGGTCCTCGGCCGCCGCGATGACGGGGAAGACCTCGTCGGTCTCGTAGATGTTGTCGACCCCCTGGAGCAGGTAGGCGACGCGTTCGAGCCCCATGCCGGTGTCGATGTTGCGCTTGGGCAGGTCGCCCGCGATGTCGAAGTCCTCCTTGGACCGGACGTTCTCGAGCTCGTACTGCATGAAGACGAGGTTCCAGAACTCGAGGTAGCGGTCCCCGGCGTCCCAGTCGCCGTCCGCGCCGTACTGGGGCCCCCGGTCGAGCAGGATCTCGGAGCAGGGCCCGCCGGGTCCGGCGACCCCCATGTTCCAGTAGTTGTCGCGTCGGCCGAGCCGGACGATGCGGCTGTCCGGCAGCCCGGCGATCTTCTTCCACAAGGCGATCGCCTCGTCGTCCTCGTGGTAGACCGAGGCGTAGAGGTCCTTCTCCTCGAAGCCGAAGCCGCCGTCGCGCTGGCTCGTCGTGATCAGCTCCCAGGCGAGCTCGATCGCGCCCTCCTTGAAGTAGTCGCCGAAGGAGAAGTTGCCGTTCATCTGGAAGAACGTGCCGTGTCGGGTCGTCTTGCCGACCTCCTCGATGTCGAGGGTCCGCACGCACTTCTGGACGCTCGTGGCGCGGCTGTAGGGCGGCGTCTCCTGCCCGAGGAAGTACGGCTTGAACGGCACCATCCCCGCGTTGACGAACAGCAGGTTGGGGTCGTCGTGCACGAGGGGCGCGCTCGGCACGACGGTGTGGCCGCGGCTGCCGAAGAAGGTGAGCCAACGACGCCTGATCTCAGCGGTTTCCATGCGGGTCAAGTCCTTGTGGTGGGTCGGGCGGGCGGAAGAGCCGCACCGCCGGATCACCCTAGTATGCCGCTGGGCCACCGGAGATCCTCCGGTGGCCCAGCGACGCGAGACGTGGTGCGTGCAGCGAGGAGACGGTCAGGCCGACGCCGTCGCGCGTGCGGTGAGGTCCGGCTTGACCTCCGGGAAGTGGCAGGCCTGCAGGTGCAGCCCGGCCTCTCGGCCCGTCCGACCCTCGAGGGCGGCCGTCGCCGCGAGCAGCGGCGGCTCCTGCTCGGCGCAGATGTCCTGGGCCTTCCAGCAGCGGGTGCGGAAGCGGCAGCCACTCGGCGGGTTGATCGGGCTCGGCACGTCACCGACGAGGCGGATCCGCTCCTTGCGCTGCGCACCACGGGCGACGGCGATGTCGGGGGCGGCCGAGAGCAGCGCCTGGGTGTAGGGGTGCTCCGGCTCCTCGTAGATCTTCTTCTTGTCGCCGTACTCCACGATCTTGCCGAGGTACATGACCGCGACCTGGTCGCAGAAGTGTCGGACGACCCCGAGGTCGTGGGCCACGAAGATGAAGGCGAGGTCGAGCTCGTTGCGGAGCCGGCCGAGCAGGTTCATCACCTGCGCCTGGATCGACACGTCGAGGGCGGAGACCGGCTCGTCGGCGATGATGAGCTTGGGCTCGACGGCGAGGGCCCGGGCGATGCCGATGCGCTGGCGCTGTCCGCCCGAGAACTCCGACGGGTAGCGGTTGATGTGCTCGGGGTTGAGACCCACCAGCTCGAGCAGCTCCTGGACCCGGGCCCTCTCCTTGCCCTTGTGCAGACCGTGCACCTTGAGCGGGGTGGTGAGGATCGACCCGACGGTGTGCCGCGGGTTGAGCGAGCTGTAGGGGTCCTGGAAGATCATCTGGATGTGGCGACGGATCTCGCGAAGGTCCGACTCCTTCAGGTGCGTGATGTCCTGCCCCTGGAACTCGATCGAGCCCCCGGTCGGCTCGTCGAGCCGCGTGATGAGCCGCGCGGTCGTCGACTTGCCACACCCGGACTCGCCGACGAGGCCGAGGGTCTGGCCGTGGTCGATGCTGAAGCTGATCCCGTCGACGGCCTGGACCGTGGACTTGACCATCCGCAGTCCCTGGACCTCGCGGAACGGGAAATGGCGCTGGAGGTCGGTGACCTTGAGCAGCGGGGTGTCGCTCACAGGGTGCCCTCGTCTTCCTTGAGTGTCGCCACCGGGTCCTCGAGGTGACAACGGAGCTGGCGGTTCGGCAGGCCGGGGGTGGGTCGCCATTCCGGCAGCTCGTCGACACAGGCCGCACCGACGAGCTCACGGAAGTCGCACCGGGGGTGGAACGAGCACCCGGACGGCAGGGTGAGGAGGCTGGGCGGCGCGCCCCGGATCGCCCGCAGCTCGCCGGCGTCGTCCGAGGTCGACGGGAGCGACTGGAGCAACCCGTGCGTGTAGGGGTGGGAGGGCTGGGCGAGCACCTCCTTGGCAAACCCCTTCTCGACGCCGCGACCGGCATACATCACGATGATGTCGTCGGCCGTCTCGGCGACCACGGCCAGGTCGTGCGTGATGAGGATGACCGCGGAGCCGAACTCCTTCTGCATGTCGTTGACGAGGTCGAGGATCTGCGCCTGGACGGTCACGTCGAGGGCGGTCGTCGGCTCGTCGGCGATGAGCAGCTTCGGGTCGTTGACGAGCCCGAGCGCGATCATCGCGCGCTGGCGCATGCCGCCGGAGAACTCGTGCGGATACTGGAGCGCACGCCGCTGAGGGTTGGGGATCCCGACGAGGTCGAGCATCTCCACCGCACGCTTCTGCGCCACGGACCTGCTCACCTTGTGGTGCGCGCTGTAGGCCTCGGCGATCTGCTTGCCGACCCGGTGGAACGGGTGCAGCGAGCTCTGGGGGTCCTGGAAGACCATGGCGGCCTTCGTGCTGCGCAGCTTCTGGAAGGTCGCCTGCGAGGCCCCGACGAGCTCCTGACCGTCGAGCTTGATGCTCCCAGTGATCTGGGTGCGCTTGGGGTTGTGCAGGCCGAGCACGGCCATGCTCGAGACGGACTTGCCCGACCCGGACTCCCCGACGATGGCGAGGGTCCGCCCGAGGCGGGCCTCGTAGGTGAGGTTGGAGACGGCCCGGACCAGCCCCTCCTCCGTGGGGAAGGCGATGGACAGGTCGTTCACGTCGAGGAC
>JBBRGO010000113.1:0-10034 GCA_038224055.1 Actinomycetales bacterium
CCAGCCACCGCGAGCACCCGGTCGATGTCACGCTGCGGATCGATGACCACAGCAACCTTCCCGTCATGAGCGAGATAGCTACGGTCACCCAGGGTGGGCGTGTCGATCGAGACGATGCTGACCATCGGGGGTCCTTTCGGGTGGGGAATCGGGGGATCTGGAGGCGGCCGCTCAGGCGGTCGGAGTGCGGCCAGTCACGACGGGCCGACCGGAGCCGGCCCAGGCGGCCGTCCCCCCGTCGACCGACCGCGCATCGAAGCCGGCGCGGGCCAGGAAGTCGCTCATGGCGCGGCTGCGGTTGCCGCTGGCACAGATGACGTAGACGGGCCGGCCACGGTCGAGCTCACCGATCCGCGAGGAGAGCTGGCCCATCGGCATGAGCACCGCGCCCGGGACGTGGCCCCCGACGTACTCGCCAGGCTCACGGACGTCGACGACGGCGCCGCCGTCAGCTGTGGCAGACGCGAGCTCGTCGATGGTGGCAGTGGCGGTCATGATCACTCCTCAGTGCGAGTCATTGATACCCAGGGGGGTATTAACCAGCCAAAACCATAACGTGCCGCTCCCCCATTCGTCGAACCCTGCCCCGACGCGTCGGCCGTCGAGAGCGAGCCCCCACTGCGCCGGAATGCGCCGGCGCTCCACTGCGTTGCATACCCCAGTGGGTATCATCGGACCCGCACCCGCCTCAGCAGCAAGGAGCTCCACATGTCCACGGCCACCCTCACGTCCGCCAACTTCCAAGCGACCGTCACCGGAGACGGGATCGTCCTCGTCGACTTCTGGGCTGCTTGGTGCGGCCCGTGTCGCATGTTCGCCCCGGTCTACGAGGCCGCCTCGGAGCAGCACTCGGACATCGTCTTCGGCAAGATCGACACCGAGGCCGAGCAGTCCCTCGCGGCTGCCGCCCAGATCAGCTCGATCCCCACCCTGATGGCGTTCCGCGACGGCATCCTCGTCTTCAGCCAGCCCGGAGCCCTGCCCGCGGCCGCGCTCGAGGAGGTCATCACGAGTGTTCGTGGCCTCGACATGGACGACATCCGTCGCCAGGTCGCGGACCAGCAGCGCGACGGCGCCAACGCCTGAGCCACCACCGCATCAGCCGGGCGTCTCGGCGCCGGCTCACGGCGGGATCCCAGCAGCGTCTCCTACCGTCGCGGCATGAAGAGCGTCGCCTCCCTGGCGGCCGCCGTCGGGATGTCGGTGGCGCTGACCGGCTGCACGCCACCACCGGGGCCTGCTGCGGTCGCGGCGGCGGCGCCGCCGAGCCGAGGGACCGCGCTCCCTACCGATTCGCGCCCACCCGATGCAGCCACGGCGCCGGCCGCCGCACCGACGACTGGCGCGTCACCGACCCGGACGGCTCACTCCCCTCCCGCGGCGACCCCGCCGACGTTCCGGACGACGGTCGTGCACCGGGGGGCCGACCTCCCCGACGACCTCCTTCTCGACGACTCCGGGGCGCTGCTCTACAGCGACTACACGAACGGGACCATCAGCCGGCTCGACCCGGGTGGCACCGTCGCCGTGCTGCACCGCGGCATCGACGGCCCTGAGGGGATGATCCTGCTCCCCGACCGGACACTCGTCGTGGCCGAGGAGAACACGAACCGCCTCCTCGCCTACGCGCCGGGTCGGGACCGCCCGACCGTGATCGTCACCCTGCCGGGACGGCCGACCACGCTCACCTGTCACCAGGGTGTCGACGGGATCGCCTGGGACCCGCGCACGCTGAGCCTCGTGGTCCCCGACCCCGTGACGGGGACCGTCTACCGCGTCGCGCCGGACGGGTCCTCGCGCACTGTCCTCGCCCGCGGGTTCGTCCATCCGGTGGGCGCGGCCGTCGCCGCCGATGGCCGGGTCTTCGTCGCCGACGAGTGCGGGGGCAACGTGTGGCGCCTCGCGAGGGGTGGCGCCCACCTCGAGGTGGCCACCGCGAGCATGCCCGACGACGTGGCGCTCGACAGCCACGGCGCCCTGCTCGTGACCGACGTGCGCCACACGAGGCACGACGTGCGCCGCTGGCCTCTCGACGGCGGGCCCTCCACCGTCCTGGCCCGCTCTGGCCTGGTCGAACCCCAGGGGCTGCTCGTCGACCACGCCGGACGGATCTACGTCTCCGACGACCAGGCTCGGCTCATCCTCCGGCTCACCCCCGCCTCCCGCCGCTGACCGACCCGACCGTCACGGGCGGCTCACCGCCAGCGGTCGCGCCAGATCAGCCGGTGTACCCCGAGGTGCTTCGGCAGGGTGCGCAGCCCGGGGATCCACGGGACACAGATGAGCCCGATGCTGAGCAGGATCATCAGCGCCCAGACCAGAACGTCGGCGTTGTCGGACGTCGAGAAGGGCGGCACCTGGTACCAGAACGTGTAGAGCCACAGCCACGGCTGTCCGGGGTAGTTGCCGGTCTCGTTCATGATCCCCCACTGGTCGCCGCCGAGGTTCTGGGCGCGGGCCTGCTCCTCGAGGTAGCTGCCGTCCGCGAGCAGGAGCAAGGGCTTGGTGCTGTCGACACCGAAGAAGCCGGTCCGCGACGTGAGCAGGCCCTCCAGCGCTCCGCTGTCGGCCAGCTCGAGCTCTCCCCGGGCGAGGGCGGGCACCGGCCCGTAGGCGCCTGCGCGGACCTGCGAGGGATCGCCGTCGGGCGCGGCCGCGAGGGCCTCGGAGTAGGCCTGGGCCCAGGCGCTGCGTTGGTCCGGGGTCGCCCCGGACCACTGCTGGAGGGCACGCTCGACCGCGGGTACGGACGCGAGAGTCCGCAGGGGGGTGATCACGAAGTCACGCGCCGCATCGACCGGCCGGGTGACTCCCGCCAGCTTCTGCAGGGCGAGGGGACCAAGGGTCTGGCCCTCGCTCGCGGTGTTGTAGGGCGGCCCGTATGCCGCAGTGGTGGTCGTCCCGGCGAGCTCCCCCGCAGCGGTGGCCACGACGTCGTTCGGTGCTTGTCGAGCCCACTGCTGCAGCGAGATCGCAGGGTCGTCGGGTGAAGAGAAGGCAAGTGCTGCAGCGGTGATCAGCAGGAGCATGACCACCAGCGCGACGGTGAATTCCTTGACGAGGTCGTAGCGTCGGGTGGGGAAGCCGTGCGAGTCGGGTGCCCACGTGGCGCTGCGGCCCCCGACCCGCCCAGCACCTCCGGCACGTCCGGCGTTCATGACCTCACCCAGGGCGTCACGTGACCCGGGCCCGGACGAGGTGCGTCCAGGTCCTCGGGCCCGGTGACCGCGCGCTCCGGCGTCTCGGCCCCGATCGGAGGGACCACGCCGCGGCGGCGGACCAGGAGCAGGTGCAGGCCGACGATCACGCCCACGACGAGGGGCAGCAGCGAAACGTGCCAGAGGATCATCTGGCCCGGGTCCAGCACGTTGAAGAAGGCCCCGACGCCGGCGGCGTTGAGCCCGTCCTTGGCCTGAGTGCTGATCCACTGCGAGTCGAAGTTGGTCTGCATGAGGTAGCCGGTGAAGGCCGTCCCCAGGGACCCGAAGAAGGCGAGGGCACCGGTCGCCCAGGTCAGCCCGCGGTTGCCCCGCCACGCCGCCATGAAGAACTTGCCCCACAGGTGGATGACCATGGTCGCGAAGAACAGCTCGACGCTCCACAGGTGCATGGAGTTGACGAAGTGGCCGATCGCGCTGGTGTGCCACCAGGAGATCCCCCCGAGGGTGAGCACGAGCCCCGAACCGACGACGACGACGAGGCTGGCGAGACAGGCCACACCGAACACGTAGATCCAGGACGCCACGTAGGCGGGCTGCCGGTCGGGCAACCACTGCCCCGGGGGCACCAGCCCCTCGATCCAGTCGCTGAGGCGGACCGACCAGCTGTCGTGCCGGCGTCGACGAATTTCGGGGTCGCCGGTCATCGGATCCGACGTCGTCGGGTCGCGGCTCATGAGCCGTCCTCCTCGTCGGAGGCGGGGAAGGGGAGCAGGATCGCGAGGACGAAGACGATGACCATCGCGAGGATGACGGCGAGGTTGGCGACCGTGATCGTGAGGATTCCCCACTGGATGACGGAACCTGCCGAAACGAGCTGACCGACAACGGAACTGGACATGACACACTCTCCTGGACGAAGGAAGCGTGAGTCACTCCTGTCGACCGGACAGCACTGCTGCTCCCCCCAATACTACTCGTTGTAGTTGTTGTTGGACGTGGAACGTCGCCAGTCCGACGGGTCAGCCCGGGCGACGGCCATCTCGCGCCTTCCTCGACGGGTCAGCCAGGGCAGCCCGATGACCGCCACCACGAGGACCGACGCCCCAGCGAAGACGACGGACGCGACGACGTCGGTGAGGTAGTGGACCCCGAGGTAGAGGCGTGAGAGTCCGACGAGGGCCACCAAGGGGAGACCGACGAGCCAGACGAGACGGGTGGGCCGCCCCGCGACCACCAGCGTGGCCGCGATGGCGAACACCGTCGCCGCCGCGAAGGCCGTGTGCCCGCTGGGATAGCTGTCCGCAGCCGTCTCCGACACGAGCGCGTGGACGCTGGCTGCGGGCGGCCTGATCCGGTGGACGAGCAGCTTGCCGAGCTCGACGGAGAGCCAGCCGACCACGGTCAGGCCACCCACCGCCACGGCGGCGAACCGGTTTCGCGTCCAGAGGATTCCGCACGCGACGAGCAGCACGATCGGCGCCACGAGCGGCCCGAGCCCGATGTTGACGGCCAGCGCGAGCGCCGTCAGGACGCTGGTCCGGTGGTGCGAGATGGACACGTCCAGCCCCAGCTCACCGGTGCGCGCGGCCCCGAGGGCGGTCACGGCGAAACCGAGCACGAGACCGACGAGCAGCAGCGAGAGGCCCAGTCCCACGAGAACGACGCGACGCGAGCCACCCCGGGTCGCCCGGGTGTCGGCCACGGACGCCTTCACGGATGTCACGCGGATCGCCCGGCGGTGCGCCTCGAGCGGGTGCGGCCCCCACCGGACGGGGAGTCCAGGGGGCGCAGGTGTCCGGTCGGCGCGCAGTCCCGGCTCACCGCTCGCAGGTCGTCGAGGACGAGGGCCACGGGGGTGCGTTCCGATCCCTGCCCCAGCGGGTTGTCCGCGAACGCCTGTTCCAGAAGCGCCACGGACGCAGCCGCATCGGTCCCGAGCACGTTGCAGCCGAGGTCGTTCGCATCGATGACGACGGCGCCACCGAAGGTGGCGGCGAGTCGCTCGGGCAAGGCGTCTCGGAGGGCGGCCGAGAGGGTCGCGGCGACGGCAGCGGGATCCTTCGGGGCCAGCTTCGCCGACATGTTCGCCGGGTGGACGGAGTACTCCGTCGGACCGTCGATGGCCCGGACGTCGCCGCCGACGACCGTGTAGAAGACGCCACGTCGACCGACGAGCCGACCGAGGGCACCCGCGCCGGCGGCGAGGAGCACCCGCGGCAGCCCGGCGTCGTCGATGGCCAGCTGCATGGTGAAGGGCGAGCCGAGCCCGATGCCCGCTGGGGTGCGCGTCACGTGTCGGCTGAGCAGACGTGCGGCGCGGCTGACTTCGATGTCCCAGACGAAGAACGAGCGGTGCTGGGTGATGGCGACCACCTTCTCGGACACGAACACGTACCAGGTGCCGAACCCGGTGCCGCCCACCGTGCGCCCGTCCCCGAGCACGTCGAGGTGCGCCCCGACCGTGTCGACGACGAGGGCCCCGATGTCGTCGGTGTCGACGACGCTACGGGTGCGCAGCGGGTGACGGCGCACTCTCGAACCGTCAGGTCGGGTGAGGTCCAGCGCCTTGCCCGGGTTCACCCCCCGGTCCGACGTCACCGACGTCGTAACGGGTCGAGGGCCGCCCACAGCGAGCCCTGTCCGGTGCGACGCACCGACCTCTGCGACCTCGCCGGCAGAGGGCGGCTGCGCGTCGAAGAACTCCCGCAGCCAGAGCTCGATGTTGAGGATGCGCCAGAAGGCCATCGAGTCCAAGGACCCCCTGCCGCTGAGCCACCGCTCGAAGGCGACCAGCACCTCCGACCGGTTGAAGTAGGGACGGCTCGCGAAGGACTCCGAGAGGAACACCTGGTAGATGAACTCGCGCTGCTCGTGGAACCACTCGTTCTGCGGGGAGGTGAAACCGATCTTGTTGCGGCGGCGGGTGATCGACTCCGGCAGGATGTCCTGAACCGCGTCGCGAAGCACGCGCTTGTTCCACCCGCCAGCGATGATCGCGTCGTCCGGCATCGCGAAGATCGTCCGGACGAGACCGGGGTCGAGGAAGGGCACGCGGCCCTCGACCGAGAAGCGCATCGAGTTGCGGTCCTCGTAGCGCAGCAGGGCGGGCAGCGACGCCACGAAGAGGTCGTGGACGAGCCGCTGGCGCAGCGTGACGCCCTCCACGGCATACGTGTCCTCGCTGTGGTCGGCAGCGAAGTCCCGGCGCAGCAGGCTGCCGAAGGACCCCCCGCCCTGAAGGCGGGTCCGGAGTCGGGAGCGCACCTGGCCACCGAGGATGTCACGCGCTGCGACGATCTCGGAGACACCGGCACGCCGGTCGTGCGCGAGCACGCTCCGCAGATGCGTCACGTGCTGCGGCACGTATCCGGCGAGCATCTCGTCTGCGCCCTGACCGTCCAGCATGACCGTGACGTGACGGCTCGCCTCCTTCATCACCCGGTACTGCGCATACGGCCCGGTCGAGACGACCGGCTCCTCCTGGGTGCGCACGAAGTCGGTGAGGTCCGCCAGTAGGTCGGCCGAGGTCGGCCTGATCCGGTGCGACTGCACCGGACCCGAGCAGGCCCCGACGGCGTCGTCGACCCACCGCTCCTCGTCGTTGCGGTAGCCCGGGAACACCGCTGAGAACAACTGCTGCCGGTGCCCGACTGCCTCGGCCGACGCGTCATCGTCGGTGAGCAGGCGGTCGATCCCCACGGCGATCGTCGAGCTGTCGAGACCGCCCGAGAGCGACGTGCCCACCGGCACGTCCGAGCGCAGGCGAAGGGCGATGGACTCCATCAGCCCGTCACGGAGCGCGGCCACCTCCGACGGGCCGGTGCCCGTCGCGGCCGGGCGCGCGTCTGCGAGATCCTGCCGCAGGGTCCCGTAGCTGCGCCGTTCGAGACCGCGTGCGCTGATCGTGACCATCTCTCCCGGCAGCAGACGCTCGATACCGGCGAAGAAGGTCTCGGCGCCGTCATCGTGCACCCGGTGACGCAGGTAGCGGTAGATGCTCCGCTCGTTCGGCGCGCGGTCGTGCAGGCCGCTGACGAGGATCGGCTTGATCTCGCTCGAGAACAGCCATGCCCCGCCAGGCGACGCGTCCTTCCTGCCGCGACCGTCCGCCACCCGGCTGAGGTGCAGGGGCTTGATGCCGAACTCGTCGCGAGCGAGGGTCAGCGTCTGTTCGGACCGGTCCCAGACGGCGATCGCGAACATGCCGTTGAAGCGCCCGAAGGCGGCGGGTCCCCAGGCGGCATACGCCTGGAGCACGACCTCGGTGTCACTCTGCGTCACGAAGGTGCGACCCGACTCCTCGAGCTCCGCCCTCAGCTCCCGGTAGTTGTAGGTCTCGCCGTTGTAGGCCAGGACGACCCGCCCGTCCGGGGTTGCCATCGGTTGGCTGCCGCCCTCCCGGTCGATGATCGAGAGGCGCTGGTGCGCCAGCCCGACGGGTCCCTCGAGGTGGGTTCCCTGGTCGTCGGGACCGCGGTGCTGCTGGGCGGCGGACATCCTCTCCAGCAGCGCACGGTCCGGTTCGAGCCCGAAGTACCCGGCGATCCCACACATGTGCATTCCTCCCGCGACGTCGTCTGACGACCCATGGTCGGACGGGGCGGCTGAGAGGACCCTGAGGGGCGGTCCTCAGCCGCGCTTCAGGACGCAGGATCTAGGCTCGGGCCATGTTGACGACGCGCACCACCGCGCAGCGACACCCGGGGGGCTGAGGTGCGCCTGCTGCTCGTCGAGGACGAGAAGTCACTGGCCGAGGTGGTACGGCGCGGGCTGACCCGCGAAGGTTTCGTCGTGGACGTGATGCACGACGGGCAGGACGGGCTCTGGGCCGCGACCGAAGCGGCATACGACGCGATTGTGCTCGACATCATGCTGCCCACGCTCGACGGCTACCAGGTGATCGCACGGCTGCGTGAGGCCGGCGTCTGGACCCCGGTGCTGATGTTGACCGCGGTCGACGGGGAGCACGACCAGGCCGAGGCGTTCAACCTCGGCGCAGACGACTACCTGACCAAGCCGTTCAGCTTCATCGTGCTCGTCGCCCGGCTCCGGGCCCTGATCCGTCGCGGCGCGCCGGAGCGACCCGTCGTGATGGTCAACGGGGCACTGTCGCTCGACCCGGTGCGGCGTCGCGTCTCCCGGAGTGGGACCGAGATCATCCTGACACCAAAGGAGTTCGCGCTCCTGACCTTCCTCATGATGCACGTCGGTGAGGTGGTCACCAAGGCGACGATCCTCGACGCGGTGTGGGATCCCGCCTATGACGGCGACGTGAACATCGTCGAGGTCTACGTCGGCTACCTCCGCCGCAAGATCGACACTCCCTTCTCGGTCGCGAGCATCGAGACGGTGCGCGGTGCGGGCTACCGGCTGCTCGAGGCAGCGCCTGCCTGACCCGCCCCCCGGTTCAGGCATCGTCCGTGGGCAGCGGCAGTCGCAGCTCGAAACAGGCACCACCCCACGGTGACATCCCCAGCAGGAGCGACCCTCCGTGTGCGACAGTGAGCTCTCGCGCGATGGCGAGACCGAGGCCCGCTCCCCCGGAGTGACGTGAGCGACTCTCGTCGAGCCGCACGAAGCGTTCGAAGACATGTTCACGATCAGCCGGGGGTATGCCGCGTCCGTCGTCCTCGATGCGCACGACCGCAGCGCCATCCTCCTTCGTGACCGTGACGGCGACGACGTCGGTGGCGTGCCGGACCGCGTTGTCGAGCAGGTTGCGCAGAACCTGCTGGAGCTGGTGCTCGTCGCCGTGGACGCGGACGGCGACGTTGTCCAGGCGCACCGTCAACGAGGTCAGCCGCCGCAGGCGCCGGACCTCCCCGTCGACGAGGTCATCGAGGTCGACATCGTGGTGGGTGACCGACAGCGCGTGGTCGTCGGCCTGCGACAGCAGCAGGAGGTGGTCGACGAGCCTGCTCATCCGCTCGGTCTCGGCGCGCAGGATCGGATCGAGCTGCTCCCACGAGGTGTCCGGATCGCCGGGACGGATGACGTCCAGAGAGGCCCTGATCGTCGCGAGAGGGGAACGCAACTCGTGGCTGGCATCGGAGACGAAGCGGCGCTGGGCGCGCTGGGACGTCTCGAGGCGACCGAGCATGGAGTTCATCGTCACGGCGAGGCGGGCGATCTCGTCGTCGGTGTCCGGGACCGGGACCCGGTCCCGGAGACGTGACGCGCTCGTCCGTTCGACGTGGCTGCGGACGGCTTCGACGGAGCGGAGTGCGCGGCCGACCCTCCACCACGTGATCATCGCGGTGAGGCTCACGAGGATCGGTAGGGCTGCCGCAAGCAGGACCGCGGTCGTTCGCACCGCCTGCTGGCGCGTCTCCTGGGACACCTGCGCCGCGAGCACGTAGGAGATCCCGTCGCGCTCCACTCCGCGCACCACGACGAGCGGGTCCTGCGGGTCCAAGGGCAGCGGCACCGACGACCGGCCGCTGACCATCGTCTCTCCCGCTGCCGGCTGCAGGTCCGTCATCGGCTCGGTCCGGGACTCCTTGGACGTGTAGTCGACATGGGCGGTGCCGTCCTCGTGCCGGATCACCTGGACCAGGACGTTGTCCGCGCCCTCGTCTCGCTCGCTGTTGCCCAGCCCAGCAGGGCCCTTGGTGGCGAGCACGTTCGCGTCCTCGTCCACGACGCTGGTGATGCTGTCCTGGAGGGTCTGGGTCAGCGCGCCCTGCAGGACGAGGACCATCACTGCGCTGCCGAGGAGCAGGGCGACCGCCACCACTGCTGCGGCCGCGAGGGTCGCCTGCTGCCGGACTCCGCTGCGTCGTCGGAAGCGGGCCTTCATGCGGCTCCTTCGGGTCGGGGCGGGCAACGGCGGCTGCCGACTCGATTCTGCCCGACTGCGTCGTCACTGCCGTC
>JBBRGO010000114.1:0-9995 GCA_038224055.1 Actinomycetales bacterium
CCGGACCGGGGTCGGTCGAGGGCCTCGATCGCCGCGGTCACGCGCTCGCTGCAGCGCCCGTCGCGAAGCGGGAAGGCCGCGTCGATCCGGCTCTGGAACTCCGGGGTCGAGCGGTAGCCGTGGTCCGCGATGTCGTCGATCGCTGCGACTGCGTCCTCGACCCGTGCGACGACCGGTCCGAAGCCGTCCCGGTCGTACCGGAAGTACCCGGCCCGCCCGACGTGCCCCCCTGCCATGACGCGTGCGGCGTCGAACTGGAAGTACACGACGGGTCGGTCCATGTAGGCCGTGTTGAAGGCCATCGACGAGTAGTCCGTGACCAGCACCGCTGCCCGGGCGAAGTACTCCTGCACGTCCTCGCCGTCGAACGACAGGGCCAGCACCCACTCGGGCAGGTCCATCCGGGGCAGGATCGGCTGGATGTTGGGGTGCGGGAGGAAGGCGATCCGCTTGCCGGTCCGCTCGGCGAGGTCCCTGAGGGCGTCGCTGCGCAGGAAGGCGGTCCAGAGCTGCGCATACTCCGTGGCGAAGAACGAGTCGTCGATGACCCTGCGCTGGCTCCCCGGCTTGAGCGGGGGAACGAGCCAGTTGCGCCACGTCGGCGCGACGAGGATGAGGTCGCACCCCTCGCCGTGGAACTGCTGGGCCTTCGCGTGGAGCCGGTCGAAGCGCGGCAGGCCGGTGAGCACCGTCTCCTTCGAGGTGAAGACGTAGGGGGTGCCCTCCCCCGCGATGGACTCGTACTCCCCCGGCGTGCTCGTGACGAAGACGTCCATCTGCTTGCTGTTGAGCCAGCGCGACAGGTCGTCCTTGATGACGCCGTGCTGGAGGAAGGTGAACTTCCACTTCGGCGCCGCGTGCTCGAGGATGGCCGGCGGCTTCTGGATCGGCGCGTCGATGTGCGAGGAGACGAGGTGGGCGCAGTTGAGCATGAGCAGCTTCCACTCGAGCGACCCGTGGGCCACCATGCGCTTGCCGTAACCGTCCGCCTTGAGCCGCTTCCAGTCCGGCGTGTCCTTCTCGAGGACGAACCAGGCGTTGATCTCTTGGCGGTTCTCGCGCAGGTAGCGGAAGAGGATCTCACCGCTGTCGTTCGCGTCGTGGATCCGGTCCATCAGCACCCAGGCCCCGCGGAATCGCTTGCGCACCGGGCCACGCGCCGCCAGCAGCGGTACGGGGTCGACCTTGAGCCGACCGAGCACCTCGCGCTGACGTCGAACCGGCCGACGAAAACGCCGGTCGATGGCCTTAGCGCCGAGCGCCTTGATGCTGTTGGGCGCCCATCCGCTACGAAGCTCGACCCGCTCGCCGTCGAGCTTCACTTCGATCGTCCTCCGGGCATCAACCCACAGCACTCGCTCCCACATCAGTGTGGCGCCGAAGAAGTCGATCGCTCGGGTCTTGCCGAACACCGGCTCGGTGACGCTCCCCCGAGACAGGATCTGCTCGGTCGGCGCATCGCCGATGTACCGGTAGACGACTCGGACGAGGCGTTTGGTCCGGTCGAACTTGTCGGTCACCACGTAGGGCGTGTGCCACGGCTCATCCCGGAGTCCGTGGACCATGATGTCGCGCCAGTGTGGCTGCAGACGTCGGATCGGGAAGGTGTCGATGACGTCAGGGCTCAGACACTGGACGATCTCCGAGAGCGCTGAACGGAACTCGGCCGCCGTGTCGTCGTCGATCGCCGAGGCCGAGTTGGCCATCGCGTCCTCTGACGAGAAGTACCAGGAGAGGTCATAGAGGATGGTGTTCTGCAGCCATCTCGGCGCCACTCCATCGCCGAGTTCCTGCCCGAGCCGAAGCAGCTCGAGGTAGCCCTGACGGGGCACCACCGCGTAGCGGCCGAGCGCCGAGAGGCCCGTCTGGAGGGTCGAGCTCTGGTCCGAGCGTTTGCGGTAGTAGTACTTGGCCGACTCGACGAAGCCGGTCAGGCTGTTCGGCGCCCTGAGGATGAAGCGAGCCGCGAAGTCGCCATCCTCGAAGTTGGGGCGCAGAGCCGCGTTGAAACGGAGGTCACCGATCAGGCCACGTCGCATGACCGACGTCGTGGCGCTGTTGGGGATGTAGCTCGTGGCGGAGTCGAGGTCGATGAGCACGTCACCCGAGGAGAACATCTTCGAACGCGGGTGCTTGGCGTAGGTCTTGGTCGACTCCATGTGCAGGACCATGTTCGTCGATAAGAAGTGCACGTCCGGGCGATCGGCGACGAAACGCGCGATCGAGTCGAAGAACGAGGTGTTGATCGTGTCGTCAGGGTCGGTGAAGGTCACCCACTCGCCGGTCGCCTGCCCGAGGCCGACGTTGCGGGCGGCGGCCTGACCGGCATTCTCCTGGTGCAGCACGGTAACGGGGATGTCCGACCGCGCGGCCCAGCCCTGGAGGACGGCGAGGCTCTCGTCCGTGGAACCGTCGTCGACGGCGATGACCTCGAGGTTGCCGTGTCCGATCGTCTGCGCCTCGAGCGAGGCGATGAACTCCGGGAGGTAGCGGGCCACGTTGTAGACGGCCGAGACGACGGAGAACATCGGGGCGTCCGGCGGCGAGGTCGTCGTCGGTGACCCTGCGGTCGTCTCATCCATGTGGTCTGCACTCTTCTCGTCCCGGGCGACTCGTCGCCCGTGTGGTCGTGATGGTCATCGGGTGGTGTCAGGTGCAGTTGTAGGGCGACACCACGACCTCGACCCGTTGGAACTCCTTGACGTCGGAGTACCCGGTCGTGGCCATGGCGCGACGGAGCGCACCGATGATGTTGGACTGACCGTCCGCCTGGCGGCCCGGCCCGAAGAGGATCTCCTCGATGGAGGACTGCGTCCCGAGGGCGATCCGCTCCCCGCGAGGGAGCTGCGGGTGGTGCGCCTCCGGACCCCAGTGGTAGCCGCCGCCGGGAGCATCCGTGGCCCGGGCGAGGGCGGCACCGAGCATCACGGCGTCGGCACCGCACGCGATCGCCTTGACGATGTCGCCGGAGGTGCCCACCCCGCCGTCGGCGATGACGTGGACGTAGCGACCACCCGACTCGTCGAGGTAGTCGCGCCGGGCCGCCGCGACGTCCGCCACGGCCGACGCCATCGGGGCGTGGATGCCCAGCGCCGTGCGGGTCGTGTGCGCGGCCCCGCCGCCGAACCCGACGAGGACCCCGGCCGCACCGGTGCGCATGAGGTGCAGTGCCGCGGTGTAGCCGGCCGCTCCCCCGACGATGACGGGCACGTCGAGCTCGTAGATGAAGCGCTTGAGGTTGAGCGGCTCGGACCGACCGGAGACGTGCTCGGCCGAGACGGTCGTGCCGCGGATCACGAAGAGGTCGACGCCCGCGTCGACGACGGTCTTCCAGTGCTGCTGGGTGCGCTGGGGCGAGAGGGCGCCGGCCACCGTGACACCGGCAGCACGCAGCTCGCGCAGACGGGCCGAGATCAGCTCGGGCTTGATCGGCTCACCGTAGATCTGCTGCATCCGCGAGGTCGCCTGGCCCGCGGGCAGCGAGGCGATCTCCGCGAGCAGCGGCTCCGGGTCGTCGTAGCGCGTCCACAGACCCTCGAGGTCGAGCACCGGCAGGGCGCCCAGCTTGCCGAGGGCGATGGCGCTCTCCGGCGACACGACGGAGTCCATCGGTGCGGCCATGACGGGGATGTCGAAGTGGTAGGCGTCGATCTGCCAGGAGACCGAGACCTCCTCGGGATCGCGCGTGCGCCGCGAGGGCACGACGGCGATGTCGTCGAAGGAGTAGGCGCGCCGTCCGCGCTTGCCTCTGCCAATCTCGATCTCGGTCACGCGGAGATCCTAACCGGCGGCGAAGGAGGCTCAGCCGACGGAGTAGTTCGGCGCTTCGACGATGCCCTGGATGTCGTGCGGGTGGCTCTCCTTGAGGCTCGCCGAGGTGATCCGCACGAACCGGCCCTTGTCCTGCAGCTCGGGGACCGTCGCTGCGCCGACGTAGAACATCGACTGGCGCAGGCCACCGAGCATCTGGTGCGCGACCGCCGAGAGTGGCCCCCGGTAGGCGACCCGCCCCTCGATCCCCTCCGGCACGATCTTGTCATCGGAGTCGACCTCGGCCTGGAAGTAGCGGTCCTTCGAGTAGGACTTCTTGCCGCGGGAGCTCATCGCCCCGAGCGAGCCCATGCCCCGGTAGGTCTTGAACTGCTTGCCGTTGACGAAGATGAGGTCCCCGGGGCTCTCCTCGCACCCGGCGAGCAGCGAGCCGATCATCACCGCGTCGGCGCCGGCCACGATCGCCTTGGCGATGTCGCCGGAGTACTGCAACCCGCCGTCGGCGATCACCGGCACCCCGGCCGGCTTGCACGCCTGGGCCGCGGCGTGGACGGCGGTGACCTGCGGGGCCCCCACCCCGGTGACGATGCGGGTGGTGCAGATCGAGCCGGGCCCGACCCCCACCTTGACGGCGTCGGCGCCCACGTCGACGAAGGCCTGCGCCCCCTCGCGGGTCGCGACGTTGCCGCCGATGACCTGGACGTGCCGGGTGGCCGGGTCGTTCTTGAGCCGCTCGACCATCTCGAGCAGCATCCGCACGTAGCCGTGGGCGGTGTCGGCGACGAGCACGTCGACCCCGGCCTCGATGAGCGTCGTGGCCCGCTCCCAGGCATCGCCGAAGTAGCCGATCGCGGCACCGACCATGAGGCGTCCGTCGGCATCGTTGCTCGCGTTGGGGAACTGCTCACTCTTGACGAAGTCCTTGACGGTGATGAGCCCGACGAGGTGACCCGCTGCGTCCACGAGCGGAAGGCGTTCGCGCTTGTGCTGGCGCAGCAGGGCCGTCGCCTCTTCGCGGTCGATCCCCTCTCGCCCGGTGATGAGCGGCATCGGGGTCATCACGTCACTGACGAGCGTCGTGGCCCACTCCGCGACCGGCGTGAACCGCAGGTCGCGGTTGGTGACCATCCCGATCAGGATGTTGTCCGGGTCGATGACGGGCAGCCCCGAGACGCGGTACTCACCGCAGATCTGGTCGAGCTCCTCGAGCGTCCGGTCCTTCCCGATCGTGATCGGGTTGGAGATCATGCCGGTCTGCGTCCGCTTGACGAGGTCCACCTGGTAGGCCTGGTCGGCGATCGAGAGGTTGCGGTGCAGCACCCCGAGGCCGCCCTGGCGGGCCATCGCGATGGCCATCCGCGCCTCGGTGACGGTGTCCATCGCCGCCGAGATCAGCGGGGACCGGATCGACAGCTCACGGGTGAGCCGCGTCGTCGTGTCGATGTCGGTGGGCGCGAGGTCGCTGTAGCCCGGCAGGAGCAGGACGTCGTCATAGGTCAGGCCGAGCTGGGCGAACGGCGACGGCGTCTCGGACGCTCCAGAACTCATGCCCCAAGTCTAGGTCAGGGCGGACGGGCGCCGGACGGCCCTCAGCGCCGCGGCGGGACCCCGACCGGCGCGGTACGAGTGGCCCCAGCGGAGCCGGCGGAGCGGGCGGTGGGAGCGGTAGCCGGATCCCCGGTCGGCTCCTGCTCGCCACCCTTGACCTGGTCCCGCTTCGCCTTGACAGGCTTCGCCTCGGCCCGTTCCATCTTGACCTGGTCCCGCTTCGCCTTGGCAGGCTTCGCCTCGGCCCGCTCCATCGTGACCGGCTTCGTCTGGACCTGCGTGGCCTCGGCTCGGTTCACCTCGGCCCGCGTCAGCGTGGCCGGCTCCACGTGAACCGGCGTCGCCTGTACCGGCTTCGCCCTTGCAACAGCGGGAGGCTGCTTGGGCATGGCGCGCGCAGGGCGCGACGAGGCCTGCTCGCGAGGCTCGGGCGGGACGGATGTCGACGGCGCCGGGGTCGCTTTCGCCGGCGCCGGGGTCGACGGAGCCGGCGCAGGCAGGTCGGTCGGACGGGGGGCGGGTCCCGACACCACGTTCGTCACCACGCCCGCCGCGGGGGCGAGCGCCACCAGACCCTCCGCGCCGGTCGGGCCGGTCGCGCCGGTCGAGTCGGTCGCGCGCGTCGCGCCCGTCGGGCCGTCGAACGCGGCGCGCGTCGACAGCCCATGGTGTGCGCGGTCCCCTGACGTCCGGTGCGGCAGGGTGACCGCTGCCGCCACGCTCGCGCCGGACGCCACCACGGTGATCGCCGTGAGCACCGTGACGAAGCGACGGCGGCCCCGGCCACCTCGCCTCGCCGGTCCGGCCAGGGGCGTGTCCGCGTGCCTCGCGAACGCAGAGAGCAGGACAGCGACCGGCTCACCTCCGGCATCAGCGCGGCTCCCGAGCCGTTCGAGCAACAGGTCGTCGGCGGCGAGGGCGCTGAGCGGCGTCGGGGAGCTCATGCCACGACCCCTGTCTCGAGGTCGCCCAGCAGGGAACGGAGCCTGGTCAGGCCTCGGTGCTGGGCCACCCGCACGGCGCCCGGGGTCATCCCGAGGGCAGCGGCGGTCTCCTCGGTCGAGAAACCGACGGCGACGCGGAGGGTGATGATCTCGCGTTGCTGGGCGGGGAGCCGCTCCATCAGGGCGAAGGCGAGTCCCGCCTCGTCGTTGAGGACGGCGGCGGCCTCGGGCCCGTGCGCCGGGTCGACACCGTCGGGGACGTCGGCGACCGGCGTCGCAGAACGCATCGCCGAGCGCTGGGCGTCGGCGAGTTTGCGGGAGGCGATGGTGTAGACGAACGCCTCGAACGGCAGGCCCCGGTCCTGGTAGGCCGGCAGGGCCATCAGCACGGCCATGCACACCTCCTGGGCCACGTCCTGAGCGGCGTCCTCGGCCCCGAACCGCCCGAGTCGGGCGCGCGCGTACCGGACCGCCATGTCGCGGACCCGGTTGAGCAGCACGTCCCGAGCGTGGTCGTCGGTGCCGGCGAGCTCCGCGAGGTGACGCAGAGTCGCGGTCGAGTCCACCCCGTCCATCGGTGACGGGCCGCCACGCGTTACATCAGCGCGCGCGAGCCATCGCGGTGCCATCGAGATCTCGACCCCCCGGATCCTCCGTCTCACCAGAACGCCCTCGACGGCATCTGGCTGATGGTTCAACGAACGCGGCCAGTCTAGCCGCGTCCCGACCTCCCCACGGGGGCAAACCTTGAAAGCCAGTTGTCATCCCTTGGGTGATTCTTGAACAAGTCTTGAAGGTTCTGGCCTATTTCACTGGGGCCCCCCGCGGTTAGCGTCAAGCACGCGATGCACAGGGAGCACCGCGTGAACCGTGATCGGCGGGTCAGACCGCCCAACCGAAAGACGTGCACATGGCTGAGATCACCCGCCTCCCGGGACCCGTTGCGCTCCTCTGGGACTGGCAGCTCGAGGGGGCCTGCCGTGGCGTCAGCCCCGAGGTGTTCTTCCACCCCGAGGGCGAGCGCGGCCCGCGCCGCCGCAACCGGGACGCCCAGGCCAAGGCCGTCTGCGCTGCGTGTCCCGTCGTGACCCAGTGCCGCTCGCACGCGCTGGAGGTCCGCGAGCCGTACGGCGTCTGGGGCGGCCTCACCGAGGCCGAGCGCGACCGCGTCTACGAGGGCGCGCCCATCCAGGAGGCCTCCTGACCCGGGTCCACCCCCGCGGGGCCCCGTCCCCCGCCACCCGCACGCAGGTATGCCGCTGAGCGCACTCACGCTCGGCGGCATACCTGCGTCACGGGCCCGGACCGGCGCCGGACAGGCAGCGAGGGCCGCCCCGGGATACCCGGGACGGCCCTCGCTCGTCGTGCTGTCAGCAGCGGCGCACCGTCAGTGGCCGTGACCGTGGCCGTGACCGTCGGCCTCGTCCTGGTTCTCCGGCTTGTCCACGACGAGGGTGTCCGTCGTGAGGATCATCGAGGCGATCGACTCCGCGTTGCGCAGTGCGGAGCGGGTCACCTTGACCGGGTCGATGACGCCGGCGGCGATGAGGTCGCCGTACTCGCCCGTGGCGGCATTGAGGCCCTGGCCGAGCGGCAGCTCGGCGACCTTCGAGGTGACGACGTAGCCCTGCAGGCCCGCGTTCTCGGCGATCCAGCGCAGCGGCTCCATGACGGCCTTGCGGACGATCGCGGCGCCGGTCGCCTCGTCACCTGACAGGTCGAGGTCGTCGATGACGGTTGCCGCGTGGATGAGCGCGGTGCCGCCGCCGGCGACGATGCCCTCCTCGATCGCGGCACGCGTCGCGGAGATCGCGTCCTCGATGCGGTGCTTCTTCTCCTTGAGCTCGACCTCGGTGTGGGCACCGACCTTGATGACGCAGACGCCACCGGCGAGCTTGGCGAGGCGCTCCTGGAGCTTCTCGCGGTCCCAGTCGGAGTCGGTGCGCTCGATCTCGGCCTTGATCTGGTTGACCCGACCGGTGACCTCGCCGGCCTCGCCGCCGCCGTCGATGATCGTCGTGTTGTCCTTCGTGAGGACGACGCGGCGGGCCTGGCCGAGGACGGTGAGGTCGGCCTGCTCGAGGCTGAGCCCGACCTCGGGGGCGATGACCTGCCCGCCGGTGAGGACGGCGATGTCCTGGAGCATCGCCTTGCGGCGGTCGCCGAAGCCCGGCGCCTTGACCGCGGCGACGGTGAACGTGCCGCGGATCTTGTTGACGACGAGCGTCGAGAGGGCCTCGCCGTCGACGTCCTCGGCGATGATGAGCAGCGGCTTGCCGGACTGCACGACCTTCTCGAGCACCGGGAGGATGTCGGCGACGGCCGAGATCTTGCCCTGGTTGATCAGCACGTAGGCGTCCTCGAGGACGGTCTCCATGCGCTCGGTGTCGGTGACGAAGTAGGCCGACAGGTAGCCCTTGTCGAACTGCATGCCCTCGGTGAACTCGAGCTCCGTGCTCGGGGTCGAGCTCTCCTCGACGGTGATGACGCCGTCCTTGCCGACCTTGTCGAAGGCCTCGCTGATCAGCGTGCCGAGGGCCGGGTCCTGCGCGGAGAGGGTCGCGACGGAGGCGATCTCCTCCTTGCCGTCGACCTCGCGGGCGATCTCGAGGAGGCGGTCGTTGACCGCGGTGACGGCCTTGTCCATGCCGCGCTTGAGGGCTGCGGGTGCGGCGCCGGCGGCCACGTTGCGCAGGCCCTCCTTGACCATCGCCTGGGCGAGGACCGTGGCGGTCGTCGTCCCGTCGCCGGCGACGTCGTTCGTCTTGGTGGCGACCTCCTTGGCGAGCTGCGCGCCGAGGTTCTCGTACGGGTCCTCGAGCTCGATCTCGCGGGCGATCGTCACGCCGTCGTTCGTGATCGTGGGGGCGCCCCACTTCTTGTCGATGACGACGTTGCGGCCCTTGGGGCCGAGCGTCACCTTCACGGCGTTCGCGAGCGCGTTGACTCCGCGCTCGAGCGACTTGCGTGCCGCGTCGTCAAACTCCAACTGCTTGGCCATGGTGTTCCTTTGGCTCGGTTACGTGGTGGTTCGGTGCTGTGGGCGGGCGTCGCGACCTGGTGGGCGACGGCCCGGGGTCCAACGAGACGCACCCCAGCGAGACCCCGTTGGGGCTCACCGGGGTGCGTTCACGGCATACGGCGTGAGCGGATCGCTCAGCCGACGACGGCGAGGACGTCACGGGCGGAGAGGATCAGGAACTCCTCGCCGCCGTACTTGACCTCGGTGCCGCCGTACTTGCTGTAGATGACCTTGTCACCGACGGCGACGTCGAGCGGGACGCGCTCGGTGCCGTTGTCGTTGAAACGACCGGGGCCGACGGCCAGGACCTCGCCCTCCTGGGGCTTCTCCTTGGCGGTGTCCGGGATGACGAGGCCGGACGCAGTGGTCTGCTCGGCCTCGAGGGACTTGACGACGATGCGGTCTTCGAGCGGCTTGATGGATACCGACACGGTGGTGACCTTCCCTTCGGAATTTGTCGATCAGGAACGATGGACGGTGGCTTCTCGGGGGCGGCCGCCGTCGCGGGGGTCGACCGTTCTCGAGGAGTCCACTGGCACTTCGATGGTGAGAGTGCCAATGAGATGAATCTAGGTTTCCGGTTAGCACTCGGTCAAGTCGAGTGCCAACCCTCGGGTGCTGCGAGGATGACCGGCATGGACGCAGCGATGGTCGACCGGCTCGCCGACGGCGAGGGCTGGGGCCTGCTGCAGTCGCTCCCGCCCTACGAC
>JBBRGO010000115.1:0-9905 GCA_038224055.1 Actinomycetales bacterium
GTTCCACCCAGCACCACCATCTAGGCCCCGTAGCGCAGTTGGTTAGCGCGCCGCCCTGTCACGGCGGAGGTCGCCGGTTCGAGCCCGGTCGGGGTCGCTCGAGAATGCGGAAGCGCCGCTCCCTCCGGGGGGCGGCGCTTCCGCCGTTCCCCCTCCCCCCTTCCCCTCGAGTGGGCACTTTCGTCCGCCGGCCGCGGACGGGGGAAAGTGCCCACTCGACGGGTTTGACGGGGTCAGCGGTAGCCGGCGCGCAGGACGAGCTCGAGCTCGAAGCGGACCTCGGGGTCGTCGAGCCCCTCCCCGAAGAGCTCCTTGAGCTGGGCCACCCGGTAGCCGACCGTCTGCTGGTGGACGAACAGCTCCGCCGCGATCGGCGCCCGCTGACCCTGGTGGCGCAGCCACGCGAGCAGCGTCTCGGCGAGCCGTTCGCGGGTCGCCGGGCGCAGGTCGTCCAGTGGCGCGAGGCGACGTCGGGCCAGGTCGGCGACCGCGAGCGGCTCGGAGAGGACGACGAGCTCGGCGAGACGGTCCTCGACCCAGACCGGCCGCCCGACGGACTGGGACCCCTGGCCCTCACCCGTGGGTCCCATGCCCGAGGGGAGCGCAGCGCCCGAGGACAGGCCCCTCACCCCGGCCGACACCGCGAGGTGCAGGGACTCGGCGGCGTGTTGCCACGGACGAGGTGGCCCGACGATCGCCTGGCGGTCGTGCAGGGCCCGCTCGAGGTCCCGCCGACGAGCGCTCCGGTTGACGAAGGGCATGAGCACGACCACGTCGGTGCCCCGCTCCGCGACGAGGGCGTCCCGCCCCAGCGCGGCGCGCAGCCCGTCGGCGTACGTGGCGGGCACGACGGCGACCACGAGCGTCTCGGGCAGCGTCCAGCCGATGGCCGCCGCCGACCGCGCCACCGAGCCGTCACCCCCGTCACCGCGGAGGATCATCTCGACCACCTCACCGCGACGGCGCAGCTGCTCACCGGCACGCTCGGACTGCTCCTGCGCATAACCCTGCGCGCTGGCGGACGACAGCTCGTCGATGTAGGCGAAGAGCGACTCCCCCAGCGCGAGCAGGACATCGGGGGAGAGGCTCGACATGTCCACGGCCCGGGAGATGGCCCGGAACGTCACGCGGGCCCCCGAGCGGTAGGCCGCGAGAAGTGACTCGAGGCTGCGGCCGGAGCGGACCTCTCCGCCGCCGAGCCGCTCGTAGACCCACTTGTCCTCGGCCGAGAGCGCCGGCAGGCGCGTCCCGGGGAGGTCGAGGAACCGGTTGAGCGCCACCTGGACCCCCTTGCGAACCCCCTGGCCGAAACGGCCCTCCATCGGCATGGCATAGACCGGGACGTCGAGCGGGATCACCTCGATGATCGACTCCACGACGTCCGTGACCGCGGGGCGCAGAAGCGTGCTGATTTCTGCTGGTAGAAGCAACCAGGGGGGGTCAGACGTGGCGTGGGCCACACCGCACCTCCACATGTTGTCGCGTCGAGACAGATTCTCACGGCAAAGAGTACGCCCGGGCCCAAGAGATTCCCAGCCTTTCTGGGTCATAGTGGTTCCATGGCCCAGATCAGACCTCTCCGACGCGTCGCCTCGCTGCTGACGACGCCGCTCAAGCCTGAGGACTTCCTGGCCCTGGTCAACCCGCTGTTCTCCTCGCGGCAGCTGCGCGGGATCGTCACGAAGGTCGTCAAGGAGACCTCCGAGAGCACGACGATCCACTTCCGTCCCGGCAAGGGCTGGAACGCCCACGAGGCCGGCCAGTGGGCCCGGATCGGCGTCGAGATCGACGGGGTGCGCCAGTGGCGCAGCTACTCCCTCTCCGCCGCCGCCGGACACGACCCCGCGATCACCGTCACGGCGATCGGTTTCGTCTCGACGGCCCTGGCCCGCACGACGAGGGTCGGCGACGTCCTCTTCCTCGACGTGCCCCAAGGCGACTTCACCCTCCCCGAGCACCCCGTGCCACTGCTCATGCTCACCGCCGGCAGTGGCCTCACGCCCGTCATGTCGATGATCCGCACGCTCGTGCCGCGTCGACCCGACGCCGACGTCGTGCTCATCCACTCCGCACGCAGCCGGGCGGACGCCCTCTTCCACGACGAGCTCCTCGAGCTCGCCGACCAGTTCCCCGGCCTCACGGTCAAGCACTGGTACACCCGCGAGCCGCAGGGCCGCCGTCTCGACCTCAGCGACCCCGCCGACCTCGAGACGCTCTGCCCCGACTGGCGCAGCCGAACGGCCTACGCCTGCGGCCCCACCGACTTCCTCGACGCCGCCAGCGACCTCTGGGAGCACAGCGGCGACGACGGACAGACCCAACTGACGATCGAGCGCTTCGCGCCCGTCCTGCTGCCGGGAACCGGCGGCGAGGGTGGGCTCGTGACGTTCGAGAAGTCCGACAAGGAGGTGGAGGTCGGTGGCGACATCCCCCTCCTCGAAGCCGGAGAGGAGAGCGGCGTGGTCATGCCCAGCGGGTGCCGAATGGGCATCTGCCGCAGCTGCCTCACCCCCCTCGTCGCCGGCAAGGTCCGAGACCTGCGCACCGGTGAGGTGCACGGGGACGAGGGCGACCTCATCCAGACTTGCGTCAACGCTGCCGCCGGCCCCGTCCACCTGGACATCTGAGAAGGGAAACACCTCATGACCACCACGGTGACCAAACCGTCCACGCAGACCCCCAGCCCGTCCGTGACGCCTCAGGCGCCCGGGACGAACGCGCCGCTCCGGCCAAAGAAGCCGATCCTTGCCGCGACCGGGGCCCCCGCCCATCGCCCGGCCGCCGCCGCGCACCTCAGCGACGAGCAGGTCGAGGCGCTCGGCCGCGAGCTCGACGCGATCCGCGACCGCATCGTCGCGAGCCGCGGCTCCGCCGACGCCGCCTACATCCGGCGCGTCATCCGCGCCCAGCGCAGCCTCGAGATCGCCGGCCGCGTCACCTTGATGTTCTCCAAGAAGAAGACCGCACTCGTCGCCGGCACCGCGATGCTCTCCGTCGCGAAGATCCTCGAGAACATGGAGATCGGCCACAACGTGCTGCACGGCCAGTGGGACTGGATGCGCGACCCCGACATCCACAGCACGACGTGGGAGTGGGACTTCGTCACGCCCGCCGCGGCCTGGAAGCACACGCACAACGACCTCCACCACACGTGGACCAACGTGCTGGGCAAGGACAAGGACGTCGGCTACTCGCTGCTCCGGATGGACAAGGACCAGCCGTGGCGCCCGTTCAACCTGCTCAACCCGGTCATCAACACGGTGCTCGCGCCGTTCTTCGAGTGGGGCATCGCCATCTACGACCTCGAGCTCGAGGCCTGGCAGGACGGCGAGAAGAGCACCGAGGCGCTCCAGGGCGACCTCAAGGCCGTCGGTCGCAAGGTCGTGCGCCAGTTCACCAAGGACTACGTCGCGACCCCCGGCGCCGCCGCACTCCTCGGCTCCGGCAAGGAGGCGCTCATCGGCACCTTCACCGCCAACGCGATCCGCAACGTCTGGGCGCACTCGGTCATCTTCTGCGGCCACTTCCCCGACGGGGTCGACACCTTCACGGAGCAGGAGATCGAGGGCGAGACGCGTGGCGACTGGTACATCCGCCAGATGCTCGGCTCGGCCAACATCTCCGGCAGCAAGACGATGCACCTGATGACCGGCAACCTCAGCCACCAGATCGAGCACCACTGCTTCCCCGACCTGCCCTCGAACCGCTACCACGCGGTCGCCGTCGAGATGCGCGAGATCTGCCAGCGCTACGGCCTGCCCTACACGACCGGCCCGATCCACCGTCAGGTCGGCCAGGCCTGGGCCAAGGTCTTCCGCCTCGCGCTGCCGAACAAGGTGCCGTCCTCGGGGCGCTACGTGCCGACCGGCAAGTTCAACAAGCCGGCCAAGACGAAGGCCACCGCCACCCGCTGACCGGCCCCACCTGATCGATCACGACGAACGCCCCGGTATGTCGCCGGGGCGTTCGTCGCGTCCGTGGGTGGGCCCGTCACGGCCGGGCGTCACCAGGAGGTGTGGAGCGGGCGTCCCTCGGCGAAGCCGGCCGTGCTCTGGAACCCGACGACCGCCCGGTCGGCGAACTCCTCGAGGGTCCGCGCTCCGGCATACGTGCAGCTGCTCCGAAGGCCCGCGATGATCTGGTCGATGACGTCCTCGACCGAGGGGCGCGCCGGGTCGATGTACATCCTCGCCGTGCTGATGCCCTCCTCGAAGAGCGCCTTGCGGGCCCGGTCGTAGGCCGTGTCGGTGGCCGTCCGGTTGCGGACCGCGCGCGAGCTCGCCATGCCGAAGGACTCCTTGTACTGCTTGCCGTCGTTGTCGCTGTAGAGGTCGCCCGGTGACTCGAGAGTGCCAGCGAACCACGAGCCGATCATGACGTTCGACGCGCCGGCGGCGAGCGCGAGGGCCACGTCGCGAGGGTGCCGCACGCCGCCGTCCGCCCAGACGTGCTTGCCGAGCTCCGCTGCAGCAGAAGCGCACTCGAGGACGGCAGAGAACTGGGGGCGTCCGACGGCGGTCATCATCCGCGTCGTGCACATCGCGCCGGGCCCCACTCCGACCTTGACGATGTCGGCGCCAGCCTCGATGAGGTCGCGGGTGCCGGCGGCGGAGACGACGTTGCCGGCGACGACGGGGACCTCCGGGGAGAGGGCCCGCACGGCGCGGAGGGCGTCGAGCATCTTGTCCTGGTGGCCGTGGGCGGTGTCGATGACGAGGACGTCCGCTCCGGTGGCGAGCACCTGCTCGGCCTTGGCCACGACGTCACCGTTGATGCCGACGGCGGCGGCCACGCGCAGGCGACCCCGCGCGTCGACGGCCGGGGTGTAGAGGCCGGAGCGCAGCGCTCCCCCGCGGGTGACGATGCCGATGAGCTCACCGGCGGCTGACACGACCGGGGCAACCTTGCGTCGCATCTTCGACAGCTGCTCGAAGGCGTCCTGCGGGCTGACGTCCTCGGGCAGCACGACCATGTCGCGGTACATCACGTCGGAGAGCCGGGTGAAGCGGTCGACGCCGGTGAGGTCCTTCTCCGTGACGATCCCGACCGGCCTGCGGCCCTCGACGACGACGCCCGCCCCGTGGGCGCGCTTGCCGAGCAGGACGAGAGCCTCGCCCGCTGTCGTGTGCGGGTCGAGCGTGATCGCCGTGTCGTGGACGAGGTGGCGCTGCTTGACCCAGTCGACGACGTCGGCGACGACCTCGACCGGGATGTCCTGCGGGATGACGGTGAGGCCCCCGCGGCGCGCGACCGTCTCGGCCATCCGGCGTCCGGCGATCGCCGTCATGTTGGCGACGACGAGGGGGATCGTCGTGCCGCTCCCGTCGGCGCTGGCGAGGTCGACGTCGAGCCGACTCGTCACCGACGATCGGCTCGGGACCATGAAGACGTCGTCGTAGGTGAGGTCGTGCTGGGGCTGGAGACCGTTGAGGAACTGCACGGACCGAGAGTCTACGGCTGCTCCCACGAGGAGCGCGTCGCCGCGGGCTGAGCGGTTCGCGGGGAGAAAGGTCACTGGTGAGGCGTGGTTTCGCTCGCGGCGAAGGTATGCCGCTGGCACTTGACCCGTGGACGAGGCGGCGTAATCTTCATTACATGATTACAAACACAGACACCGAGCGGATCCGGGGCTGGTTCACCGGCCGGCTCCCGCAGGAGTGGCAGACGGCAGCACCCGAGGTGACCGTCGACCGCGACGAGGTCACCGTCGTGCTCACCCTCGACGACGTCGAGCTGGCGGACGCCGGCGAGGCGGAGACGGGCGAGGCACGCGCCGGGCGGGCCAAGGCGTTCCGCGAGGACACCCGCGCGCGCCGGATCGAGATCGCGCGGGAGGCGGAGCACCGTTTCGAGCGCAAGGTCTCGTGGGGCGTGCGCGTCGGCGATCGGCACGAGCTCTACACCCACCTCGCCGCGCCGGCGATGACCCGACTGCGTCAGCCCGAGCGGCTCGTCCTCGACACGCTCGTCGACGCTGGTGTCGCCCGGTCGCGCGCCGAGGCGCTCGCCTGGTGCGTGCGGCTCGTCGGGCAGCACGAGGAGGAATGGCTGAGCGAGCTGCGGGACGCGATGGAGAGCGTCGCGGACGTCCGCCGGAAGGGCCCGCGGTCCTGAGGCTCCCGATGTCCTGAGGTCGCGGTCCTCCCGTGGGTGAGTGGCGGCAGGTACGTTCGGTGCACGGCGCCGGCGAGGCCGGCTGACCGGCATACGAGAGGACGCCTGTGACCCCCAGACCCCTGCACGCACGCATCACCCTGGACCTGGCTGATCAGGTGGGCCCCGTGCCGCCGCGGCTCTTCGGGTCGTTCGTCGAGCACCTCGGCCGGGCCGTCACGACGGGGATCCACGAGCCGGGGCACCCGACGTCCGACGAGCAGGGCTTCCGGGGCGACGTCCTCGACCTGACGCGCGAGCTCGGGGTCACGGTCGTGCGCTACCCGGGCGGGAACTTCGTCTCGAGCTACCGCTGGGAGGACGGCGTCGGGCCGGTCGAGGAGCGGCCGGCGCGGCTCGACCCGGCGTGGCACACCGTCGAGGACAACAGCGTCGGGCTGCACGAGTTCGTCCACTGGGCGCGGACGGCGGGCGTCGAGGTGATGTATGCCGTCAACCTCGGCACCCGCGGCATCCAGGAGGCCGCCGACGTTCTCGAGTACGCGAACCACCCCTCGGGGACGACGCTGAGCGACCGGCGACGCGCGAACGGGGATGAGGAGCCGTTCGACATCACGCTGTGGTGCCTCGGCAACGAGATGGACGGGCCGTGGCAGGTGGGGCACAAGACCGCGGACGAGTACGGCCGGTTGGCTGCCGAGACCGCACGGCTCATGCGGATGGTCGACCGGCGGGTCGAGCTCGTCGTCGCGGGCAGCTCAGGCGAAGGGATGCCGACCTTCGGTGACTGGGAGCGCACCGTCCTGCGACACACCGACGGCCTCGTCGACCACGTGTCGGTGCACGCCTACGTGCAGGAGCGGGACGGGGACGTCGCGGGCTTCCTCGCGAGCGCCGTGCCCTTCGAGCGCTACGTGACCAGGGTCGCGGAGATCATGGACGAGGTCGGCGCGAGGCGGCCGGACGGTCGCCCCCTCGGGATCGCCGTCGACGAGTGGAACGTCTGGGACCTGACGGACTGGAACGCGGTGGACGACCCGGAGATGGTGGACGTCGGCGGGCGGCAGCGCCCCCGGCAGCTGGAGCAGATCTATGACGTGGCGGACGCCGTCGTCGTGGGCTCGCTGCTCGGCGTGCTGCTGCGGCAGTGCGACCGGGTGACGGTCGCGAACCTTGCCCAGCTCGTCAACGTCATCGCACCGATCATGACCGAGCCGGGTGGGGCGGCATGGAAGCAGACGACCTTCGCCCCCTTCGCCACGGTGGCCGGGACCGTCGGGGGGACGTCTCTGCGACCTCGGGTGGAGTCGGATGACATCGACACGGTGGCGCACGGCGCGGTGGCGGCCGTTGACGCAGCGGCCGTCGCCGGCGAAGACGGATCGGTGACCACCTTCCTGACCAACCGCTCCCCCGACCATGCCGTCGAGATGGACCTCATCGTGCAGGGGCTTCCCACCGGTGCGGGATCTCGGCTGGCGGTAGCCGTGCTGACCACGCCGAACGGCGGTGACCGGCGGACGGTCAACGACGCGGCTGGCCAGCCGGTCGAGCTCCGCGACCTGGCGGACGTGGCGTGGGACGTCTGCGCCGAGGGCAAGGGCAACGGCCGCGTGACCCTGCCACCGATGTCCTGGACCCGGCTCGTCCTGACCGGCGGCGACCAGGAGGGCGGGACGGGGCAACCCCCGCTCCATGTATAGTGATGGCGCGCCGGAGAGATCCGGCGTTGTGTGTGCGCCGGACGCTTTTCCGCGTCAGGTTCGCGCCCGGCCAGGTAGCTCAGTTGGTACGAGCGTCCGACTGAAAATCGGAAGGTCGGCGGTTCGACCCCGCCCCTGGCCACCACCCGAAACCGCAGGTCGGACTCGTTCTGACCTGCGGTTTCATCGTTCCCGGTCGACCGCGTTCCCGCGCTCATGCCACTCGCGAGTCACCGTGCGCCACCGCGACGAGCCGCCAGTTCGAGGCGGCAGGACGCACCGGGAAGCGGGCCGGGCCTGGGTGGGGCCGACTACGGTCCAGCCGTGACGTCAGTGCGACTCCCGAGGAGCGCCCCGCGCGCGCAGGGGGTGGATGCCGCCGGCGTCGTCGATCTCGTCGTGGGCGCCCAGGCGCAGGGCGCCAGCCTGAGACGCTGACTGCGACCGCCATCGCGACGGCCGAGGACGACGGTCTCCTCAGGCTGGGTGACCCAGTCCGGCACCACCTGGGCGTCGACCCCCGCTTCGTCGCCCCGGTCTGGTCCGAGGTCACGGTCGAGCACTGCCTGTCGATGACCGTCGGCTTCGGCACCGAGACCTTCGGGCTCGTCCACGACCGGATGCGAGACGGCCACACGAGTTCGGACGAGGACCCGCTGGACCGGGTGCTCTCGTCTCCCCCACCCCGGCCCCGGCCCCGGCCCCGGACACGGCTTTCACCTACTGCCAGGCGCCGACCTTGACCACCCACGCACGACGTATCACCAACGGCGAGTGGCGATTCCGAGACCTCTGTCGAGCGGGGGCTCGCTCGGGTCGGGCGCGCCGTCCTCGTCGTCGGATCGTGACCTGCGGCAGACGTGGCACCCACCCCGAATGCCGCTACGGCGTCGGCACGTAGCCCTTCGCCAGGTCCACCCGGTTGCGCACGCGCTCCTCGGCGACGAACCGGCGCAGGTTTTCCTCGAACGCGGCAGCAAGATCGTCACGCCACCCGACGACATCACCGCACATGTGGGCGGAAATCGCGACATTGTCCAGTTCCCAGAGCTCATGTTCCGGGGGAAGCGGCTCCGTTTCGAAGACATCGAGGGTCGCGAACGCCAGGCGCCCATCTCGCAAGGCGCCCACGAGTGCGTCCTGGTCGACGAGCGCCCCCCGGCCGACGTTGACCAGGTGCGCCGTGGTTCGCATGGCGAGAAGGACGCTCGCGTCGACCATCCCCCGCGTCTGCTCCGTCAGCGGCGCGGCGAGCACGACGTGGTCGGCCCAGCCGACGGACGCCGCCAGCCGGTCGCTTGCGACGACGTCACCGAAGTCGGGGTCATCGGCACGAGCAACCCGTCCGACACCGCGGACGGTCAGCCCGACGGCGCGCAGCAGTCGCGCGGTCTCGCGGCCAATGCCGCCGGTGCCGACCACCAGTGCCTTCCCTCCCGTGGTGCGGGTGAGCTCGCGGTGCTGCCACCGGTGCTCACGCTGAAGATCCCGGCTGCGCAAGAGCTGCTTGTCGTGGGCGAGGATCGCCGCGAGCACGAACTCGGCGATCGGGCGGTCGAACACGCCAGAGGAGTTGGTCACGGTGACGTCCGAGTCGACGAGCTCGGGAAAGCGCAGCTTGTCGACTCCGGCTGCGGCGACCTGCACCCATCGCAGCACGTCTGCGGCACCCCAGTGCTCTTGCAGTGCCTCGGAGAAGTAGTCCCAGAGGAAGAGCACCTCGGCCCCTGGAAGCGCTTCGGCCAGGCCATCGGCGTCGGCCAGGGTCACGTCGGCGAGCGTGCGGAGAGTGTTGAGATTGGCTGGAAGAGGGGTATCGGTGGCGGTGAGGACGACCAGGCGGGGCCGGTGATCGCGTGTCATGGGGACCTCCGTCCATGGCCAGCACCAGGTGAGTGCCGGGGCGCGCTCTGAGGGGTGAACACGCTCGTAGGTTACCGAGCGCCGCGATTGTTGACAATCTGCAATCCGTCCGGGCAGGATCGGCCACATGGCCTCGCTCTCACCGCTGCTCAAGACCGCTACCCCGGTTGTCGTCGACCACGCCGCAGGGTGCTGGATCCACGGGACCGATGGGCAGGACTACCT
>JBBRGO010000116.1:0-9803 GCA_038224055.1 Actinomycetales bacterium
GGACCGGACGCCGCCGTGCAGCCCGCCGTGAAGGTGAGGTAGAGGACGTAGCGGACGGCGTGCAGGCGCGCGGGCAGGTCGCTCGGGGTCGGGGCGGCCACCGTCGGACCGGTGGCCCGGATGGCGGCCTTGGCCCGGCTGGTCCGCTGCGCCAGCGTGGCCTCGGGGGTGAACAGGAGCGCGGCGATCTGCCGGGTCGCCAGCCCCGTGACGGCACGGAGCGTCAGCGCCACCCGGGAGGTCTCCGTGAGAGCCGGCTGCGCGCAGAGGAGCAGCATCGCCAGCATGTCGTCCCCGTCGGGCGCCGCCGCGACGTCCTCGGCGGACGGCGCCGTCGCCTGGTCGGCGCGGGACCGGGCGATGAGCCGGTCGAGGCGCGCGGCCTCCGCATCGCTGCGGCGGCGGGCGTCGATGAGGCGCCGTGAGGCGACCCGGATCAGCCAGGCACGCGGGTTGTCGGCCGGCGGTCACTGGTCGTCGCCACCCGGCCACATCGAGGGGGCGCGCTGCTCCGCGGGGAGGGCCTGGTTCTCGGCGACGAAGTCCCCGGTGGGGTGTCCCCACGGTTGCGGGTTGGAGTGGATCAGGATGACGAACTTCATGGTGGTTCTCCTCGAGGAGCACGTGGCGGGATCGTCCGCGGTTGCCGGATGGACATCGGGGACGTCGAAGCACACGTCGGCACCTCGACACGGCGGCGTGACAAATCTGCACGGGGCGTCTCGAGATGTCGACAACGCATCGTCGATGACGACGTCCCCAGCGTCACCGACCCCAGCACCACCCAGGAGGCACCCCATGGACACCACCTCGCTCATTCGCCCGATCACGCTCCAGCACCGTCGCATCGCAGCCGTTCTCGCCGGGCTCGACGAGACTCAGCTCGACACCGCAACGCTGCCCTCGGGGTGGACCCCCGCCGGCATGGTCCTCCACGTCGGGGCGACGACCCGGTTCTGGTGCCGGGAGATCATGCTCGGCGAGCCGCCAACCGATGACGTCGACGACCTCTCACCCTTCACCACACCGGAGGGCGTCACGGCGTCCGATGTCGTCAGCGGCTTCCTCGAGGGCACGGTCACCGACATCGAGGCGGTCGAGGGTCTCCAGCTGGACGCCGCGCCGGCGTGGTGGCCCGAGGGACGCTGGGGTCCGTGGCGCCTCGCCGACCTCCGCGCCGTGCTCCTGCCCCTCCTCGTCGAGACGGCCACGCACGCGGGGCACCTCGACGCCGCCCGGGAGCTGGCCGACGGCGCCACCTTCGACTACGCCACCGGCATGGTGCGCACCCCGTGACGGCCTGGCCGAGGCGCCAGCGCCGACGAGAAGAATGCGTGGGCCGGAGGGCGTGACGGTCGGCTCGTTGGTGTCGTCCTAGGTGGTGTCCCGGCCAGAAGGGCCGGATCAGAGAGGACCTCACCCATGACTTCCACCACCACCCCCGCGGCCTCCGGCCGGCTGCCGAGGACGACCGAGGAGACGGAGGCCGCAGAGACGGCCGCCGCCCAGGAGCAGCAGGCCCAGGAGCCCAAGCAGCTCGACGCGCTGCACACCGAGCTCGGTGACACCACGATCGCCGACGTGGTCGTGGAGAAGATCGCGGGCCTCGCGACCCGCGAGGTCGACGGGGTCTACGCGATGGGTTCGGCCGCCGGTCGGACACTGAGCGGCCTCGCTCAGCGGCTCCCCGGGCAGGCGGCGAAGATTGCCGTCAGCACCGGCGTGTCGATCGAGAAGGGCGAGCGCCAGACGGCGGTCGAGATCTCGGTCGTCGTCGAGTACGGCGTGTCCATCGTCGAGGTCGCGGACGACATCCGCGAGTCCGTGATCACCGCCGTCGAGCACGCCACCGGCCTCGAGGTCGTCGAGGTCAACGTCACCGTGACCGACGTGCACCTGCCCGACGAGGACACGGCCGACCGCGAGGCCGACCACGGCTCTGCCCTCTCCTGAACACGCACCCCTGCCCGTCAGCGCACCGCCAATCCCGAAGGACCTCTGATGACCACTTCCCGTTTTGCTCTCGTGATCGGGCTCGTGCTCGGCGTCGTTGCCACGTTCGGTGGTTTCGGGTACCTGATCATCGTGGCGGTCTTCGCCGCCGTCGGGTGGGGGGTCGGTATGGTCCTGGAGGGCAAGGTGGACCTGGGGTCCGTGCTCGGCTCGGCGACGGATCGGCGCTGACCGATGACTGCAACCATCGAACGGACGGCTCGCACGCGTGGGAGCCTCGTCATCGACAAGCTGGCCGTCGAGCGCATCGCGTCGAGGGCGGCCTCGGAGTCCGGCTCGACGGGAGGCGTGTCCGGGGGCTTCCTCGGCCTCGGCGCGCAGGGTGACCTGTCCGCAGCGCCCACGGCCGAGGTGGAGCTGATCGGGCGGACCGCGATCGTCGGGCTCGACCTGACCGTGGCCTACCCGATGCCCATCCGGGACGCGACGGACCACGTCCGCCATCACGTGATGGAGCGGGTCCTCGACCTGACGGGGGTCGAGGTGACGCGGGTCGACATCACCGTCGCGGTGCTGCACCTCGTCGCCGCCCCGGCGACCCGGAAGGTGCTGTGATGTCCCGCAACGACGCGAGGTCGTCCTCCCTGCGGCGCCGCCCGTCCCGCACGGCGCCGGCCGCCGTCGTCGCCGCAGTGGTCACGGCCCTGGGCGTCGTGGGGGTGTGGGCCGGCGTCGAACGGTTGGTCACGGGACGGTGGCCGACCTGGGTCGGCGGCACCCACCGGTGGGCCGGTACGCACTCGTGGGGGTCGCCCGTCGTGGTCACCCTCGCCGTGCTCGTCGCGCTGGTCGGCCTGCTCCTGCTCGTGACCGCGCTGCGACCGGGAATGGCCAACGCCTTCGAGATCGACCCCACGACGGGTGCCGGTCCGTCGTCGGACGAGGAGGACCCGGCCGGCCGGGTCTCGGAGTTCGTGATGACCCGACGTGCGGTGGCCCGGCTCGCCGGCGCCCACGCCTCCCTCGTCCCCGGCGTCGACTCGGTCTCCGCGTCGGTGACGTCGCGACGGGTCACGCTCACCGTCAGGACCGCCTCGAACCAGGGTGAGGCCATCGACGAGATGGTCACCTCACGCGTCCACGATGCCCTCGCCGAGGCCGGTCTCACACCGCAGCCCACCGTGTCGGCGACCGTGCGGACGACCCAGCCGTGACGCCGCCCGCCACGAGCTCCGCCCACCACGCAGCAACGAGAGAGAGCACGTCATGAGGCAGTTCGCGACCGGCCTGAACCGGACCTGGTTGGCCGTCATCGGGGTGTTTCTCCTGCTGGGCGGGCTCGGGGCCACTGCCGTCGGCACCGACCTGCTCGCGTCGGTGACGAGCTCCGGACCCGCCAAGGGGGACCGCCTCATCGGGGCGGGCGCTGCCGCCGTGTTCGCCGGCACCGGCGCCGTGGTCGGTGTCCTGCTGGTCGCGCTGGTCATCGCGCTCCTCGGTCTGGGCTGGCTCATCGCCCAGGTGCCCCGGACCAACGCGGCCTCCGTGTTCCGGCTCGAGGACGACGCGATGACGGGACTGACCAGCGTGTCACCCTCGGTCCTCACCGACGCCGTCTCCGCGCAGCTGGCGACCCTGCCCGGGGTGACCGCGGCCGACGCGGTCCTGCGTGGCACGGCGGACCAGCCCGAGCTCACCGTCCGGCTCACGGCGAACGACCGCACCGACGTCCCGGCGCTGCTGCGCAGGGTCCGGACCGGGCCGGTCGGCGACCTGGCGACGGCGATGGGTGCACCGCTCACCCGGCTGGCGATCCAGGTCGACATCAGCGCGGAGCGGAGGAGCTCTGACAGTGTCACCTTCTGACCAGGGCAGCCCCGCCGACGAGGCGCCCGCGCCGGCACCGACCTCGAAGGCCGCCCAACGGGCGCTCGCCGAGGCCACGCTCGTCACGCGCGCCCAGGACGGCGACCACACCGCATTCTCCCGCCTGGCCCGGGCCTACGAGGCGGAGCTCGTCCGCCTCGGCTTCCGGATGCTGTCCGACGTGGGCGAGGCCCAGGACGCGGTCCAGGACACGCTGCTCGTGGCCTGGCGGAAGCTGCCCACCCTCGAGGACCCGATGGCCTTCCACGCCTGGGTCTACCAGCTGATGACCCGGCGCTGCCTCACCGTGCTGCGCAAGCGAACCCGGCGGCATACCGTCACCTTCCCGGACGAGGACCTCGAGCGGGCCGGGTCCGGCGGCCGCACTGCGGACTCCGGTGACGGACCGGGCGCGCAGGCCCAGGCGCAGGCGATGCGCGACAGCCTGAGCCAGGCACTGACCCAGCTCCCCGCGGAGCTTCGCGCCTGCTGGGTGCTGCACTCGATGCACGACCTCTCCTACCCGGAGATCGCCTATGCGATCGGTGTCCCGGTGAGCACCGTCCGAGGCAGGATCGCTCGGGCCCGAACCCAGCTCGCGAAGGGAATGAGCTCATGGCAGTGACCCAGGCGACCCGCCTCGGCTGTGGACGCGACGTCGACGAGGTGTGGGCGAACGTCGACCAGCCGCCGACCCTGCACGAACAGACCTGCCCGGCGTGCGCGAAGGCTCGCGCCGACCTCACGGAACTGTCGACGGCGACCCATGGGCTGGTCGACGCCGATCGGGAGGACCCCGCCCTGCGCGTCCCGGAGCGCATGCTGACCGACCTTCTCGCGATCGTCCGGACCGAGGTCCGCCGAGGTCGGATGATCCCGTTGCTCCGCTCCACGAACAGCGGACCGGACCTGGCCGTCAGCGAGCAGGTCATCGCCACCGTCGTCCGTGAGACGTGCGACCTCGACCCCCAGGTGGAGGTGCGCCGCGTCGACATCGACACGACCACGCAGGAGCGACCGACCGGTGCGGACGTCCTCGAACCCGGCGACGTGTCGATGGGCCTGCAGGTCACGGTGAGCCGATCGGCCGCGATCCCCCGGCTCCTCGAGGGGCTGCGCGAAGCCATCCGGGAGGCCGTGACCGGCGAGGTGGGGATCACCGTCTCGAGGATCGACATCGACGTCCAGGATGTGCACGATGCCTGAAGGACGCGCTCCCGCGACGCCGCCCCAGCCCGAGCCGGCCGTGACCCGTCACGAGCTCGTGGCGCGGCTGGCGGCCGCCGTGACCAGCACACCCGGAGTGGTGCGCCTCGTCCCCGGCCTGCGAGCCGCGCTCGCACGGCTGCGTCGGCCCTCGCCCGGTGCCGCCGACGACGGGATCACCCTCGTCGTGGACGACGATCTCGCGACGGCCGCCATCGACATCGGGGTGGACACGAGCGCGACCGTGCTCGACACCGCACTGGCGGTGCGTGCCGCCGCCGCCGGGGTCCTCGCCGCCGCCCATCCGGGGGCCCACGTCATCCGGGTCCACGTGCTCAGTCGGGACGAGTTGCCCTCGGACGCCATTTCTGGGTTTCCAGCGCACCCCTGAGGGCTACGAATCCGGCTGGGCAGCAGCTGAGCTCGTGAGGGATGGACGTCTACACGAGCCCGTGACCGGCTGCGTAGGCCGCGGCGGCGGCCCGCGACCCCACATCCAGGGCGGTGTAGATGTTGGCGACGTGGCGGTGCACGGTGTGCTCGCTGAGGTGGAGCCCGGCAGCGATCTCCACGTTGGTGTGTCCGCGAGCCAGCAGGCGGAGCACGTCGGTCTGGCGGTCGGTGAGTGGCCCCGATCCGTCTGGCGTGGCCGCGAGCGCTCGGGCCCGCTCGTAGGCGTGACCGGACCGCAACGGCCGGAGGGTGCGCAGGGCGAGGGTTGCCTGCTCCCTGGCGCCCGGTCGGTCACCGCCCGCGACCAGCGCGTCCGCGAGGTCGAGCCGGCACTCGGCCTCGTCGAAGCCGAGGCCGGCCAGGCTGAACAGCCGCACCGCGTCGCGCCAACGGTCGACCGCGGTGGTCGCGCCGGCCAGCCGGGCGGCCGCGGCCGAGGCCTGGGCGCTGACGGCGTCGATGCCGACGGCCTCGGCGATCCGGGCCAGCTCGTCGGCGGCGGTCCTCGCCGGCTCGAGGTGGCCGGCCCCGACGCCGGCCGCGACAGCGGCGGCAAGGACGTCGACGCGCTCGAGCGGCGGTTCCGACGGCAACGAGCGGAGGAGCTCGTCGACGACGGCCCAGGCGCGCGGGGCATCGCCCTCGTCGAGGCGCAGGCGAGCGAGGCTCGCCCGCGCCACGGGCCCGTAGCCCGCCTGCTGCAGGAGCGACTGCGCCTCGACGAAACGGCCCTGCCGCCGTCGCAGCTCCCCGAGCTGGGCGACGGCCTCGAGCCGGCTGAGGCGATGGGAGCCAGCCAGCCGGTCGAGGACGTCGACGAGGGTGGACTCGGCCCCCTCGAGGTCGCCGCGGGCGATCTGGACCGTGGCGTACTGGGTCCGGCACACGGCAAACAGCGGCGCGAGATCCCTTTGGAGACAGATCTGCTCGACTCGTGCACACCAGTCCTCGGCTCGAGCGAGGTCATTGACGTCGTGGCAGGCGCTGATCAGCCAGCAGCAGATCTTGCCCACCCACATGAGGTCCTCGACGTCCCCGGCCGTGGCGGCTGCGGCGGCCGCGTCGAGCATCGGCATACCGTCGTCGACCTCGCCGAGGCGTGTCCGGGCGAGCCCCTCGATGGCTCGCGCGACCACCGGCAGGTCCCCGCCGCCGGCTGCACGCCCGATCTCGCCCGCACGGACGGCGGCAGCGAGCCCTGCCGCCGCGTCGTGGTCGACGTTGAGCGCGACCTCGGCCTCCCGCACTGCGAGCCATCCCGGCTCGGGACCCTCTGTCCGTCCCTCAAGCAGCTCGGCCGCCCGGGAGAGCCAGCCCCGCCCCACCGCCACCCCGCGGCCGAAGAGCATCGCGTCGTAACCGAGGGAGGTGGCGGCCCGGGCGGCGCCGACGTCGTCCCCCACGTCCCGGTAGGCCCGGTAGGCCGCCTCGCGCGCGTCGAGGGAGGTGGCTGCGTCGTCGAGCCACCACGCGGCCTGCGCCACGCCCTCGTGGACCTCGGGGTCACCGGTGCCCGCGGCGACCTCTGCGAGGGCGTCGCGGGCCTCGAGCCAGTGCCCACACCCCAGGAGGGAGAAGGCATCGGCCCGGCGTTGCGCGGCTGTGCTCACGGGCCCCACTGTGTCGCGCGGGCACCGCGGCGGGCAAGGCTCAGACCCCGGCTCCGGCTGCGAGCGCCTTGACGTCCGCCGTCGTCAGCGGGTTCCCCGCGATGGCCCAGTCGCCGCTGGCGACCTCACGGATGAGGCACCACGTGACGGGACGCATCGCCTCGCCTTCGATCTCGACGAGGGCATCGGTCAGCTTGCTGACGATCTCCCGCTTCTGGTCGGGGGAGAAGACGTCCTTGATGACGTTGACCTCGATGAGTGGCATGTCGGCTCCTGCAGTGCGGTGGTGGTATGCCGCCAGGCTCGGTCGGCTGTCTCCAGAGTCCCGCTCCCGTGTGCCGCTGCGCATCCCCTTTTCGGGCCAACGCTGCGGTGCCTCTCGCCTGGCCCGATCGGGCCATCGCCCATCGACGCCAGCCAGCAGGCGCTCTTCGGCCGGTCGCGGTCCACCGAGAATTGCAGGGGGAGGACAACTGCTCGAGCGCACCGCGGACGAACGCGCTGGGGCCGACCGCTCGTGAAAGACTGGAGCGTGGAGGAGCACACGGTGGGCGATGTGGCGGCCCGGCTCGGGGTGGCCCCGTCGACCGTGCGGATGTGGGGGACGCGGTACGGCTTGACGGCCTCGTCCCGGTCAGCGGGCGGCCATCGACGGTTCACCGGGGAGGACCTCGACCTGCTCGTGCGCTTTCATCGCGCCGTGATCGCGGGGGAGACTCCCCTGCGGGCGGCGGCCCACCTGACCGGCAGCACACCCGTGCCCTCGTCGTCGGGAGGCCCGGGTGGCAACGTGCTCGCGGTGCCCGGCGCGGGCCGGCGAGCACGAGGTCTGGCGCGCGCGGCTGCCAGGCTCGACGAGATGGCTGTCGAGGACGGGGTGCTGAGTGCGCTCGAGGCGATGCGGGGCGTCGCGGTGTGGGACGAGGTGGTGACACCGCTGCTCATCGCTGCGGGGGAGCAGTGGCAGCGCACGGGAGCCGGCATCGAGGTGGAGCACCTTTTGACCCAGGCGGTCAGCATGGCCTACATCCGCTACACGGCCGATTTACCAGAACTTCCACGAAATAATGCTGTCCTCCTTGCGGGAGGACCGCACGAGGAGCACGTGCTGCCGCTGCACGCGGTTCGCGCGTGTCTGGCCGAACGTGGCGTCCCGTCTCGCCTGCTGGGCCCGCGGACGCCGATCGCCGCCCTTGCCACGGTCGCGCAACGCACGCGTGCGCCTGGCGTTCTGATCTGGATGAGTCTCAAAGACGTTGTGGCTGAGGATGATCTGGATGTCCTGATGGCAAGTCACCGTACGCTGCGACTCTTCCTCGCTGGTCCTGGCTGGCTCGACGTCCACAGTGCGCACGGCATGAGAACGGGCAGTCTTGCCCACGCCGTGGATGAGCTCGAGGCTGCGTGGGCCGGCAGGTTGTAGGGGGCGCCGCTCTACGGGATCCATGGTCATCATCGTAGAACTTGCACGAGTTTGAGCGCCGTGGACGAAGTCGACGTATCCTGAGGTCGTCCGCACATCGCGGTCACCACGAGCGGCGACGGCGCCGCCTCACACGGGAGCACGCCATGAGTACGGTTTCAGGAACCGACATCCCAGTTCTCACCTCCGGTCAGTTCGCAACGGTCTACAACCTCTTCTCGCTCGTCATCGCTTCGATGCTCTTCACCGCCCTCTACCTCCTGCTGTCCCGGGGCAGGGTCGCACCCCGCTACCGGAACGCCCTCGTCGTGTCGGCCACGGTCTGCGGGATCGCCGCCTACCACTACTTCCGCATCTTCGAGAACTTCAAGGAGAGCTACCCCGCGGGGGCCACGACGGTCGCCGACCACGTGCTCAGCAACGTGGAGTTCAACGAGGCCTACCGATATGTCGACTGGCTCCTCACGGTCCCGTTGCTTCTCGTCGAGACCATCGCCGTGATGGCACTCGGCCGGGCCGCATCCAAGACCCTGCTGTGGAAGCTCGTCCCGGCCTCGGCCCTGATGATCCTGCTCGGCTATCCCGGGGAGATCGCCACGGGCATGGGCGAGCGTGCCGTCTGGGGCGGCCTCTCGACGATCCCGTTCCTCTACCTGCTCTACGTCCTGTTCGTCGAGCTGTCGAAGTCGCTCGATCGTCAGCCCGCGCAGGTCCAGACCAGCATCAAGCGGCTGCGCATCTCACTCCTCGCCCTGTGGGGCGTCTACCCGATCGCCTACCTGTTTCCGATCATCGGTGGCGACTTCTTCGGCGGGGCAAGCGGTTTCGTGCTGAGGCAGACCGGATACAGCTTGGCCGACATCTTCGCCAAGGCCGCCTACGGACTGGTCATCTACAAGATCGCTCGTGTGAAGAGTGGCATCGAGGACTCGCAGTACGACGATGACCACGCGAGCCCGACCGTCCCCGCGTCCACCAGGGCTGACCGGAACACGCCAGCGCCGGTCTGACGGGCTCGCCTCATGAGGACCATGCACGGGGTGCCCGCTCCCGAGAGGGAGTGGGCACCCCGTGACGGGTTCGTCAGCCTGCGCGACGTGCCGTGGCTCACCTGGGGGCCCGCGCTGGCGATGCTGGCGCTGTTCACCGCGAACCTCGTGGCCCCGACACAGCTGCGAGACATCGCAGTCCCGATCGCGGTCGTGGGCGCTCTCGCCGGTCTCCCCCACGGCGCCGTCGACCATCTGCTGCCCGGGTTGCTGCTCCGCGGTGCGTCCGACTCTGCGGCGGGC
>JBBRGO010000117.1:0-9744 GCA_038224055.1 Actinomycetales bacterium
GGGACGCCCACTACGCGCACGCGCGCAGCGGTCGCCCCTGCCGTCGCTGCGGCACGACGGTGCGCGTCGCGATGATCGGCCGGGCACCACAGGAGCGGACGATGTTCTACTGCCCCGGCTGCCAGGGCGGGATCGGCACGACGGACGACGGTCGCCCGCAGCGGCCGTTGGGCGCCGAGGGTCGCTCCTCCCGCGGCGCTCGCCCCGCTCGCTGACAGGCGCTGACCAGGCCAGAGGGGGTTGCCACGACCGGCGCGATGGGTCGACGCTGGGTCGGTCCCGACACCCCTCCGGAGGCCGCCATGGATGACGACCAGCACGACCAGCACGACCAGCACGACCAGCACGCCGCCGCGCCACCCGTCGTCGACCGGGCCCGCTTCGACGCCGCCCTCGCCGAGCAGGTGGCCGCCGAGAAGGAGGTCACCCGTCACGACGACCGGGTCTCGGCCGCTCGCCGGCGGTTGCCCATGGTGGAGGTCGACGACTACCGCTTCACGGGGCCAGACGGTCCCGTCCGGCTGTCGGAGCTCTTCGGCGACGCCTCCCTGCTGCTCGTGCAGAACGTGATGTTCGACCCGAGCTGGACCGACGGCTGCCCGAGCTGCACGTGGGCCGTCGACACCCTGCCCGCCAGGATGGAGCGGCTCACGGAGCGCGGCATCTCGTTCGCGATGGTCTCGCAGGCACCGATCGAGAAGCTCGAGGTGTGGCGCGAGAAGCGGGGCTGGGACCACCGGTGGGTGTCGTCGTCCGAGACGACCTACCACCACGACTGGGGCTGGACCCGCACTGACGAGCAGGGCGAGGAGGGGCAGCTGGCCGGCTACTCCTCCTACCTGCTCCGGGACGGTACCCCGTTCCTCACCTACATGACCACCGCGCGCGGCACCGAGGCGATCCTGCCCGTGGCGCACATCATGGACCGCACGGTCTACGGCCGGAAGCAGGACTGGGAGGACAGCCCCGAGGGCTGGCCGCAGGAACCCACGTACGGGTGAGGGCGACCGGACCGTGACGAGTCAGTCCCCTCGCCCGGTGCTGATCGCGTCGAGGTCGCGGACGGCATACCGATGGTGCTCCCACTCCTCCTCGAGGATCGTGCGGAGGCACGACAGGGTGGTCTCAGGCTGGGTGGGCGCCCAAGGGTTGCGTCGCGGCGCGGCCAGGTCCTCCCGGGTGACGGTTGCGAGGAGGTCGCGCACCATGGCGACGCGCCCGGCACGGACCTCGAGCACCTCGTCGTAGGCCGGTGCGGTCGACGTGAACACCGTCGGGTCGTGGCCGTCACTGGCGTAGTCGACGTTGGGCAGGCCGAGCGGGTGGTAGGGCTTCTCGACCCCGAGGATGGCGCCACCGAGCCACGTGTCCGTGGCCATCACGAGGTGTCTCAGGGTCTCGGCGAAGGACCACTCACCGTCGACGGAGACGTCGACGTCGCCCACCGGCATCCGCTGGGCTCGCAGCATCGTTGTCTCCCAAGCGCGTTCGACCGAGTCCCAGGCCGTTCGCAGGCCCTCGGGGTCCTCAGCACGCCGTGACGCGCGGCCGGGGAAGCGGCGGTTGAGCTCGGCCTCGACGAACGGCGCCACGTCGACCCCGTTGACGACCAAGGTGCTGCCCCCCTCGAGCAGCCACGGTGAGTCGATCTCCGCACCTCCCACGTCGACACCGCGCAGGACCGCTCCGGAGAGGTCGCAGCCCACGAACCGCGCGCCGCTGAGGTACAGGTTGAGGTAGGAGGTCTGCCGCCGCACATCGGACTCGTCGAATGCCGTCACGCCAGCGAGTCTCGCACCGGCCGGTGCGCGGTGGTCGCGGAACGACCGACGACCCCGGGCGCGAAGAAGGGCGGCCGACAGAGTCGGCCACCCTTCCCGTCGAGTCCGGCCTCAGGGGCCGTCGCCGATCGAGGCTCCGCTCAGAACCCGAGGGCCCTGGCGATGAAGATCACGATCTCGGCGACGGAGTATCCGGCGCTCGACCACTTGAGGATCGTGGACTTGTGCGCCCAGACCCACTTCGCGAAACGGGGGCCGTACTTGGCGCCTGCCTTGATGAGCGCCCATGCCGGCTTGAGCCATGCCATGACTTTCTCCTTCTACTCCGTGAACGATCTCGTTGAAAAAACACCCGAGTCCTGTAGCGAGAACGTGTGAGTTGCTGGCTCCCTGACTGGGCAAACGAAAAGTAGCCACGGACCCTGGCACGAAACAAAGTCCACTGATTTTCCGCGGAAGTCTTGATCCTGACCGGTGGGGTTGGTATGACGCGACCAAGGCGTGGTCGGCGAACTTTCAACCAGCTGGCCGAATGACCGTCCTTGTCGCGGTGGGGAATCCGCTGGCCGCGCCACCCTCGACAGTGATTGACCCGGGGCAGGCCCCGTGTCACACACTGCTCCGTCGCTCGAACTGTCCGAGCGCTATGTCAGGGGTGGCATGGATACGGTCATGGTCAATACGTTCGTCGTCGCTGCGACTGCAGGAAGCATTTCTGCGGCAGCACGGAAGCTGAGGTATCGCGAGTCGACGGTCGCCCATCACGTGCGCGAGGTGGAGCGAGCCTGTCGCGTTCAGCTGTTCGAGCGGAACATGCGCGGCTTCACGTTCACCCTCGACGGCCAGGCGGCCCTGGCGATCTCGGAGAAGCTCCTGCACACGGCATCCGAGCTCGAGGCCCTTCCTCCCCGACCTCCGCACGGTCACGCGGGACGAGCCCGGACCCCGTCCGGGGCGGCCGCCCTGCTGCCCGCCGCGCCGAGGCGGCGTCCCGCCTAGGGGCGAGCGCGCCCGTGCGACATCATCATCTCGTCGAAAGGAACACCCCATGCCACCGACCGCGGCCCTGGCCCTGATCACCCTCGCCGTCCTCTCCGTGCTGGGCCTGCAGCTGCTGGCCGGCCGCAAGGGTCCGCTCTGGCTCGGCCTGGTCGCGCCGACGCTGTGGGTCGGCGCTGTCGTCGCACTGCTCGCGACGGGCCGGATCGAGGTCGGGCGACCTCTGGTCGTCGCGGCTGCGGGCCTGGTGCTGCTGCTCTGGATCTGGTCCAACGGTCGCCAGGCACGGGCGCGCGCCACGGCCGGTGGGAGCTCGCGTGCTGCCGGCCTCAACGTCTGAGGGCGCCGGGAACGTGACATCGGGTCAGCAGGACGACGCCGAGAGCCGGCGTCTGCACCCACGGTCCGTGACGTTCTGGCAGGTGGAGAACGCGGTGCTGGCCGCGGCGATCGTCGTGCTCATCGTCGTCTCGGTCCAGACCTCCTGGCTGCCGTCGGGCTGGGAGGGGTGGGTCCGCGCGGTCCTGGGGCTCGGGCTCGGTCTCGCACTGCTCGATGCCGCGATCCTCATCCCCCGGCGCTATCGCTTCTACCGCTACACCCTCACCGCGGACTGCCTTCTCGTCGAACGCGGCCGGTTGTTCCGACGCCGGCGTGCATACCCGCTCTCACGGATCCTCTACAGCGAGGTCCGCCAAGGCCCGATCCTGCGCTGGTTCGGGCTCTACACGGTGCGGGCGGCGACGATCGTCGAGTCGACCGCGATCGGTCCGCTCGACCGGGCCGAGGCCGACCGCTTCGAGCGGATGATCCGCGAGCGGTCGCCGTGAGCGAGCGGGCCGACCTGCGCCGGAACAGTCCCGTGATGATCCCGATCCGGCTCACGGAGTCGGTGGCGGTGATCGTGCCCACGGCCTTCGCGTGGCTGTCGATCCGCACCCGCTGGCCCGTGTGGTTCGGGGTGTCGGTCGACGCGATCGTGCTGACCCTCGCCGTCCTCGCCGTCGCGGGACTCGTCTTCGAGTGGTGGTTCACGCGGTTCGCCGTCGACCCCACAGGCGTCACGTACCGCAAGGGGCTGCTCGTGCAGCGGGCGGTCTCACTGGGTTGGGACGAGGTGGTCTCGGTCCAGGTGTCGCGCTCGGCGGTCGCCCGCGCCCTCGGCTGCAGCAAGGTCGTGGTGGGCGTCGGGAGCGAGTCCCGGACACAGCTCGTCATCGACGCCGTCTCTCCGGGCACGGCGACAGAGTTCGAGGCGCGCTTCGCGCACAGCCGAGCTGCGGTCGAGGCCGTCGCGACCGGACTGCCCGCGACCTCGCCGGACGGCGAGATGGCGGGGGTGGCGCGACCCGATACCGACACGGGCCCAGCTGGCTCTGCACCCTCCGTGGGGGACGTCGACGGTGAGCTGCTCTACCGGATCCGCCCTCGCGACTTCCTCGTGCTGTCGGTGGCGTACGGGCAGTTCGTGCTGGTGGCGCCGTTCCTCTTCGGGCTCTACGACAACGTTGCCGACGTGCTCTCGCTGTCGGACACCGCGCTGGTCCTGCCCCACCTCGCCCTGCCGGTGCCCGTCCTCGTCGTCGTCGTGCTCCTGGGTGCCCTCCCCGCGGCGGTGGCCTTCGGGGTGGGTGTCGCGTGGCTGCGGTTCCGTGGTTTCGAGGTGCACCGGCGCGACGGTGTCTACACCATGACGGGCGGGCTGCTGTCCGCCGAGTCCAGGCAGGTGAGCCGCTCGCAGGTGGAGGGGCTCAAGATCCAGCAGAACCCGGTCATGCGCGCCACGGGGTATGCCCGACTCCGGTTCGTCTCGCGGCAGTCCGGCGACCGGATCGGGTCCAACATCGTCTTTCCCTCGGTCCGGCTCTCCTCGGTGCGGCAGGACCTCGTCCGTGAGTTCCCTGGGCACGCAGAGGCTCTCGAGCGCGCGACACCGGTGCCCTCACTCGTGGCGTGGCTGCTGGGTCTGCTCGACGCGGCGGTGCTCGCCGTCGTGCTCCTGGGCGTGCGCGGGGCGCCGCCGGCCTTCGCGACGCTGGTCGTGCTGTGTGTCGCCGTCCTGCTGCTCGTGCTGACGAACTACTGCTGGGCGGGTGTGGCAGTCGACGAGGCCGGGTTCCTCTGCTACCGGCGCGGTTTCATCTGGGTGACCCACTACGCCGTGCCTTTCGAGTCGGTCTACTTCGCCGAATCGTATGCCGTCGTGCCCTCGCGCGACAAGCGCGGCGGTCTGCTGTGTCTCGGCATCTACGACTCGCGTCCCGTCCGGCTGTGGGCGCCCATCGGCACCTCCGCGGCGATCGACCAGGTCGTCGCCGCGGCAGCGGATCGGTGACGCGAGGGTTCGCTCACCCGAGACCGTCGACGAAGCGGACGGTCGCGTCGGAGATCCGGGTCCGGGCCTCGTCGTGGCTGATGGTCGGGGTGCCGTCGCCGGGTTGTGGTCCGTAGTCGCCGAACTGCGCGTGGGCGGCGCCCTCGACGACGGTGAAGGTGGTGTCCGGGGGCAGGTCGCTGCGAGAGGCCTCGATCTTGGCTGGAGTCGCGAGACCGTCCATCGAGCCGGAGACCGACGTCACCGGCGCGGCCAGCGAGGTGCGGATGTCGCTGGCGGGATAGGAGGCGTAGAGCAGCAGGCCCGCGGCCGGAGCAGTGGCATCGGAGTCCGCGCCGTCCGCCTCCATCGCCGCGACCGTGCCGCCGAGCGAGTGACCGCCGACGACCCAGCGTGTGACGTCGGGGTGGGCCGAGCGCGCGCCGTCGAAGGCGGGGAGCGCGAGGAAGGCGATGCCGAGGGGTTGCTTCGTGATGACGACGAGGTGGCCCGCCTCGGCCACCGGACGGAGCACGGCGGCATACGCCCGGGCGTCCACGAGAGCCCCGGGCTGGAAGAACAGACCGGTCGCGCCCGGTGCTCCCTTGGGCGCCATGACGATCTGGGTCGGCGACTCCGTGACGGTGACCGCCGCGTCGGTGCGCATCGCCGAGAGCGCCGGCTCGACGGCCGTGAACGGCCTCAGCCAGGCCATCGCCGCGACCCAGCCGACACCGAGCACGAGCAGCACGACACCGCCCACGCGGCGCCGGACCGACCGCCGGGGGCGGGAGCGTCGACCCCTCCAGAGGATGGCGAGCGCGCTGATGAGCGTCACGAGGAGGAGGACGGCGTATGCCGGGTGACCGTGCACCACTGCTCCCCAGCCCGTGACGAACGCCCACCCGACGACGACGACCGCGGCGGCGGCGGTGAGCAGGACGAGCCCGCGCCACCAGGGGCTGACGGTGCGTGGCGCTTCGGACATGGGGTGCTCCCGGGTTCGCAGGATCGGGCCTCGAGGACGTCGATCGCCATTGTCTCAAGGTCGGCGCGGTGAGGACGGGTCCGCCGGTAGGTCAGTCGCTCGGGTCCGGCGCCCTCATCTGCCACGCGTCGGTGACGAGCTCGGCGAGCCGCGTGGTGTCGACCTGCTCGAGCCGGAGCAGCACGAGGGGGGACCCGTCGTGGGCGGGCGTCGTGAAGAAGAGAGCGGGCTCACCGAGCAGCAGCGCGTGCTTCTCGGCCTCGTCGCCGACGAAGAGCACGGCGATGTCCGTGCGGATGAGCCGCTTCCGGCCCGGCCGGCGCTCGGGATAGGACCAGACGAAGCCCCGACCGCCCACCCGGAAGTCGAAACCGTCGCTGGCGATCTCGACGACGTCGGGCAGGGACAGGGCCAGCCGGCGCACGTCCGCCGCATCGGTCATGACCCGAGCGTAGGGCCGTCGTATCCGGTGCGGAACCCTTGTCTGTGTCGAACTCCTGTTCTACAATTGAGGCAGGGAGGTGGTCCAGATGCCTTACGTCACAAGCGATTCCGTCATCGAGCGTCGGCTCGCTGCCGACCTGGTCGCGGCTCGTGGGGAGTTCGTCCTGTCGGAGGCCTATGCGGCTCGACGCGCGCAGGTGGGGCTGCCCCTCATCGAGGTGGTCGCGTCCCTGACGGCGGCACCGGGGCCGGACGCAGACGCAGACGCAGACGAGGACGCGTTCGCGGCGGCGTTCGATGCGGATCTGAGGGTCGTGGAGGCGGTGGAGCGGGCCAAGGCAGCGCTCGACGGCATCGGTCTGGAGGCGTTGGCGCGGATGGACGCGACAGCGGCTGCTGAGCTGGGTGCGCGGCACGCGCAGTCGTGGGTGGACCGCACGCCGTTGTCGGCGCGGGAGCTGGTGGTCTCGGAGGTGTCGACGGCGACGGGTCTGTCGGTCCCGGACGTGGGCCGCCGGGTGGAGCTCGCGACCGCGCCCACTACCCGGTCAGGGTTCCTGCGGGAGGAGCTCGCGGCGGGCCGGACGACGCTCTTTCGGGCGACGCGGCTGGTGGCGGAGACGACCTCACTGGGCGACGAGGCCGCTGACGGTGTGGTGCGGCGGGTGCTGGCCCCGACCCGGGACGGGGCCGGGTTGTCGCCGTCGTTGTTCTCCCAGCGGCTGCGCCGCGGGCTGTTGTCGGTGCCTGCCTGCGAGGTGGACGAGGGGGCGCGGCGCAGGCAGGTCCGGTCCCGGGTGGGCGCGTTCGCGGCGGTGGGCGATGATTGTCTGGCGACGTTGACGGTGACCGACGCCGCGCACAAGGTCGTCGCTGCTCTGGACACCGCCGACACGAGAGCACGAGCGATCAAGGCCGCAGGCGATCGGCGGAGCCTGGACGAGATCCGCGCGGACCTGCTGCTGGACCCGGCCGGGCTCGGCGTGGCGGCGTCCGTGTGGCTGGTCGTGCCGGCCACGACCGCGCTGGGGCTCGACGAGGAGCCGGGCGAGCTGCCGGGTCATGGCTACCTGGCGGCGTCACAGGCGAGGGAGGTCATGACCGCGCCAGGCTCGGTCTGGCACGCGCTGCTCGCGGACCTGGACACCGGCAAGGCCCTGACCCTGTACCGGAAGGGCTACCGCCCGACCGCCGAGATGGTCGCCCACGTCCGGGCGGTCGACGGGGTGTGCCGGGCCCCGGGCTGCACGGTCCTGGCGGGCCGGTGCGACCTGGACCACGTGGAGGCCTTCGACCACGACGACCCCGACGCGGCCACCACCACCGCGAACTTGTCGGCGACGCATCGTCGCCACCACCGGCTCAAGACCGCCGGGCTGTGGAGCGCGGAGCGTGACCCCGACAGTGCCGACAGTGGCCTGGTCCGGTGGCGCACCGCCGCCGGCCGGACGTACACGACCCACCCCAAGGACTGGCTCGAGCACCTCCGCGACCCAGAACGAGATCCCGGGCGGCCGGACCCGGATGGCGACGTCGGTCCTCCCGAGCCCGAAGCCCCGGTGGTCGGCGACGACGAACCGCCGCCCTTCTGAGACGGGCTCGGGATGACGGCGGCGGTCGCCCGTTTTGCCCTCTACCCGGCTCCCGAGCCCCGTCCTACGCTCGGTGGGAGGGCGCCAACCAGACCGAGGAGCGAGTCATGTCATCCAGCCTCAACCCGTACATCAGCTTTCGCGACAACGCCCGCGAGGCGATGGAGTTCTACCGAGACGTCTTCGGAGGAGCGCTCACGGTCAGCACCTTCGCCGAGTTCGGGCAGCCCGACGGTCCGGACGCGGACAAGGTCATGCACGCCCAGCTCCAGACCGATGCCGGTTACCTGCTCATGGGGGCCGACACTCCCCAGGGCGCTGACTATGACCATGGCACCAACGTCGCGGTGAGCCTGAGCGGCGACGACGGTGACGCGTTGCGCCGTTGCTTCGACGGGCTCGCCGACGGTGGCACCGTCTCCGTCGCGCTCGAGAAGCAGATGTGGGGCGACGAGTTCGGCATGGTCACCGACCGCTTCGGCATCGGGTGGATGGTCAACATCGCCGGGGTCCCGTCGTCCGACGCATGAGTCGGCGTGGCCAAACGGCTCGCTCCTACGACGATGGGGCCGCGTTCGGGTCGGACCAGCTCTCGTAGCGAATGAGCATCTCGTCGTGCTGGGACACGTCCAACTCGATCGGTCCCCCGTCGAGGGGTGTGGGGAAGTGGCACTCGAGGTGATCCCCCGGTCGAGTGCCCAGTTTCGTCCGGCCGGGGCGGCGCCGGCTCAGGAGGAGCGCTCGGGGAGCACCCACTGAAGAGGGCCGCGGTGAAGCCCAAGCCCAGCACGGCGACCGCCACGCGTCGCCTGGAAGCCCTCTCGTCCCATCGTGAGGACCTGCAGCTCATCCAACGACGGTAGCCCCGATCGGGGTTGTCGGGCACGACGTCGACGGCGGGCGGGACCGCGCGCTCAGACGCCTTCGGGCGTGCGGCTCACCGGGATCCGTCGGGCGTCGGGCGCGCTGAGCCGCTCGGCGTTCGCCTCGGAGTCCGCGAGCTCCTTCTGCGAGTCGCGCTCGGCCTGGACCCGACCGCGATACGACTCGACCTCGTCGGCGACGCGCTGATCGTCCCATCCCAGGACCGGCGCGACGAGCTGGGCGACCGTCTCGGCGCTGTCGACCCCACGGCTCATCGTCTCGATGGAGATCCGGGTGCGGCGGGCCAGCACGTCGTCGAGGTGGAGGGCCCCCTCGTGGGTCACGGCATACACCGCCTCGACCTTGAGGTACTCCTCCGCGCCGGGGATCGGCTCGTAGAGCGTGCGGTCGTCGTCGGCGAGCGCGAAGAGCTCGTGGACCATCGAGCCGTAGCGCTCGAGCAGGTGCGTGATCCGCCAGGCGGGCAGGTCCTGGTGCCGGGCCAGCCGGTCGACCTGGTTGACGAGCGCGACGTAGCCCTCGGCGCCCGACAGCGGGATGTCCTCGGTGACGCTGTCGCTGACGTCGCCGCCGATGTCCTGGCGGGCGGCGTCGACGGCATCGGCCGCCATGACGCGATACGTCGTGTACTTGCCGCCGGCGATCGAGATGAGCCCCGGCTGGGGGCGGGCCACGGCGTGCTCTCGGGAGAGCTGGCTCGTGTCCTCGCTCTCGCCGGACAACAGGGGCCGGAGCCCGGCA
>JBBRGO010000118.1:0-9642 GCA_038224055.1 Actinomycetales bacterium
CACCTCCCCCGTCACCTCGGTCCGGGCCTGGCAGGTATCCGCAGCCTATTGACCGGCGAGCCCGCCCGGCCGCATCGCTGCGGGAGCGCCCCCGAGGGCCGTGCGGGCGGCCCCGGTCACGTCCGCGAGACGCGCCCGCCCCGGCGGGAGCGCGATGCCTAGGGTCGAGGACATGCTGACCGACCTCACCGCCCTGCGCGACAGCAGGGACGGACGCCCGATCCGTCTCGTCGTCGCGGACATGGACGGCACCCTGCTGGACTCCGACGGCGTCGTGCCCGACCGGCTGTGGCCGCTGCTCGACCTGATGCGTGAGCGCGGCATCGCCTTCTGCCCGGCGAGCGGTCGGCAGTACGCGACCCTCCTGCGCCTCTTCGCCTCGCACTCCGAGGGCATGGTCTTCATCGCCGAGAACGGCGCCCTCGTCGTGCGCGACGACGTCGAGGTGAGCTCGGACCCTCTCGAGCCCCGCGTGGTGCGCGACCTTGTCACGACGACCCGCCGACTCGCGGCCGACGGCGTCGACCTCGGCGCCGTCCTGTGCGGGACGAGGACGGCCTGGATCGAGCGCCACGACGAGGTCTTCCTCGAGCAGGTCCGGCCGTACTACGCCCGGATCGAGAGGGTCCACGACCTCGCCGACCTCGCCGCGGTGGAGCAGGACGTCGTCAAGGTCGCCGTGTGCGACCTCGACCGGGCCGAGCGGACCGCCGAGGGCCTGGTGGCTTTCGGCAGCACCCACCAGGTCGTCGTGTCGGGCCCGAACTGGGTCGACGTGATGAACCCGGGCACGAACAAGGGGGCGGCCCTGCGGCGCCTCCAGGAGTCCCTCGGGGTGTCTGCCGACGAGACGATCGTCTTCGGGGACTACCTCAACGACCTCGAGATGCTCGACGCGGCGACGCTGTCGTTCGCGATGTCCAACGCCCACGGCGACGTCCTCGAGCGGGCCCGGCACCGGGCTCCCTCCAACCGGGACCACGGGGTCGTCCACGTCCTCGAGACGCTGCTCGGCGCGCGCTGAGCGCCGCCCCCGCGCCGGACGGACCGGGGACCGGGAAGGCGTCAGGTGATGTCCTCCAGGCCCGCGGTGGCGCGCACCGCCTGCGAGACGACGTCGACGAGCCGACCCGTGTGCTCGAGGGTGCGGCGCTGTCTCGCGGCGCCGGACCCGTGGACGCGCAGCCGCTCGATGCCGTCCTCGACGACACCGAGGTCGCCGGCGGCGGTGAGGGCCGGCCGGACGTGCTCGACCAGGGCATCGATGACCTCCGTCGCCGGCCGGGGCCGGCTCGTGAGGGGGTGCAGCAGGGCGCCGCCCAGACCCTCCCGCCCGGCCTGCCAGGCGGCGAGACGCAGCAGTGGGGTGGGCACCTCGAGCGCGCTCGTGGCGGGCCTGCCGTCCCGGTAGGTCCGGGTCGGGGGCGCCGGTCCGGTGCGCCACTCCCGGGCCGCCGTCGCGACGAGGGCCCGGCAGAGGCCGGCGAGGACCACCGTCTCCGCGACGGTGGGGCAGACGTCGGCAGCGCGGATCTCGACCGTCGGGTAGCGGTGGGACAGGCGCGCGTCGAAGTAGACCATCCCCTCGTCGAGCAGCACGGCGGAGCGCGTCATCTCCTCGACCAGGCGGTGGTAGGCCTCGGCGGAGCCGAAGACGTCCGTTGGTCCGGATGACGGCCACCGCGCCATCGCCTGCGAGCGGTAGCTCGCGAAGCCCGAGTCGACGCCCTTCCAGTAGGGCGAGTTCGCGCTGAGGGCCAGCAGCGCCGGGAGCCAGACCCGGATCCGGTCGAGGACCCCGACCCCCTCCTCGTCGGAGTCGACGGAGACGTGCACGTGCAACCCGCAGGTGAGCTGCTCGCGGGCGATGAGACCGAAGCGGTCCTTGATCCACGCGTAGCGCGGCGAGTCCGCCGGCTCCGGCCGCACGGGCAGGGGCGAGGTCCCGATCGCCGCCACGCTCGACCCGCTGTCGCGCGCCGCCGCGATGGCCTCGCCCCGCCAGTGCCGGATCTCCCGGGCCAGCGTCAGGAGGTCGGACACGGGGGCGGTGTGGGTCTCGATCTGCTGCTGCTGGAGCTCCCCCTCGACCGCGCCGTGCACCCCGTCGTCCGCACCGGGCGGACGGGTCCGGGCCGCCCGGACGAGCAGCCGCCCCGACACCGACCGCGGCCGACCGCTGTGGACGTCGACGAGGAGCATCTCCTCCTCCACCCCGATGGTGCGCGCCACGACCTGTCCTCTCGCCGGTGGGCCCCCGCTACTCTCGATCGTGACGCACCCCGGCGGAGCATGGGGCGGTATGCCAAAGGCAACCGGCGATGCGCACGACCACTCGAGCGAAGGGCCGGAGCACGTCGTGACCTCGAGAACGCCGCTCCCCCCGGTCCGGCCGACATGGGGCGGGGAGCGCGTCCCGCCCCTCGTCGGCGCCTTGCTGCTGGCCGTCGCCCTCGTGGTCGCCGTCGTCGCGACCCTCACGGGAGACCACGTCGACTTCGAGGTCTATGTGCGTGCCGGGGAGCGGTGGCTCAGCGGGCTCGACCCGTATGCCGTCCGCCCGGAGCTGCCGTTCACCTACCCACCCGTGGCGGTGGCCCCCGCCGCCCTCCTCGCGCTCGCGCCGACGGTGGGGCTCGCCGCGCTCTCCCTCCTGACGGTGCTCGCGGCCGGGGGCGCCGCGGCCGCGGTGGGTCCCGGGCGTGGTGGGTGTGGGGACGCGGTCGCCCCCCGGGCCACCGTCACCGGCGCCGCGTTGCTGGCGGTGGCCGTTGCGGTCGGTAGCGAACCGGTGCTGCGCGGGCTCTCCCTGGGTCAGGTCAACGGCCTCGTCGTCGGCCTCGTCCTCATCGACCTGCTCGTCGTCCCACCTCGCTGGCGGGGCTGGCTCACCGGCATCGCAGCCGGCACCAAGCTGACGCCGCTCGTGTTCGTCCTCGTGCCCGCCTTCCGGCGGGAGTGGTCCACCGTCGCCCGGGTCGGCGGTGGGCTCGTCGTCACGGTCGCGGCCGGGGCGCTCGCCCTCCCGTCCGGCTCACGGCTCTACTGGGGTCAGCTCGTCTCGGACCCCGACCGGGTCGGCGGCCTCGCCTTCGTCGACAACCAGAGCCTGCGCGGCGTCCTCGAACGGCTCGCCCCCGGCCAGGCGACGCCGTGGTGGCTGCTCGGGTGCACCGCCGTCGTGCTCCTCGGCGCCGTGGCGCTCCACCGACGGTCCCGTCGACCCGTCGTCGAGGGCCTCGTCGTTGCCGGCCTCGTCGGTCTGCTCGTCTCGCCGATCTCGTGGTCGCACCACTGGCTCCTGCTCCCGGCCGCGGCACTGCTCTGTGCCCGGGAGCGGCACCCCTGGGTCGCGGCGGTCGCGCTCACCGTCAGCCTGGGGGCACCGCACTGGTACCTGCGGGGTTCCGCCGGCGCACTCCCGGGCCCGCTGCCCGTCGTGCTGGACAGCTCGATGGCCCTCGCGGGCCTGCTGTGCCTCGGCACCCTCGCACGACCCCTGCGCCCGGCGGTCAGTGACTCCGGAGCGCTTCGATGAGCTCGGCCTTGTTCATCGTCGAGCGCCCCTCGATGCCCACGGTCCGGGCACGGGAGAGGAGCTCGTCCTTGGTCATGTCCTCGTAGTCCGAGGCCGCACCGCCCTTGCGGCCCACGGCGGACCGGGACGTGGCTGCCGCCGCGTTCGCGATCCGGGCCGCCTTCTCCTTGCTCGCCCCGTCGTCACGCAGCGCCTCGTACACCTCCGGGTCCTTGACCGACGGGCCGGGATCCTCACGCTTCTGCTCTGCCATGACCTCTCCTCTCGACGGACGCGCCGCTCGGCGCCACAGCTGCCTCATACCCCGGCCAACCCTCGACAGCGCACGCCCGCGAACCCGACCGGGTACGCATGCCTGGGGGGAGACTCGCCCCACGCACCGACTCCGAAGGAGACACCATGAACGACGACACCGGCGCGACCAAGGTCGCCGAGCTCATCAAGGACATCCGCATCGCGATGCTCACCCACGCGGACGGCGAGGGCAACCTCGTCAGCCACCCGATGGCGACCCAGCAGGTGGAGTTCGACGGCGACGTGCTCTTCATCGCCGAGCGCGACAGCCACAAGTGCCGCGACATCGCGGCGCAGAGTCCGGCCCGGGTCAACGTCGCCTACAGCTCCTCGAGCACGTGGGTGTCGCTCTCGGGGACGGCGCGGATCGTCGATGACCGGGCCAAGCTCGAGGAGCTGTGGAACACCTTCACCGGGGCCTGGATGGAGGGCGGTCCGGAGAACCCCAACAACGTCATCATCGAGATCAGCACGGACTCCGCGGAGTACTGGGACTCCCCCGGGGCCAAGGTCGTCCAGCTCGCCAACTTCGTCAAGGCCAAGGTGACCGGGAAGCGCCTCGAGGGCGACAACGCGGTCGTCGACCTCTGAGCAGCCGAGGCGGTCAGGCGGCGCCGGCGAGCAGGCGGACGACCGCCCGCTCAACGGCGTCGCGGTCGCGGATCCGGACGAGCTCACCGTTGCGGATCCGCTCCTGGTCGGCCTTCGTGAGTCGGCTCAGGCTCCGCCCGACCGTCCGTCCCACGCCGAACTCGTCGAGCACGCGAGGGTCCACGTAGGAGCGCCTCGCCACGGCCGGGGTGTTGCCGAGGTGCTCCGACACGACCTTCATCGCGTCCTTCTCCGCGCGCTTGAGCTCACGCTCGGTGCCACCCGGGTCGGCCTGCGCCAGGGTCACCGCGGCGGTGACGGTCGCAGCCCAGGTGCGCAGGTCCTTGACCGTGAACTCGGCCCCCACCAGCTCCTTGAAGGCGACGTTGAGGTCGGCGGAGTGCAGCTCGTGCCAGCCCCGCTCGTCGCGGTACTCGAGCAGCCGGTCGCCCTCACGGCGGCTTCGCTTGAGGGACAACACGGCCCGCGCAAGCAGCTGGTCGGTCATCACCGCCTCGCGGGTGACCCCTGACTTCGCCGGGAACTCGAAGGTGATGTCGTCCCCGCTCACCGAGACGTGCGAGCGGAGCAGCGTCGCCACGCCGTGCGACCCGTGCTCCACCTCGTACTCGTCACCACCGGTGCGAAACAGGCCCGCGTCGAGCATGCGCAGCGCGACCGCGGTGACGCGCCGCCGTCCGAGGCCGGCGAGGCGCAGGTCGGACGCGATCTGCTTGCGTGCGGGAGGGAGCTTCCTCGCGAGCACGAGCACGCGGTCGTGCTTCTCCCGGGCGCGGGCCTCGTGCCAGGCCTCGTGGTAGAGGTACTGGCGGCGACCGGCATCATCGGTGCCCACGGCCTGGATGTGCCCGTTGGCGTGGGGGGAGATCCAGACGTCGCGCCAGGCCGGCGGGATGACGAGCGCCCTCGCTCGCTCCTTCGTCCCGGCGTCGGCCGAGCGGCCCTCCGCGTCCACGTAGGCGAAACCCCGGCCCCGCCGGACCCGTCTCACCCCGGGTCGCTCGATCTTGCTCCGTCGCAGTCGCACGCAGGTGATGTACCCGCTCGCGTCCCGGCAGGATCCGGTCTCAGTCCGACTTCGTCGCGCCCGTGTCCACCGACTGCGTCGGGGTGAGGTCCGGTGCGCGGATCTCCTCCTGTCCTGGCGGAGTGGGCGGATCGGGTGTCACCGGGGGAAACACGGTGCCGTCGTCCTGCAGGCGTGACTCGGGCTGGTTCATGGGTGCACATCGCCTCCTTGACTCGACCATACCCAGACGAGCCGACCCGGGGGCGGCCTCAGCGAGGCCGTCGCAGCAGCAGCCGAGTGAGCGGAACCGGGCGGTCGCCACCGACGGCCGTCCGGTCCGGGGAGGGACGATCTTGCCCGGCCCTGGTCAGCATGACGAACGTGCGCCCGCCGCGACGGACCCGCCGGCGGGCCACGAGGCCGGCGGTGGCGGCATACGTGCTGATGGCCTCGGCCCCGACGTGGGCCCACGGGAAGGCGTCGCTGCGACCCCCGCCCGGGTGCAGCACGACCGCCTCGAAGAGCTCGTCGCTCCCGACGTCCCGGTGCGCCTCGACGATCACCACGCCGGTCAGGGCGCCGAGGTCCGCGCAGCGGGCGAGCAGGGTGACCGGATCGCCACCGATGCCGATGTTGCCGTCGAGCAGCAACACCGTGTCCCAGCGACCGGCGCCCGGGACGGACTCGAACACCGATCGCCTGATGACGGGCAGGTCTGCACGGCGGGCGATCTCGACCGCAGCGGGTGAGACGTCGATGCCGAGCGAGCGCCGCCCTCGGCGGGTGGCCTCGCGCACCATGCGTCCCGGGCCCGACCCGACGTCGAGCACGGAGCCTCGGGTCAGCCTGAGGATCCGACGGTCGACCCGGTCGGCGCGGGCGAGGAAGCGTGCGACGTCGACGTGCGCGTGCAGACCGGTGTCGGAGCGGTCGGGGCCGTCGGCACCGTCGGCACCGTCGCCGTCCGCCGGGACCAGCCGCAGGCCGGGGTGGCTCGCGACGAGGGCGACCTCGTAGGGGTCGAAACCCCCCGAGGCGAAGTGCCGGGTGGGCGCGGCCGGCGCGTCGGGGCCGGAAGCCCCCTCACCCCGGTGCGGTAGGTCGATGCTCACGAGTCACCCCGTTGGCCGGACGGTGCAGCCGAGAGAGCCGGGCCGACCGGGTCAGCCGTCTCGGCTGCGAGGGCGGCGGCCAGGCGGCTGTGGGGCACGAGGCCGGCCACCCGCACGGCGTCCGGGGCGGAGTCGACGTCGAGCAGCTCCGGGACGTCGACGATCGTGAGCCCGGCGGCCCGGAGGCGAGCCCGCGTCTCCGCTCCGGTCGTCGGCACCGACATCGGCACCCCTCTCAGCAGCTCCCCGGTGGGTTCGCGCAGCCCCAGCAGCCAGAAGCCGCCGTCCTCGGCGGCTCCGAACCACGCATCCACCCCGTCCGGCCAGTCGGAGCAGAGCCGCCCCAGGAGGGCACCGTCGACCTGGGGCGTGTCCATCCCGATGAGCACCGTCGGGCCGTCGCACACGTCGAAGAGGTGGGCGAGGCGCTCGTCCAGGTCCCCCTCGACCTGGCGCACCACCTCGAAGCCGTGGGCCGACGAGGGCACGACGGACCCGTCGAAGAAGAGGACGCGTCGCACCGGCGAGGTCGGCGCGAGTCGCGCCGCGACGCTGGAGACGGTCTCGAGCGTGTCGTCGACACAGGCCTGGGCGATGCGGGCCGCCTGCTCCGGCGTGAAGGGGGGCGACAGCCTCGTCTTCACCCGGCCGGGCAGACACTCCTTGGCGATGACGGCGATGGTGGTCACCGCGACTCCCCGAGCAGGCGGGACATGTCGCGGACGGCGGTGACGGTGCCACGGACGGTGCCGGTGACCTTCGAGCGGCCCAGACGCGGCGTGTAGGGGACGTCGATCTCGAGGATCCGCCAGCCGGCCGCGTGGGCCCGCAGCAACGTCTCGAGGGGGTAGCCGCTGCGACGGTCCTGCAGGTCGAGGGCGATGAGCGGCTCCCGACGAGCGACGCGCAGTGGTCCGAGGTCATGCAGCGGCAGCCCGGTGAGGCGGCGGACCCGAGAGGCGAGGACCCGGTTGGCGAAGCGGGCGTGCACCGGCCACGCCCCGCGGACGGTCGGGCGACGACGGCACAGCACGAGGTCGGCCTCGTCGGCGAGGACCGGCGCCGCGAGGGTCGGCAGGTCGCGTGGGTCGAAGGAGCCGTCGGCGTCGCAGAAGGCGACGACCGGCGCCGTGGCGGCGAGCAGACCCGTGTGCACGGCTGCCCCGTACCCCCGCCGCGCCTCGTGGACGACATGGGCCCCGTGCGCCAGCGCGATCTCGGGGCTGCCGTCGGTGGAGCCGTTGTCGACGACGACCGCCCGGTAGCCGACCGGCATGGCGTCGAGCAGGTCGGGCAGCGCCGCCGCCTCGTCGAGGCAGGGAAACACGACGTCGACGAGCGGCGACGAGGGTGGGCGTGGGGACACGACTCACACCCTAGGCAGGCGCCGTCCCCCGCGGCCCGTTGAACTTCTTACGAAGCAGGGACGAGAAGGTATGCCGCTCAGCGGGGTCGAGCAGCACGGTGCTGGGTCAGCGCGACGCCCACCCCTGCCACGAGGAGCACAGCGGCCCAGACCCCGAGCAGGCGCAGGCCGTAGTCGCCCGCGAGGATCGTGGGGTTCGTCGAGCCGAGGGAGGCCGCCCGCAGCCCGGGCAGGACGAGCAGGGTCAGCATCGCGCCCACCGCGAACCCGCCTCGGATGACGGCGAGCGAGACCGGGGCGAGCCGGCGTCCCGACCGGTCGAGCGCGGCGGAGAGGCCGGCCGTCGCCGGGGCGAGTACCCCGTCGTGGACGATGATCGCGCCGGCCAGCCAGATCGCGAGACCGACGAGCCGCCCGAGGGAGATGCTTGTCAGCGCCTGGTAGCCGCCACCGGCGACGAGCCCGAGACCGAGGACGACGAGGACGGAGCGCGCGGCGCGCATCAGATGACCTCCACCGACCGGAGCCACTTCGTCTGGAGCACGCCGGGACGGCCCGGCGCGATGACGCGCGCGGGGTAGCCGTGCTCGAGGTGCAGGGCCTCCCCGTCGATCGCGAGCGCGACGAGCGTGAGGGGGTCAGCGGCATACTCCGGGCCCATCTCCATGACGCGGTAGGCACCGGACGGTTCGAGGCTGGTGAAGCGGAGGCGGCTGCCGGCGGGGGCGCCGACCGAGGCGAGGAGGTCGGGGACGGCGACGCCTGCCCATCGGACCGTGGAGCTCCACCCCTCGACGCAGGCGATGGGCAGCACGGCCTCCGTCCGGGGGAGGGCGAGCAGCTGGTCCCGGCTCAACGCGGTCGTGCCTGTAGCCGTCGTGACCGAGAGCCGCCAGCCCGCGCTCGTCGCACTCTCCCCGACGCCGGCCTGCGCAGACGTGCGGTTGATCGGAAGTCCTTGCGGCCCAAGGCCTCTCGTCCGCGCCCCGAAGAGGTTGAGCGGTTCGAGCCAGCCGAACGACTGGCCACCGGTCAGCGCCGCGGCGCCGACGACTCCGACTCCGACCGTCGCGAGGAAGCCCCGACGCGACATTCCCCGGGCACCCTCCACGACCACCTCGGACTCCGTCGCGCCCATGTCGCCGTCGGCCCGGTTGTCACTCATGGCTGCTCACCGCCCTTGCGCCACAGGCCGACGATCAGCGGGAGCTTGGCGGCGATGTGGAACACGATCGCACCCACGAGCACCCACGCCAGGGCGTAGTGCGTCTCGCGGAAGGGGAAGGGCCACGGGTACCACTGGAAGGTGTTGATGAGCCCGATGACCGGCTCGAGCAGGGCGGTGCTGACGAGCAGCCCGATCGAGAGGCGTTCGAGCGCGTGGACCGGCGAGGTCACCGGCGGCCAGTCGAACAGCCGGGGATAGACGACCCAGAGCTTGGCGAGGACGAGCGGGACGAGGGCCGTACCGAGCATGACGTGGATGCCCTGGCTGACCTGGTAGAGCCAGGTCGGCCGGGTCGGGAAGGCCAGCCACGGCAGCGGGTCCTGGAGGAGGTGGCTGTAGAGGCCGGTGAGGAAGACGACGAGGAAGCCGAGGCCGAGCAGCCGCCCGACGACGACGGCCGTCCGGGTGTTGCGGTTCGGCGAGGCCAGTCCCTGCTGGACGGCAGCGGCCCGGGGGGCCACCGCGGCATCGAGGCGATCGGTC
>JBBRGO010000119.1:0-9554 GCA_038224055.1 Actinomycetales bacterium
CCGACGCCACCGGTGCCCGACCCCGCAGGCCCGGACGGCCAGCACGAGCGCCGCGCCGCTCAGCGCGTGGGTGAGGGTCGCACCGGCGAACGAGTCCCGGGTGTCGACGAGGGACTGGCCGGCGATGGTGACGAGGACGAGCGCGAGGACCCAGCCGAAGTGGTCGAGGAACTGGTGCTGACGGGCATCGCGTGCGCGCGCGACGAGGCTCATCGGTCGTCCTTCGGGCTGCCGGCTCCTGACAGCGCCCACTCTGCCACGCGGCGACGATCGCCCGCGGGGCTCACGGCATACTGAGCGGGTGCTGACGGCGGCGTGGTGGGGACTGGTGGGCGGAGCGGCGCTCCTGCTCGGTGCGGTGCTCGGCGTCTACGCACACGTCAGCAACCGCGTCCTCGGGCTCGTCATGGCGTTCGGGTCGGGCGTGCTCATCAGCGCCGTCTCCTTCGAGCTCACCGAGCAGGCCTACCAGGCGGCCGGAGCCCTACCCGTCGTCATCGGGCTCGTCAGCGGCTCGCTCGTCTTCTTCGCCGGAGACGCGGTCATCGACCGACACGGCGGCAACCGGCGCAAGAGCCCGACCGGCAAGCCGCAGCAGGGGGCCGGCGCGATGGCCCTCGTCCTCGGGGCGCTGCTCGACGGCATCCCCGAGTCGGCCGCGATCGGGGTCAGCCTCCTCGGGGGCGGCACGGTGGGGCTGCCCATCGTCGCGGCCGTCTTCCTCTCCAACGTCCCCGAGTCGATGTCGGCGAGCGCCGGGCTGAAGAAGGCCGGTCGCTCCACGGGCGAGATCATGCGCCTGTGGACCATCGTCATGGTCGTCGCCGCCCTGTCGGCCGCGGCCGGCTACGTGCTGCTCGACGGCGCCTCCGAGACCGTCGTCGCGGTGATCCAGACCTTCGCCGCGGGAGCCATCATCACGATGCTCGCCGACACGATGATCCCCGAGGCGACCGAGCACGCAGGGCGGCTCGTCGGTCTGCTGACGATGCTCGGCTTCGCGGCGGCCTTCCTGCTCAGCTCGCTCAGCTGAGCTGCGAGTCCCGCCGACGCCGACCCAACCCTCGACAGGGCCAGCGGCCCCGGGGCGGGTGGGTATGGGGCCACTGCCGGCCGCCGCGTCCCGCGGCGCCGCCCATCCATCTCGTCCCCGAGGAGCCATCGTGCCCACCGTGTCCCGGACCTTCGTCGTCACCCCGCCGCCCAGCACCGTCATCGCCTACCTCAAGGACTTCGGCCACGCCGAGGAGTGGGACCCGGGCACCGAGAGCTGCACCCCGAAGAGCGACGGCCCGGTCCAGGTCGGCACGACGTGGCACAACGTGTCGAAGATCGCCGGCGTCAGGGCCGAGCTCGAGTACGAGCTGACCGAGGTCTCCGACACCGGCGTCGTGCTCGTCGGGCGCAACGACAGCTCGACGTCCACCGACACGATCCAGGTGCTCCCCCACGCGGACGGCAGCGAGCTCACCTACACCGCCGACCTCGAGATGCACGGCATCGCGGTCCTCGCGACCCCCGCGATGAAGCTGATCTTCGAGAAGCTCGCCGACGACACCGAGAAGCAGATGACCGAGGTGCTCAACCGGCTCTGACCGGTCCGGCCCGGGAGACCGCCCCCGGACCGCTAGGGTCCGTCGCCATGGAGGAGCCCGCTCACGTCGACGCCACCCGCCTCGCCTACGACACCGTGGCGGTCGACTACGAGCGCCTCCTGCGCGGCGCCCTCGACGACGCCCCCGTGGCCCCCGTGGCCCCCGGACGAGCTGGCGGCGGTCTGCGCCGAGCTCGCCAGGGTGCTACGGTTCCGCGGCCAGCTCGTCGTCGCGTTCCAGGCCGGGGACGAGGTCGTGCAGCACGAGCACGCCTACGGCCATGACGTCCGCTTCGACGCGCACCGGTTGTCACCCGACCGGGTCGAGCAGCTGCTCGGCGCCGCAGGCCTCCCTGCTCGCGCGCCGGTCCTAGCCCCGGCGCGCGAGGGCGCGCGCGACGGTCTCCCAGACCTGCGGGTCCAGGCCCATCCCGAAGTGCGTGGAGCCGACCTCGATGTGGCGGACGTCCGGCGACACCCGGTCGATGCAGGCCGACCAGCTGACGACGGCGTCGCGGCGGGTGAAGATCGCGGTGACCGGAACCCGGATCGGGTCGGTGCGGTCGAGCTCCTGCTGGAGGGCGAGGATCCGCTCGCACTCGGCCGCGCCGTAGGTGCGGGCCCCGAGGGTGTAGGTCGGTCCCCCCACGACGGGTGTGCCGTAGGTGACGACCTGGTGCACGGCATCGGGCACGAGACGGGCGACCTCCCGCGCGATGAGACCACCGAGGCTCCACCCGACGAGCGCCACGGTGCGGCCGGTGGTCGCACGCAGCGTGGAGACCCGCCCGGCGAGGATCTCGGAGTCACGCTCCGGGTCCCCCTCGTTGATGCCGAGGCCCCAGCCGCGCGCGTCGTGGCCAAGGCGCCGCAGGTAGAGCCTCAGCGGGGCCATGCTCGCCTCGGGAGCACGCCAGCCCGGGACGTCGACGACAAGGGCGCCGTCGCCGCGGGGCACGCGGGCCAGGGCCCGACCGCTACCGGCCAGCCGGAGCGGCAGCAGCAGGGTGCGCCACTCGCCGACGAACCCGGCATACCCGGAGGGGGTCGTCGGGTTCGGGCCGACCGGGGGCGTCTCGAACACGACGGCACCACGGCGCGAGGGGACGGTCACACTCCCCAGCATGACAGCGCCCGGCGGATGGGGTGCGCGTACGGTCGGGGCATGACCGAGCAGCAGCCGTATGACGTGGTCGAGGCCTTCCCCGGGTTCGAGCTGCGGCGCTACCCGGAGCACGTCGTCGCCGAGGTCTCGGTCAGCGGGTCCTTCGAGGGCGCCGGCAGCCAGGCGTTCCGCTCGCTCTTCGGCTACATCACCGGGCAGAACGCGTCGTCCCGGACGATCGAGATGACCGCGCCGGTCGTGCAGGAACCGGCCGCCACCCGGGGTGACCCGGAAAAGATCGCGATGACGGCGCCGGTCACCCAGACCGAGTCGGGCGAGGGTGTGCACGTCATCGCCTTCGTCCTGCCCGCGGGGATGACGGCCGAGACGGCGCCCAGCCCCACCAACCCGCGGGTGCGGGTCCGCGCGGTGCCGGAGCGGCTCGCGGCGGCCGTGCGGTTCTCCGGGCGGTGGACCGAGTCCGGCTACCGGCGCCACCTCGTCGAGCTGGGGTCCGCGCTCACCGCCGCCGGACTGGTCGCCACGGGGCCGCCGAGGTTCGCCCGGTTCGACCCGCCCTACAAGCCGTGGTTCCTCCGGCGCAACGAGGTCGTGCAGGACGTCACCCGCCCGGGCGCTGACTGAGCCGCGGAAGGATTGCGGGTGCGTGGTTGTTGGACCTGCCACTGCACCACCGAACCGAGGAGACGTCATGCGCGCCACGTGGAACGACAAGGTCATCGCCGAGAGCAACCACACGGTGGTCGTGGAGGGCAACCACTACTTCCCGATCGCGTCAGTCGACCCGTCCGCGCTCGAGGCCTCGGACACGCACACGACGTGCCCGTGGAAGGGCCAGGCGTCCTACTACTCGATCATCGTCGACGGCCAGACCAACCGGGACGCCGCCTGGTTCTACCCGAACCCGAAGAGTGCTGCCGCCGAGATCACCGACCGGGTCGCCTTCTGGCGCGGGGTCACCATCACCGACTGACGCGCTCGTCCGCCCTCGACTCCGTCGACGTCTTCATGCCCTTCCGCCGAGGACGACGGCGACGAGGGCGGCCACGACGAGGCTGACGAGCGGGATGCCGACGGCCAGGGACAGCAGCCACCGTGGCGTCGGGAGGGCGTCCGCGCCCGTGCGGGGGTCGAGCACCGGACCGCCGCCCGACCGTCGCCCGATCCGGCGCAGGACGAGGCCCGCGGCGCCCAGCAGGGTGGCCCCGGCGACGACGCAGGCCCAGGCCGGCAGGGTGAGCGCGGTCGCGGGAAGCAGCGCGGTGACCACGACGACGAGGGCCAGCGCGCCCCCAACGAGGGCCGCGAGGAGGCCGCGCCTTCGCGGACGCAGTAGGGCTCCGATCCTCGGGACGAGCCCGAGCAGCACCACCCCGACGACGGCCGCTCCCACCAGGGCCCCGGCGCTGAACCGGGCCGGCCCACCCCCGGCCACGCCGCCGAGACCGGCGACGAGCAGGCTCGAGCCGAGCAGGGCCCCCACCCCGACGAGAACCGCACCGACGTCGGTCACCGGGGTGGCGTCGGCAGGGGGGAGGGCGTCGACCAGCGCCGCGGCGTAGGCCTCCGGATCTCCGAAGGCCCGGGCGGGCGACTGGCCCGACTCCTGACAGTGCGCGTCGACCTCCGCCAGGGCGTCGCCGATCCGGGCACCGTCGACGTCGTGGAGTCGCAGCTCCGTGACGAAGGCGTCTCGCCAGGAGTCGAGGGGTGCGCGCCGCCGTGGTCGGCCTTCAGCCAGTGGAGCATTCATCGAGACATCCCCTGTCGTGGTGCGGATCCTGCATGGATGAGACCGGATGCCACGGCCGTGAAGGCCGCCCACAGGTCGGCCCGGTCCGCGAGGGCGGACGCGCCGGACGCCGTCATCGTGAAGACCTTGCGTCCGGGACCGGCGCCCCCGGCCTCCCAGCTCGAGGTGAGCAGGCCGCCGGTCTCGAGGCGGGTCAGCAGCGGGTAGAGCGTGCCGCCCTTGATCTGGCCGAGGCCCGCGGACTGGAGCCGGGTGGCGACGGCGTAGCCGTGGGCCGGACCCTCGGCGATCACCGCGAGGGTGCACACCTCGAGCACGCCGCGCAGCCACTCGGCGGGCCACTGCTGTGAGGGTGGCCCGGCCGGCGGCTCCGGGTCAGGGGCGGTGGGCATGGACTAGACAGTAATCCTGACTAGTAAGCCTGTCTAGGTAGAGGAACGCCGTGTTGGTGGTCTGGCGAGCTTTCAGCCGTCGTAGGGACGGACGGGCTGACCCGGGGAGACCCCGGTGACGTGGAAGAGCGAGCCCGCGAGGGGGTCGTCGTCCGGCGCGAGGTTCTCCCGCGACGTCGTGATGAACAGCTCGTCGAGGCGGTCCCCACCCAGGGTGCAGGCCGTGACCTGGCGGGCGGCAACCTCGACGACCTCGTCGAGCCGGCCGCTCGCGTCGTAGTGGCGGACCGCGCCACCACCGTTCGCGGCGACCCAGACACCGCCGGCCGCGTCCACGGTGAGTCCGTCGGGGTGGCCGTCATCGGGGCCGAAGGCGACCCAGGGACGGCGGCTCGTGAGGCCCGCGTCCCGGTCGTAGTCGAAGACGTCGACGCGGCCGGTCGGGGTGTCGACGTAGTGCGCCCGGCGTCCGTCGGGCGTCCACTCGAGACCGTTGGAGATCGTCACGTCGCCGAAGGCCCTCGTCACGTCGTGGTCGGCAGCAAGACGGTAGACGGACCCCGCGCCGGGGGTCGCGGCATACGCCATCGAGCCGCACCAGAAGCGGCCGTCGGGGTCGCACCCACCCTCGTTCATCCGGATCGGCCCGTCCCACAGCGGATCCAGGGTGGTGAGCTCCCCGTCGGCGGCCTCGAGCGCGAAGCCGCGCTCGACCGCGATCACGGCACCACCCGTGGTGCGAGGACGCACGACGGCAGCCACCGTGCCGACGTGGCGACGCCCGATCGAGCCGTCAGGTCGCAGCGAGAGGATGTCGCCGGCAAGCATGTCGACCCAGCGCAGCCCGCCCCATCCGGGCGACCAGACGGGTCCCTCGGCGTGGTAGGCGACGGGATCGGTCAGCTGGTCGGCACGCATCACCCGACCCTACGGGCAGGGCCGCCGTGCCACACCGCGCGGGCGCGTCACTGCGCGGTGGGCAGCTCACCGAGGCGTGTGGCCAGCTCCTGCAGCCCCGCCACGGTGAGGTCCGAAGGGGCGAAACAGGCCGGGTAGGGCGACCCCGCCCGGTCGATCCAGGCCGTCATCAGCCCGGCCTCGTGGGCACCGTGGATGTCCCACGGGTGGACCGCGACGAGCACGGCCTGCGCGGGCTCGATGCCGAGCTCGCCGAGGGCATAGGCATAGGACGACCCGGCCGGCTTCCACGCGGGCGCGTCCTCGACGGACAGCAGCCGCTCGAACCGGTCGACGACGCCGGCCCGCCGGAGCAGGCCCTCGGCGACGGACGCGGAGCCGTTGCTCAAGGTGGTGAGGCGCAGCCCGAGGTCGGCGAGGTCACTGGTGCCGGGCGCCACGTCGGGGTGCAGGGACAGCGAGGTGAACCCGCCCATCACGTGCTCGACGGCAGCGTCGATGTCGTCGACCTTCCCGGCGAGGAGGGTGCGCAGGCTGTCCTGGGCGAGGTCCGCGAAGGCCGGGTTGGCGCCGGTCACGGTCAGGGCGAAGCCGTCCCGCAGCAGACCGGCGAACCACGGTGCAGCGAGCTGGCCCGGCGCGCCGATGTCGGTGAAGCGCGCCGCCATCGGGCTCATGTCCGAGAGGGTCTCGTTGACGTCGAAGACGACGGCGCTCGGACGTGCGATGGGGGCCGTGCTCGTGTCGCTCATCCCTCCACCCTAGGCAGCCACCCCGCGCCCGGTAAGGTCCGGGGCAGCCCGGGGGCAGCTGTCGGCCTCCCGCCGCGATCCTCCCGCCACAAGCGTTGCCCCGCACCAAGGACCCCATGACCCCGACTCACCACCGTTCCACCACCCTGCGTCGCCTCGGCGCGCTCGCCCTCCTCCCCCTCGCGTTCCTCGGCGCCTGTGGCCAGAGTGCCGGAGCCGCTTCCGCCCCTACGGTGTCGACGAGCACGACGTCGACCCAGCCGGTCGCCCCGCGGTCCGCGGCGTGGACGGTCACGAAGATCGTCGACGGCGACACCATCTGGGCGACCCGGGCCGGCGAGCGGGTCAAGGTCCGGCTCATCGGGATCGACACCCCGGAGACCGGGCAGTGCGGCTTCACCGCCGCGACCGACCACCTCCGCGCCGTCATCGCCGGCCGGCCGGTCACCCTGACCCCGGGGGCCCGCGACGACGTCGACCGCTACGGCCGCATGCTGCGCTACGTCGACGTGGTCGGGACCGACGCCGGCCTGAGCCAGATCAGCGACGGCCTCGCCGTCGCGCGCTACGACTCCCGCGACGGCTACGGGCGCCATGCGCGTGAGAGCGTCTACGTCGCGGCCGACGCCGCCAGCTCGGACCCGTCCTGCCCCGCGGCGGCCCCGAGCGCCGCCGCATCAACATCGCCGGTGACCATGCCAGAGGCGCCCGAAACGCCCACTGACGCGTGGCCACCCGCACGCGACCGCCATCCCTGCCCGCCGAGCCAGCCGATCAAGGGCAACGAGCCCTCGATGATCGCCCACAGCCCGGGCCAGCAGTCCTACCTCGTCACCAACCCGGAGCAGTGCTTCAGCTCGCTGGGCGCGGCCGCCGCCGCTGGCTTCCGCCCCGCGAGACGCTGAGCAGCACTGCAGGAGAAGGGTGCTGAGCGGCGTACCAGCTGCACGAACGGGTGGCCCGGGCGCGACGCGTCCGGGCCACCTGCCTGCAGCGGGGGTCAGGAGGCCTCGGACTCGCTGCGGTCGCCCGACCAGTCGGTGTGGAAGGTGCCCTCACGGTCGGTGCGCGTGTAGGTGTGGGCCCCGAAGTTGTCGCGCAGCGCCTGGATCAGCGAGGCCGGCAGCCGCTCCCGGCGCAGGGCGTCGAAGTAGGCGAGCGAGGACGAGAAGGCCGGCGTCGGCACACCGGAGGCCACGGCTGTCCCGACGACCCGGCGCCAGGCGTCGAGGCCCTCCTGGAGCGCGTCGGCGAAGTAGGGCGCGACGAGCAGGGAGTCGAGGTCGGGGTCAGCGGCATACGCCTCCCGGATCCGGTCGAGGAACCGGGCCCGGATGATGCAGCCACCGCGCCAGATCGTCGCGACGGTGCCGAGGTCGAGGTCCCAGCCGTGCTCCTTCGCGCCGGCCGCGAGCTGGTCGAAGCCCTGCGCGTAGGCGACGATCTTCGAGGCGTAGAGAGCCGCCCGGACGTCGTCGACGAACTGGTCCCGGTCGAGCTCGGTCGCGGAGCCCGCGTCGACGGCGATCCCACCGAAGACGTCACGCACCGCGGCGCGCTGCTCGGTGTGGCCCGACAGGCTGCGGGCGAAGGTCGCCTCGGCGATGCCCGTGACCGGGACGCCGAGGTCGAGGGCACTCTGCACGGTCCAGCGTCCGGTCCCCTTCTGCTCGGCAGCGTCGCCGACGACATCGACGAAGGGCTTCCCCGTCGCGGCGTCGGTGTGGGTGAGGACGTCGGCGGTCATCTCGATGAGGAAGGACTCGAGGTCACCGTCGTTCCAGTCACCGAAGACCTCCGCGATCTCACTCGGCTCGAGGCCGAGCTCCCCGCGCAGGAGGTCGAAGGACTCCGCGATGAGCTGCATGTCGGCGTACTCGATGCCGTTGTGCACCATCTTGACGAAGTGGCCGGCGGCGTCGGCGCCGAGGTGGGCGGCGCAGGCCACACCGTCGACCTGGGCGGCGATCGACTCGACGACCGGGGCGATCCGCTCGTAGGCGTGGTCGGAGCCACCGACCATGATCGACGGGCCCTCGAGCGCTCCGACCTCGCCGCCGGACACTCCCATGCCGACGAAGTGGATCCCCTTGTCGGAGAGGGCCTGCTCGCGTCGCAGTGTGTCCTCGAAGTGGGCGTTGCCGGCGTCGATGACGATGTCGTCCTCGTCGAGCAGCGGCGTCAGCTCCTCGATGACGGCGTCGGTGGGGGCGCCCGCCTTGACCATGATGATGATGGCTCGGGGTCGCTCGATGGAGGCAACGAAGTCCTCGAGGCTCTCCGACCCGACGAGCTCTCCCTCGTCGCCGTGATCCTCGACGAGGCTTGCCATCTTCGCCGTCGTGCGGTTGTGGACCGCGACCGTGTGGCCGTGCCGGGCGATGTTCCGTGCGAGGTTGCGACCCATGACCGCGAGGCCGGTGACGCCGATCGTTGCCGTGGCTTGCTTCGATGAATCCATGTGGTGGGCAACCTCCGTGCACCACGCCCGTATTCCGGTCGGCGACACCGGTCAGCCGCTTCGGCGCACGACGGACGCTGCCTCGCCCCGGTTCTTGACCTCGAGCTTCGCCAGCACGTGTGAGACGTGGATGCTCACCGTCTTCTCGCTGATGCAGAGACGCGTGGCGATCTCGCGGTTCGTCGCGCCGCTCTCGATGAGGTCGAGCACCTCGTCCTCCCGTGGCGTGAGGCGGGCACGCGGGCCGGTGCCCACCGCTCCGGGCCGCAACGAGACGCGATGCCTCCTGCCGAGGGCGACCGTCCGCCGCTCGAGGTGTCCCGCGCCCATCCGGACGGCGTCCGACCAGCAGTCGACGAGCAGGGTCCGGCCCTCGTCGCGACCACCACCCTCGAGCAGTGCCCGGGCCAGCTCGAGCCGCGGTCGGAGGGACACGAACTGGCCGAAGCGCCCCGCGACCTCCACGGCGAGGGTCCATGGCTCGACCAGCTCGGGTCCCCGTCGACCGGCGAGGCGTGCCCCGTAGGCGTTGGCCAGGCGCAGCCGCAGCCCGTCGAG
>JBBRGO010000120.1:0-9479 GCA_038224055.1 Actinomycetales bacterium
CCCCGCCAGGGCGCCGACGGACCGAGTGGACCGATCGGGCGACCAGAGCCCCAATAGGGAATCGAACCCTAGACCTTTTCCTTACCATGGAAACGCTCTGCCGTCTGAGCTATTGGGGCACGGACAGGGCGATGGGCGTCAACGGACGCCCGGTGCCACTGGCCTTTCGTGCGTCGCTGAGGTTACACGGTCCGCGGCGCGGATACGAAATCGGCCTGCTCACGTCTCCCGGCCCGACGGAACGGTGAGGAGGTGCAGCTCGCCCGCCCCACCGCGTGGGCAGGTCACTCGACCTCCGGCCCCTGCCCCGCTGCCCTCGCGTCGTGCGCCTCCAGCGCCGCCGCGGCGGCCGCCTCGGCGTCCTCCCGGTCCTCGTGGACGCCGTTCGCCCCAGCGAGCTCGGTACTCACCTTGGCCAAGCGGGCCCGGGCCGTGTCGAGCCGTCGCTCCAGGTCGGCGATCCCCTCGACCACCTCCTCACACCGGGCACCGAGCACGCCGACCTGCCGCCCCGAGGACCTCAGCGCGCTCCGGGCATCATCGAGCTGGGCCACGAGCCGCTCACGAGCCGCGGCCCGCCTGGCCTTCCGGCGGTCGGCGGGGTCCGCGTTCTCGACGGCGACCGGGTCCGGGTCGACGGCGTCCTCGGCACCCCGGCCACCGCGCAACAGGGAGAGTGCCGGCGAGCGCCGCGTCTCCTCCGACCCCTCCCCGCCACCGAGGGCCACGACGTCCGCGATGTCGACCGAGCCGAATCCGGAGTAGGACAGGGCCTTGACGAGGGACCCGGTCAGCACCGTGGCCTGTGCCTCCTCGTCCGCGATGACAGCGGTGAGCGTCTGCCGCACCTCGTCCGCAGCGCCGGCCCCGACGGGGGTCCCGGCCTCGGACGCGGCGGTCAGCACGAGCGCCACGAGCTCGTCGACCCGGTGCGCGCGCTCTCGGCCGAGGATGCGCAGCTGCTGGGCGTCGAGCGTCCGCTGCGCCTCGCGCAGCAGGTCCGCGAAGGCGAGGAAGTCGGCGACGGCGTCGGGCCGGGTCCGGACGACGTGGTTGACCGCCCAGGCCGCCACGGTGGGCTTGCGCAGCGCCCCGACGGTCGTGGCGAGCTCCTTGTCGCCGGCGGTCCGGGCCGAGGCCACGAGCTCGGCCCGGAGGGGAGTGAAGCGGCCAGGTGGGACGGCATACAGCTGGGCGACGGCCGCGCGCAGGTGCAGGATCACCCCCCCATCCTCCCCCCACCCGTCGAGTGCGCGCTGCGTCCACGCGTCCGGGGCCGGACGCGCGCTCGAGGCAGGAGAGGGGTGGTGCCGACGGAGCAGTGACAGCAGAGTGGGACCATGATCTGGATCTGCGCGACGTGCGCCGTCGAGACGTCGGACCTGTCCGAGCCCCCGCCGGAGTGCGCGATCTGCGAGGACGACCGCCAGTGGGTGCCGGCCGACGGCCAGGCGTGGACGACGCTCGAGCGGCTGGGTCAGAGCGGCACCCGAGTCGTCGTGGAGCAGGTCGAGCCCGAGCTGTGGGGTCTGCGCGCCGAGCCGGAGGTGGGGATCGGTCAGCAGACCATGGTCGTGCGCACCCCCGAGGGCACGCTGCTCTTCGACTGCCTCGGCTACCTCGACGACGCCGCGGTCGAGCAGGTCCGCGCCCTCGGCCCGACCCTGGCCGTCGCGGCCAGCCATCCCCACATGTACGGCGTGCAGACGGAGTGGGCCCGTGCGCTCGGCGGCGTGCCCGTGCTCGTCGCCGAACGTGACCGCGCGTGGGTCCGGCGTCGCGACCCGCTCGTCGAGCTCTACGACAAGCGACGAACCGTGACGACGGGCCTGACCCTGCACCGGGTCGGCGGTCACTTCAGGGGCCAGGCCGTGGTCGAGTGGACCTCCGGCAACGGCGGTCTCGGCGTCCTGCTCGCTGGGGATGCCATCTTCCCCAACCCGGACCGGCGGTCGGTGAGCTTCATGCGGAGCTATCCCAACCGGATTCCGCTGTCGGGCGACGTGGTCCAGCGCATCGCGACCCAGGTCGAGTCCCTGCACTTCGACCGCCTCTACAACAACTTCGGTGCCTGCGTCCCCCGGGCAGCACAGGCGATCGTGCGTCGGTCCGCCGACCGGCACGCCGCCTGGACTCGGGGCGACTTCGACCACCTCACCTGAGGCGGCCGGGGCCGCGCCCGTCGGTCGCGCTCGAAAGGCGACCAGTGGGCGCCAGCGCCGTTCAGAGGACCGACGCCGCCAGCGCCGCGCGCGCCCCGACGAGGCTGGGGCCGTACCACGTGAGCAACCGCCCGCTGACGAGGGCAGTCCGGCTGTGCGAGAAGGCTTCCGGGCCATCGGCCCTCGAGAACGCATAGGGCTCGTCGGGCAGCAGCACGAGGTCGACCCCGGTGCGGTCGAGCTCGGCGAGGTCCACGTGCGGATAGCGTTCGGCGTGGTGGCCCAGGACGTTGCGCCACCCCAGCCGGGCGATGACGTCACCGGTGAAGGTCGACCGCCCGACGGCCATCCACGGGTCCCGCCAGATGGCGACGGCCACGTCGAGGTGGGGGTCCGGCACCGGCCCCGTCCACTCCGACCTCGCCGTCGTCAGCCACGCCGGCACCGCGCAGCCGAGGGCGTCGGTGAGCAACCGCTCCAGGGAGTCGAGGGCCTGGGGCACGGTCTCGATGTCGGTGACCCACACGGGGACGCCGGCCTCGCGCAGGCGCCGGACGTCGAGCTCGCGGTTCTCCTCCTTGTTGGCCACGACGAGGTCCGGCCCGAGCGCGGCGACGGCAGCACGGTCGGGATTCTTCGTGCCCCTCACCCGCGCGACGTCGAGGTCCCCCGGGTGCGTGCACCAGTCCGTCGCCCCGACGAGCAGCCCGGGTCGGGTCGCGGCTATCGCCTCCGTGATGGAGGGCACGAGCGACACGACGCGGGTCACCTCGGGAGGGAGCTGCACGGGATGCCCGAGGTCGTCGAGGATCACCGCGGCACCCCGACCCGGAACACCCGCAGCTGCAAAGCGAGCGTCGCGTAGTAGCCCACGAGCGTCGTCAGCTCGAAGACGACTCCGCGGCCGAGGCGTTGCTCCGCGGCGGCGAACTCGCTGTCATCGAGGTCGCCGGCCTCGAGCAGCGCCCGCACGACGGCGGCGACCGCACGCTCGAGCTCATCGACGAGGACATCCAGCGCTCCCGTGCGCAGGCCCTCGAGCTCAGCCTCGGTGAGCCCCACGTGGCGGCCGACCGCCTCGTGCGCGTAGAGCTCGAACGTCGACTCCCAGTGGGCGGCGACGAGCAGGATGGCGATCTCCCGCGCACGGTCGGACAGACTCGTCTCGTAGCGCAGGGCGGCGCCGAGGGCCTGCAGCGGCGACCCCACGGCCGGCTGGAGGAGAAAGGCGTTGAAGGGTCCGGTCAGGCCGCCCTGCTCGTCGGCGAGCGGGAACAGCTGCGGGCCGCGCGCCCGCGGTCCCCCGACCAGCGCCTCGTAGAGCGCGTGCTGGTCGGGACCGAGGTCGGCTGGGCGGAGGATCGGGAGTCGCTGGCTCGGATGGGTCATCGCCGTCCTCGGGGCTCGGGGGGATCAGGGTGCTCGGGGACGCAGGCCGTCCACGGCCGTGAGCCCCTGAGGGCGGGTCCTAGACGTTGCGGCGGTACTGCCCACCGACCTCGAAGAACGCCTCGGTCACCTGCTGGAGCGAGCACACCCGCGCCGCGCGCATGAGGACGTCGAAGACGTTGTCGCCGTTGATGGCCGCCGCCTTCAGCTCCTCGAGCGCAGTGGCCGCCTCGACCTCGTGCTCCTGCTGGAAGGCGTGGACGCGCGCGAGCTGGCCCTGCTTCTCCTTCTCCGTGCCGCGGGCCAGCTCGATGGTGCGCGGCTCCTGGCCCTCGTGAGGACTGCGGAAGGTGTTGACCCCGATGATCGGCAGGCTGCCGTCGTGCTTGCGGTGCTCGTAGAGCATCGACTCGTCCTGGATCCGGCCGCGCTGGTAGCCGGTCTCCATCGCGCCGAGCACCCCGCCACGCTCGGTGATCTTGTCGAACTCGCGCAGCACGGCCTCCTCGACGAGGTCGGTCAGCTCGTCGATGATGAACGAGCCCTGGAGCGGGTTCTCGTTCATCGCCAGGCCCCACTCACGGTTGATGATGAGCTGGATGGCGAGCGCCCGACGCACCGAGTCCTCGGACGGGGTGGTCACGGCCTCGTCGAAAGCATTGGTGTGCAACGAGTTTGCGTTGTCGTAGATCGCAATGAGGGCTTGGAGCGTCGTTCGGATGTCGTTGAAGTCCATCTCCTGCGCGTGCAGGCTCCGACCGGACGTCTGCACGTGGTACTTCAGCTTCTGGCTGCGCTCGTTGGCGCCGTACTTCTCCTTCATCGCCACGGCCCAGATGCGACGCGCCACGCGGCCGAGCACCGAGTACTCCGGGTCCATGCCGTTGGAGAAGAAGAACGAGAGGTTGGGCGCGAAGTCGTCGACCCTCATCCCGCGCGCGAGGTAGCTCTCGACGTAGGTGAACCCGTTGGACAGGGTGAAGGCGAGCTGGCTGATGGGGTTCGCCCCGGCCTCGGCGATGTGGTAGCCCGAGATGCTCACCGAGTAGAAGTTGCGGACCTCGTGCTCGATGAACCACTGCTGGATGTCGGCCATCATCCGGAGCGAGAACTCGGTGCTGAAGATGCACGTGTTCTGGCCCTGGTCCTCCTTGAGGATGTCGGCCTGCACGGTGCCCCGGACCGTCGAGAGCGCTTGTGCCCGTATGCCGCTCGCCTCGTCCGTGCTCGGCTCGCGACCCTCGCGCTCCCGGAAGGCATCGAGCTGCTGGTCGATCGCGGTATTGAGGAAGAAGGCGAGGATCGTCGGCGCGGGACCGTTGATTGTCATCGAGACCGAGGTGGTCGGGGACACGAGGTCGAAGCCGTCGTAGAGCGCCTTCATGTCGTCGAGGGAGGCGATGGACACCCCGGACGTGCCGACCTTCCCGTAGACGTCGGGGCGGGGGTCGGGATCGCGGCCGTAGAGGGTGACCGAGTCGAAGGCGGTCGACAGGCGCGTCGCGGGCTGGCCCTCCGACAGCAGCTTGAAGCGGCGGTTGGTCCGGAACGGGTCCCCCTCGCCGGCGAACATCCTGGCCGGATCCTCCCCCTCGCGCTTGAAGACGAAGACTCCGGCGGTGAAGGGGTAGTAGCCGGGAAGGTTCTCGCGGCGCCAGAAGCGGACAAGCTCACCGTGGTCGGTATAGCGAGGCAAGGCGACTCGGGGGATCTTGTTGCCCGACAGAGACGTCCGGGTGAGCTTGTTGATGATCTGCTTGTTGCGGACGGTGACGACCTGCTCATCGCCGGAGTAGGACTCGACGACGGACGGCCAGGCCGTGATGGCATCCGCCACCTCGGCGGGAAGGTCGGCGCGCGCCCCGTCGAGCAGTGCCTCGACGCCCGTCGCGTCGGAGCCGGCGTCGGAGAGCTCACCCCGGACGGCGTCGAGACGCTGCACCCGGCGGGCCCCGGCGGCATACGTCTCGGTGCGGTCGTGGTAACCCCGGATGGTCTCGCTGATCTCGGCGAGGTAGCGCACCCGCGAGGCCGGGACGACGGTGGCGATGCGGGTCGACTGGCGGGTCGTGACCTGCGGGAGCACGCCGGCCTCGAAGCTCATCCCTTGGGCGGAGAGCAGTTCGCGCAGCTCCTGGTAGAGCGCGGTGACGCCGTCGTCGTTGAAGGTCGCCGCAGAGGTGCCGAAGACCGGCATGTCCTCGGGTGACTTCCCGAAGGCCTCGCGGTTGCGGACCATCTGCCGTCCCACGTCGCGCAGCGCGTCCTCGGCGCCGCGACGCTCGAACTTGTTGATGGCCACGACGTCGGCCCGGTCGAGCATGTCGATCTTCTCGAGCTGGCTGCTCGCTCCGAACTCGGGCGTCATCACGTAGAGCGAGACGTCGGCGTAGTCGACGACCGCCGCGTCCCCCTGCCCGATGCCCGGGGTCTCGAGGACGACGAGGTCGAAGCCAGCGGCCTTGACGATGGCGATGACGTCGTCCAGGCCGGTCGGCACCTGCGAGCCTCCACGGGTCGCGAGGCTGCGGAAGAAGACCCGGTCGCCGTCGAGGCTCGACATCCGGATCCGGTCGCCGAGCAGGGCTCCCCCGCCACGGCTCCGCGTCGGGTCGACGGCGAGCACGGCGACGCGCAGCTTGTCCTGCTGGTCGAGGCGGATCCGGCGCACGAGCTCGTCGGTGAGACTCGACTTGCCCGACCCGCCCGTGCCGGTGATCCCGAGCACCGGGACCCGGCGAAGAGCGGCTGCCTCCCGGATCCCCCCGAGGGTGGCGTCGTCGAGGTCGCCCTCCTGTGCGCCGGTGATCGCCCGGGCGACGGCCGCGCGGTCGCCCGACAGGACCGCGTCGACCGACGGGGCGTCGATGTCCCACGGGTCGAAGTCGCAGTCGGCGATGATCGTGCCGATCATCCCGGCGAGGCCGAGCCGCTGGCCGTCCTCGGGGCTGAAGATCGTCACGCCGGACGCCCGCAGCCGGGAGATCTCCTCCGGCACGATGACGCCGCCACCGCCACCGACGACCTTGACGTGGCCCGCACCGTTGGCCCGGAGCAGCTCGACGAGGTACTCGAAGTACTCGACGTGACCACCCTGGTAGGAGCTGACCGCGATGCCCTGCACGTCCTCCTCGATCGCCGCGTCAACCACCTCCTGCACGGAGCGGTTGTGCCCGAGGTGGATGACCTCGGCGCCTTGGCTCTGCATGATCCGCCGCATGATGTTGATGGAGGCGTCGTGCCCGTCGAAGAGGGCCGAGGCCGTCACGAGGCGGACGTGGTGCGTGGGACCGCTGCCGCGCGGCGTGTCGGCCTTCGCGGGCTGGCTGGGGTCGGACTGCTCGGACTGCGCGGGCTGCTGGGTCACGGGAGGCCTCCGGGGTTGCGTAGCTGTCCCAAGATAGTAGGACTTCCGACTAATGGACGTCAACGTGATCCGCCCCTACGATGTCCGCATGGCGGCAGACCCCACCCGCACCGCGGGACTCGGCTTCGACCCGATCGACGCCGCCCGGGACCAGTGGGTGGACCGCGGGTGGGGCGGGGCGGCCGACGGGATGGCGGCGATCACCTCTCTCATGCGCGCCCACCAGATCGTCCTCGCCCGGGTCGAGACGACGCTGCGCCCGCTCGGGGTGACCTTCGCGCGCTACGAGGTGCTGATGCTCCTGCTCTTCAGCCGCCGGGGGTCCCTCCCGATGAAGGTGATCGGGTCACGACTGCAGGTCCACCCCACGAGCGTGACGAATGCCGTCGACCGGCTCGAGGACGCCGGGCTCGTCGCCCGGACGACGCACCCGGACGACCGGCGCGCCACCCTCGTCTCCCTCAGCCCCGCCGGCCGCGACCTCGCCGAGCGGGCCACCACGGCCCTCAACACCGAGGTGTTCGAGCGACCCGACCTGGCCGCCGACGACCTGCGCACCCTCGTCGACGTCCTGACCCGGCTGCGCCGCGGAGCCGGCGACTTCTGAAACCCCGTCTGATGAGCGGGTCGTCCCAGAGGCCCGTGGGGCGACACGCGCACTCGGGCGAGAGGGGCGGGATGGCGGGACACCGCCAGCGCGGACCCGGCAGGATGGGCTCATGACGACGACCCCGGCCCCGGACCTCGCCTGGCTCGGCTCGCACCGGCTCATGCTGCGCACCTTCGCGCGCGGCGCCGTGCGCCCGGACGGGGGGTTCGCCTGGCTCGATGACGACGGCATACCCCGTGAGGGTGGTGACGTGGAGCTGTGGATCACCGCACGGATGACCCACGTCGCAGCGCTCGCCGTCCTCGAGGGCGACACGGACTTCGTCGACGTCCTCGACCACGGCGTCCGCTCCTTCCTGCCCGGCGGGGTGCTGCGTGACGGGGAGCACGGCGGCTGGTTCGCTGCCGTGGGTGACGACGGGACACCCACCGTCTCGGACAAGCGCGCCTATGAGCACGCCTTCGTCGTGCTCGCGGCGTCGAGCGCCACCGCGGCGGGTCACCCGAGCGGCCGGGCCCTGCTCGGCGAGGCGCTCGCGATCTACGACGAACGCTTCTGGCGGGACGCCGACGGCCTCGCGGTCGACGTGTGGGACCGCTCGTGGACCACGCTCGAGGACTACCGCGGGGTCAACGCCAACATGCACTCGGTCGAGGCGATGCTCGCGGCCTGGGACGTCACCGGGGAGCGTCGCTGGCTCGACCACGCGGTCAGCATCGTCGAGCGCGTCGTCCACGGTTTCGCCGCCGGGAACGGCTACCGCCTGCCGGAGCACTTCACCGCCGACTGGGAGGAGCGCCGCGACTACAACATCGGCGAGCCGGCCCACCCCTTCCGTCCCTACGGGGTGACGATCGGGCACCTGATCGAGTGGGCCCGCCTCTCGCTCCACGTGCGTCACGCCCTCGGCGATGAGGCCCCGGCCTGGCTGCTCGAGGATGCGGAAGCCCTCGTCGAGCAGGCGGTCGCCGACGGCTGGTCCGTCGACGGGGCCGAGGGCTTTGTCTACACGACCGACTTCGACGGCCGGCCCGTCGTGCGCGACCGGCTGCACTGGGTCGTCGCCGAGGGCATCGCGGCCGCCTGGACCCTGCACCTGGTGACCGGTGACCCCGTCGCACTCGAGCGCTACGAGAAGTGGTGGGACCACGCCCGCCGGCTCTTCGTCGACGGCGAGCACGGCTCATGGCACCACGAGCTCGCACCGGACAACACGCCGGCAGCCACCGTGTGGGACGGCAAGCCCGACGTCTACCACGCTTACCAGGCCGCCTTGCTGCCCGCGCTCGGCGAGATCGCCTCCGTCGCAGGCGGCCTGCGCGACCTGCGCGACCTGCCGCGCAGCTGACCCCTCGGGGGACCAGGGGCGCCCCGCCACCGCAGGCGTCCGCCGGTCGGCCGCGCTCGTTCGACGACGACCAGATCGCTGAGCGCGACTCTCACGGCTCCCGCCGTGCCCATGGGGACTGTCGGTGGTCGCCTCTAGAGTCGTTGTATGGCAGCAGAGCCCACGATGCTGGACCTCCTCCGGAGCCAGCTGGCCGACCTCGAGTCACGCCAGCGCGCCGCGGGCGGGACGGCCGATCCCGGGTTCTGGAAGCGCGACGGCGAAGGTATGCCGCCCACCCCGCCCCCTTCGAGTGAGCCCTCCGCGCGGACCGGGCGCAGCGGCCCGGCGGCCACCAGGAAGACGCCGCGGGTGGCGCCCGAAGCCCGTCCCCAGTCAGAGCCGCGCGGCCCGTGGACCGGTACACCAACGGACGAACTGGTGCCCGGGATCCTTGACCTGCCCCCGCTTGATGCGGCCGGTTACGAGGCGATGATCAACGACCCCGCCTGGATCGAGCAGACCTCGGCCCTCGCGGACGCCCACGCCCAGGCCCGCGCCCAGCAAGGCCCCGACGATGACGGCGCGGATCAGATGGTCGCTCTGCGGGCGTCCGCAGGGCTC
>JBBRGO010000121.1:0-9415 GCA_038224055.1 Actinomycetales bacterium
ACGGCGGGGCGAGCGTCGTGCTCGCCGAGACCCTCGGCTCGATCGGTGCGGCGCTCAACGCCGGACCGGGGCGCATCGCCGTGGGCCTCGACATCAACGCGACGCACCACCGAGCGGCCCGAGCAGGCCTCGTCACCGGGACGGCGACGCTGCTGAGTGCGGGCCGCACCCTCGTCAGCTACGACGTCGTCGTCACGGACGAGGACGGCAAGCGGGTCTGCACGTCACGGATCACCTGCCTGCTGCGCGACACCGCGCCGGGCGCCTGAGGCGGCCGGACCGGTCCGCCGGTCCGCCCTGCGGTCTCGGGTCGGCGGGGTCGGGTCAGCGGGCTGGGGTCGGCGGGGTCGGGTCAGCCGGCGATCTGAGGCGGCTGGGCCGCGGCGCGGGCCCGGACGTCACGGCGGCGCTGGAGGACCTGGTCGAAGGAGTAGCGCTGGCCGCGCGACTCGCCCGACAGCCGCCGCTGGAGCGTCGCCACCGCGGTGACCCGGCGGACCGTCTCGGAGGCGAACCCGAGGCGGGCGAAGAACCGGTTGGCCTCCCGGTCCTGGGCCGGCACCGTGCTGGCGAGGTGCTCGGCGCCCTGCCGGTCGGCATACCGGGAGGCGGCCGTCAGCAGCACCTTGCCGACGCCCTGCCGACGGAAGTCGGGATGCACGAAGAGCATGTCGATGGACACGCAGGGGGCCGTGATGAGCAGGCTGCGGGTCGAGTCCGCGAGCACGACGTAGCCCGCGGGGGCCTCGTCGACGAACGCGATGAACGCCTCGATGTCGGGGCGCTCCAGCGCGGCGCGCAGCGTGCCGTCGAGAGCCAGCCGCTGAGCCGCCTCGGGGGTCGTCCCGCCCTCGACCCGGTGGATGATCCAGAGCTCGACGAACTGCGAGTGCAGGGCGGCGTCGACCCGCTGGACCCGCTCCACTGATCTGCCCATGGCACTTCCTCCTCATCACCGCCCCGAGGTCACCCGACCGACCCTACGGCCAACCGCAGGGTAACGGAAGTGAAACGGTCAACCGACTGCGCACCCCCTCCAGCACCGCTCCGGCACCGCGCCCGACGTGGTCAGGGACGGTGCCGGAGCGGGGCCGCGGACGCGGGCGGAGGGGTCAGACGTCCCCGCCGAGGTAGGCCGCCTTGACGGCCGGGTCCACCGCGAGGTCGGCTCCGGTGCCTTCCCGGACGATCTCGCCGGTCTCGAGGATGTAGGCGCGGTGCGACCGCTTGAGCGCCTGGGCGGCGTTCTGCTCCACGAGCAGCACGGTCGTCCCCTGGCTGTTGATCTCGGTGACGATGTCGAAGATCTGTTGGATGAGCTTGGGCGCGAGGCCCATCGAGGGCTCGTCGAGCAGGAGCAGCTTCGGCTTCGCCATGAGGGCGCGCCCCATCGCGAGCATCTGCTGCTCCCCACCGGACATCGAGCCGGCGGCCTGGTTGCTGCGCTCCTTCAGACGGGGGAACAGCTCGAAGACCCGGGCGAGGTCCTCCTTGACCGCGGGCGACTTGCGGTCCGGCCGCGCGTAGGTGCCCATCTCGAGGTTCTCCATCACCGACATCCCGACGAAGCAGCCGCGACCCTCCGGTGACTGCGAGATGCCGAGCGCGGGTCGCTCGTGGGACGGCAGGTGGGTGATGTCCTGACCATCGAAGAAGACCGTTCCCTCGCGGACCGGGCGCAGCCCGGAGATGGTCTTCATCGTCGTCGTCTTGCCGGCCCCGTTGGCACCGATGAGGGTGACGATCTCCCCCTCCTGCACCGAGAAGCTGATGTCACGGATGGCCTCGATGCGTCCGTAGTTGACGCACAGGCCCTTGACCTCAAGAAGCATCTTCATCCACCCCCAGGTAGGCGGCGATGACCGCCGGGTTGTCGCGGATCTCGGCGGGAACGCCCTCGGCGATCTTGCGGCCGAACTCGAGCACGACGATCCGGTCGGTGACGCCCATGACGAGCTTCATGTCGTGCTCGATGAGCAGGACGGTGTAGCCCTGGTCGCGGATCGAGCGGATCAGCTCCATGAGCTTGACCTTCTCGGCCGGGTTGAAGCCGGCAGCGGGCTCGTCGAGACAGAGCAGCTGGGGGCTCGTCGCGAGCGCCCGGGCGATCTCGAGCCGGCGCTGGTCGCCGTAGGGCAGGTTGCGGGAGAGCTCGTCGGCCTTGTCGGACAGACCCATGAACTCGAGCAGCTCCCGGGCCCGGGCCAGCCCGGCGGCCTCCTCCCTGCGGTGCTTCGGCAGGCGGAACATCGCCGAGCCGACCCCCGTCGTGTGGTGGGCGTCGACGCCGACCATGACGTTCTCGAGGGCGGTCATGTTCGAGAACAGCCGGATGTTCTGGAAGGTCCGCGCGATGCCCAGCTTGGTGATCTGGAACTTCTTGCGCCGGCCCAGGGCCTTGCCCTTGAAGCGCACGTCGCCCGACGTGGGTTGGTAGACGCCGGTCATCACGTTGAAGCAGGTGGTCTTGCCGGCGCCGTTCGGCCCGATGAGGCCGAGGATCTCGCCCTTGCGGATCTCGAAGCTGACCTTGTCGAGGGCCACGACCCCGCCGAAGCGGAGCGTGACGTCGTCGACCTCGAGGAGCTTCTCCCCGTCCGCGATGACCGGGCCCCCGATGTCGGCGGGCGCGATGTCGATGCTCGTGTCGATCTGCGGAGCGTTCGCCTCGGGGTCGGCCAGCCCGGAGGCCTGCCCCGAGACCTCGCTCGTCCCGGTGGGTTCGCCGGTGGGTTCGCCGGTGGGTTCGCCGGTCGGTTCGCCGGTGGGTTCGCCGGTCGGGCTCGGCTCGGTCGTGCTGGTCGTCGGGAGGTCGTCCCGGGTGTCGTCAGGCACTGGCCTCTCCTTCCTCGAGAGCGTGGAGTTTCTCGTCCGCCCGCTTCGACCGGATGGTCCGCCGCGGCGGGATCAGCCCCTGGGGGCGGAAGATCGCGAGCAACATCAGCGCGAGCCCGAAGACGAGGACGCGGAAGTCGGCGAACTCCCGGAACCGCTCCGGGAAGTAGCTGACGACGATGGCGCCGAGGATGACGCCCCACCGGTTGCCCGCACCACCGACGACGACGGCCGCGATGAAGAGGATCGAGAGCAGCAGCTGGAAGCTGTCCGGCGAGATGAAGCCGGCCTTTCCCGCGAACAGCGCACCGGAGAGGCCACCGATGCAGGCACCGAGGGCGAAGGCGAGCAGCTTGAAGCGGAACGTGGGGACGCCCATCAGCTCGGCCGCGTCCTCGTCCTCACGCGTCGCCTCCCAGGCCCGGCCCACCCGGCTGTCCTTGACGAGGATGTCGAAGAGGATGACGAGGGCGATGACGCCGAGGGCGAGCCAGTAGTACGGCACGAAGTCGCCGATGCCGAACTTGATGAACGTCGTGGTCCGGTCGAGGTTGACGACCGGGACCCCGGAGCTCCAGTCGAGGCTCGGGATGTCGAAGAGCGCGACTCCCGGGGGCCGCGGGATGTTCGAGATGCCGCGGGCACCGCCGAGCCACTCGCTGTTGACGAGGGTGAGGCGGACGATCTCACCGAAGCCGAGCGTCACGATGGCCAGGTAGTCGCCGCGCACGCGCAGCGTGGGGGCGCCGAGCATGATGCCGGAGACGAGGGCCACGACGATGGCGACCGGGACGGTCCACAGCCACGGCCACGAGGCGTGGAGCGAGCCGAGCACGCCGACGGAGTAGGCCCCGATGGCGTAGAAGCCGACGTAGCCGAGGTCGAGCAGACCGGCATACCCGACGACGATGTTGAGCCCGAGCGCGACGAGCACGTAGGTCGCGACGGTGAACAGCACCCCACCGAAGTCGGAGTCGGGCGTCGTGATGATCGGGATGTTGAGCAGGGGGAGCAGGAAGAGGAAGATCGCGAAGAGCGCCCAGAGGACGATCTTGACGGCCTTGGGGGCGTCGCGGAGGCGGTCCATGCCGCGGTGGAGGAAGCTCATGCGCGTGCCTTCCCGAGGGACTCACCGAGCAGGCCGGTGGGTCGGAACAGCAGGATCACGACGAGCAGCACGAAGGCCACCACGTCCTTCCACTGGGTGCCGACGATGGCGGAGCCGTAGTTCTCGGCGAGGCCGAGGACGAAGCCACCGAGGAGGGCGCCCCGGAGGTTGCCGATGCCTCCGAGCACCGCGGCCGTGAAGGCCTTGACGCCGAGGATGAACCCGGCGTCGTAGCGGGTGATCCCGATCTTGAGCAGGTAGAAGACGGCCGCGGCGCCGGCCATCACGCCACCGACGAGGAAGGTCACCTGGATGACCCGGTCGCGGTTGACGCCCATCAGGGCAGCCGACTCGGAGTCCATCGCGACGGCCCGGATGCCGCGACCGAGGCGTGAGCGGCTGACGAACTGGTCGAGCACGACCATGAGCGCGATGGCCCCGACGATCACGAAGATGTCGACGTTCTTGACGTCGTACCCGAAGAGGTTGAAGACCGGCTGGGCCCCGAAGATCGTGGGCAGCGGCACGTTGTTGCGGGAGTTGTTGACGTAGTCGCGCAGGGTGTCATCGAGACCGACCCAGCCGACGATCTTCTCGCGCAGGCCCATCGCCTCGGACAGGACGAAGCTCGCGCCGATGGCGGAGATGAGCGCGATGAGCGGCGGCGCGTTGCGTTTGCGGAGCGGTCGGTAGGCGACCCGCTCGAGGAGCACGGCAACCAGGCCCGACACGAGCATGGCTGCGATGAACATCAGGGCGATCCAGAAGATCACCTGCACCGTCGAGCCACCCGGAGCTCCCCCGACCGCCATCACGACCCAGACGGCCGCGAAGGAGCCGTACATGAAGACCTCGGAGTGCGCGAAGTTGATCAGGCGCAGCACCCCGTAGACCAGGGTGTAGCCGAGGGCGATCAGCGCGTAGACCGCACCGATGGCGATGCCGGTGATCGTGAAGGCAGCGAAGTTGTCCAGCAGGTACTGCATCAAGGACCTCCATCAGGAGTGCGGGTGGCCAGATCATCCACGCTCACGGAAGGGGGTGGTCGGAGCTGGTGCCCCGACCACCCCCCGCCCGTGGCGGTCGTCCTGCTACTTGATCTCGCCGGCCGAGACGATCTTGCCGCCCTCGACCTTGTACGCGAAGACCTTGACGTCGGCCGACTCGCCCTTGGCGTCGAACTTGAGGCGCTTGGTCACGCCCTGCTTGTCGTAGGCCTGGACGAAGGCGAGCATCGTCTCGCGGTTCTTGCCCTCGCCGATGCCGTCGAGGAAGATCGACGCGGCGTCGTAGCCCTCACCGGAGTAGGTGTTGGGGTCCTCCTTGTACTTCGCCTTGTAGGCGGTCTGGAACTCCGGCGCCACGTCGGCCGGGACGCACGGGCAGGTGATGATGGTGCCCTCGGCGGCGGCCTTGGCGTTGTCGATGTAGGACTGGTCCTTGACGCCGTCGGCAACGACGAAGGTGCCCTTGAAGCCGGCACCGCGCAGCTGCTTGATCATCGGCGCGGCTTCGGGCGAGTAGCCGCCGTAGAAGACGGCGTCGGCGCCGGAGGAGATCACCTTGGTCACCGTGGCGCTGAAGTCGGTCTGCTTGACCTGGACGGTGTCGTTGCCGATGACCAGGGCGCCGAGGTCCTTGCGGACGATGTCGGCCAGACCCTTGCCGTACTCGGACGCGTCGTCGATGACGAAGGGCTTCTGCGCCTTGACGGTGTCCTTGATGTACTTCGCCGCGGCGGGACCCTGGGTCGCGTCGTTGCCGAGCGCGCGGAAGAAGGTCTTCCAGCCGTTGTCGGCGAGCGCCGGGTTCGTCGCGGACGGGGTGATCGTGACGAGGCCTGCCTCGTTGAAGAGCGGGTCGGCGGCCTTGGACTCACCGGAGAAGGCCGGTCCGACGATGCCGACGACCTTCTTGTCGTCGATGGCCTTCTTCGCCAGCGCCGGGGCCTGGGTCGGGTCGCCCTGGGAGTCGTAGTTCTCCAGCGTGACCTTGCAGTCGGCGTGCTTGGCGTTGTAGTCGTCAAGGGCGAGGTTCACGCCGTTCTGGATGTAGATGCCCAGGTTGGCGTTCGGGCCGGTGAGGGCGCCGAACATGCCGATCTTCTGGTCACAGGCAGCCGACGCGCCGCCGCTGCCGCCGGCCGCCGGGGTGGTGGTGTCGCCACCCGTGGTGCCACACGCACCGAGGGCGAGGGCTGCGGCCGCGAACGGCACTGCGAGCTTGAGCGTTGAACGCACGGGGTGTCCTCCTGATGTCACACATCCCTCGATCGAGGGCTGTGTCGGACACTAGATGCTGCAGGAGCGCAGGTCACGCGAAACACGGAGGAGTGACCGTGTCGTGACCTCGGTGCGACCCCGACGAAACGCGGTGGGCGGGGGCCGGCGCGCCGTCGGGTCAGGACGCCGGGAAGCCGTTGATGACGGCCTCCGCGACCTCCTTCATCCCCAGCCGGCGGTCCATCGCCGTCTTCTGGATCCACCGGAAGGCGTCGGACTCGCTCAGCTTCAGCTGGGTCATCAGCACGCCCTTGGCGCGGTCGACGAGCTTGCGGGTCTCGAGCCGCTCCCCCAGGTCGGCGATCTCCGACTCGAGGGCCTTGAGCTCACTCCAGCGGGACCGGGCGATGTCGATGGCCGGCCGGAGGTCATCGGCGGTGAAGGGCTTGACGACGTAGGCCATGACGCCGGCGTCACGGGCCCGCTCGACGAGCTCGGTCTGCGAGAATGCGGTGAGCATGATGACGGGGCAGAGCTTGTCGGCGTGGATCGCCTCCGCAGCGGAGAGTCCGTCCATGACGGGCATCTTCACGTCCATGATGACGAGGTCGGGTCGCAGCTCGCGCGCGAGCTCCAGTGCCTGCTCCCCGTTGTTGGCCTGGCCGACGACGTCGTAGCCGAGCTCCCCCAGCATCTCGACGAGGTCGAGCCGGATCAGCGTCTCGTCCTCGGCGACGAGAATCCGGGCCACCCCGGCCGCGCCGCCCTCGACCACCGCGTCGCGGGGCTCGACCACCGCGTCGCCCGTATCGCCGGCACCCGCGGCATCGCCGTCGGGGACGACCGGGCCCGGGTCCACCGGGCTCGCCGCGGGAGAGGCCGCGGGGACCCCCGCGGCAGGCTCCTCAGGGGCGACGGGCTTGGGCTTGGTGGTCTTCTCCGTGGTCACGGCGACAGCCTAGCGGGGGTTGCGTTTCGTCCACGTTTCGAGGTCGTGTCGCGTTGGTGCCGAGGGCGGGACTCGAACCCGCACGGCCTTGCGGCCAGAGCATTTTGAGTGCTCCGTGTCTGCCATTCCACCACCCCGGCAGGAGTGCCTCGCCAGCATACCGGTGGGGCTCGGTGCCGTCCCTGCGGTCCGTCAGTGATTCGCCGACGGACCGCCCTGCCGATCCTGGCCCCCGGCATGGTGACCGACACCGGATCCGGGGGGAGAGAGGGCGGCCCCCGTCCCTCGCCGGCCCGCTCGCGGTCCCGGATGGCTCCCCCGCCCCCGAGCAGCGACTCCCTAGCGGGTGACCTCGTCGGGGTTGTAGGCCGGGGCGGCCCGGTTGACGGCGTCTCCGGCGCGGTGGACCCGCAACGCGTTCGTCGAGCCGGGGATACCGGGGGGCGAGCCCGCGACGATGACGACCCGGTCCCCCTCGACGACGCGGCCCTCGGGCAGCAGGTTGAGGTCGACCTGCATCGCGAACTGGTCGGTGTGGAACATCCGGGGCACGAGGTAGGTCTCGACGCCCCAGACGAGGGCGAGCTGGGACCGGACCTTGGGGTCCGACGTGAAGGCGAGGACGGGCAGCCGGGGACGGATCCGCGACATCCGCGTGGCCGACCCTCCCGTCTCGGTGAAGGTGATGAGGAACTTGGCCCCGACGACGTCGCCGATCTCGACCGCGGCCTTCGTCACGGCGCCGCCGACGGTCTTGGGGCTCGTCTTCATCCGCGCGATCTTGTCGAAGCCCTTCTCCTCGGTGCTGGCGATGATCCGGCCCATCGTCTCGACCGCCTCGATGGGGTAGGCGCCGACCGAGGTCTCGCCGGAGAGCATCAACGCGTCGGCGCCGTCGAGCACCGCGTTGGCCGCGTCGGAGGCCTCGGCCCTCGTCGGGCGCGCGTTCTCGATCATCGACTCGAGCACCTGCGTCGCGACGATGACCGGCTTGGCCTCGCGGCGGGCCAGCTCGATGGCGCGCTTCTGGACGAGGGGGACGTCCTCGAGCGGCATCTCGACGCCGAGGTCGCCGCGGGCCACCATGATGCCGTCGAAGGCCCGGACGATCTCCTCGAGGTTGTCGACGGCCTGCGGCTTCTCGATCTTCGCGATGACGGGGATACGGGTGCCGAACTCGTCCATGATCGCGTGGACGTCGACGATGTCGTCGGCATTGCGGACGAACGACAGCGCGATCATGTCGGCGCCGAGCCGCATCGCGAAGCGCAGGTCGTCGCGGTCCTTGTCGGAGAGGGCCGGCACGCTGACGGCCACCCCGGGCAGGTTGATCCCCTTGTTGTTGGACACGACCCCGCCCACGACGGTCTCGGTGAGCACGTCGGTCGCGGTCACCTCCAGCGCGCGGAGCATCACCTTGCCGTCATCGATGAGCAGGACGTCCCCCGGGCGGACGTCACCCGGCAGTCCGGCAAACGTCGTGCCCACCTCGGTCTCGTCACCGGGGACGTCGCGGTTGGTGATCGTGAAGCGCTGGCCGACACTCAGGGTCACCGGCCCGTTGACGAACCGTGCGGTCCGGATCTTCGGGCCCTGGAGGTCGACGAGGACCCCGACGGCGCGACCGGACGCGTCACTGGCCGCGCGGACGTCGTTGCAGACCTGCTCGTGGACCGAGTGCTCCCCGTGCGAGAGGTTGAGGCGAGCGACGTCCATGCCCGCGTCGACGAGGGCACGAAGCTGTTGGGGGGACGATGTCTTGGGTCCGATCGTGCACACGATCTTGGCTCGACGCATGCCTCAACCTTAGGGTGTTGTGACGCCGGTCACCACGAGGGCCGTCCCGTGGGACGACCCTCGCAGCGCTCGGGTCCTCAGGCGGTGAGGGGCCGGTCGGTCGGCGCGACGGGACGCGGCAGGGCGCTCGACCCGGTGAGCCAGGCGTCCACCCCGGCCGCCGCGGCGCGGCCCTCGGCGATCGCCCAGACGATGAGCGACTGCCCACGACCGGCGTCGCCTGCGACGAAGACGCCGGGCACCGTCGACATGAAGTTCTTGTCGCGCCTGACGTTCGAGCGCTCGTCGAGGTCGACGCCGAGCTGCTCGACGACGCCCGGGCCCTGCGGTCCGAGGAAGCCCATCGCGAAGAGGACGAGCTGTGCCGGGATGACCCGCTCGGTCTCCTCCTTGAAGGAGGGGCGGCCGTCGACGAACTCGACCTCGCAGATCCGCAGCCCGGCGACGTTGCCCTCGTCGTCGCCGACGAACTCGGTCGTGCTCACCGCGTAGACCCGCTCGCCG
>JBBRGO010000122.1:0-9411 GCA_038224055.1 Actinomycetales bacterium
CCGCGTCGACGAGCGGAGCGCCGGCTTCCTCGCGCTCGGCCTGACGGCCGGCTCCCGGCGCCCGGTCGCCGTCATCACCACCTCGGGCACCGCGGTCGGCAACCTGCTGCCGGCGGTGATGGAGGCGCACCACACCGGCCGACGCCTCGTCGTCGTCAGCGCCGACCGGCCCGCCCGGCTGCGCGGCTCGGGGGCGAACCAGACCACGCTCCAGGCAGGCCTCTTCACCCCCTTCGCCCCGTGCCACGACCTCCACGCCGCGAGCGCCGGGTCCGAGCTCGTCGAGGCCGTCGTGTCGGCCTGCCTCGGCCCGGGCCCGACCCAGCTCAACCTCCAGCTCGACGACCCGTTGCTCCCGGACGGGGCTGCCGCGTGGTGGCAGCGCCCCGCCTCCTCCTCCTCCTCCCCGTCCTCCCCGTCCTCCCCGGGAGGAACGGCGGGTGTCGGCGAGGTGCTGGCTCGAGGACCGCGCACCGTCGTGGTGGCCGGTGACGACGCCGGACCGGCCGCCCGCCTTCTCGCCGAGGCCGGCGGCTGGCCACTGCTCGCCGAGCCGACGTCGGGGGCCCGGATCGGGTCCACCGCGATCCGGACCCACCGGCTGCTGCTCACGACCGCCCTGCGCGATCGGATCGAGCGGGTCGTCGTCGTCGGGCACCCGACGCTCTCGCGCCCCGTCACCCGCCTCATCAGCGACCCGTCGCTCGAGGTCATCGCGGTCCGCACCGCCGCCGGGGTCGCCACCGACCCCGGCCGGGTCGCGCTCGTCGTGGACGTGGTGCCCCGCCTCGACGAGGGCGAGCCCCCGCAGGCGGACCTCGACTGGCTCGACGAGTGGCGCGCCGCGGACGCCCGGCTCGGCGCCCTCGTCGACGCGGCCCTCGCGAGCGACGCCACCGTGGCCGGGCCGATCCCGCCGCTGCTCGTGGCCGCCGCCGTGGGTCGGGCGGTCGCGGCCGGGACGAGCCTCGTCGTCGGGTCCTCGAACCCGGTCCGGGACCTCGACGTCATGGCGACACCCTGGCCGCCGCACCAGCGCCGGTTCGTCGTCGGCAACCGCGGGCTGGCGGGGATCGACGGCGTGGTCTCGACGGCGATCGGCGTCGCGCTGGGCCGTCGGGACCCCGCCCGTACCATCGCCTACCTCGGTGACCTCACCTTCGTCCACGACTCGGGCGGCCTCGTCATCGGCCCCGACGAGCCGGTCCCCTCGATCACGTTCGTCGTGCTCAGCGACGACGGTGGCGCGATCTTCGCGACGCTCGAGCAGGGAGCCGGGCCGTATGCCGCCGGCTTCGAGCGCGTCTTCGCCACCCCCCACGGCACCGACCTCGGCGCCCTGTGCGCGGCCCACCACGCGGACCACGAGCGGGTCACCGACCTGGCCCGGCTCGAGGCCGCGCTCGCCGAGCGGCCGAAGGGGATCCGGGTGCTCGAGGTGCCGGTGTCGCGCGGCGACCGGCGCGCCGAGTCCGCTCGGCTGCGCGACCTCGCGCGCCAGGCGGTGCCCGGCCGGGCCTGAGCGGAGGACGCTCAGCCCGGGAGGCCTCAGAGCGGGCCGGGCACCGGCCAGCGCGTCGGCGAGCCGCCGAGGGGCTCCTGCGCGGCCCGGACGAGGGCCGCGTTGTCGTGGGCCTCGCGGCCGGTGGGCAGGGCGAGCGTGTCCTCGAAACCGATGCGCACGTCGAAGCCCTGCGACTGCGCCCAGCGCAGGACCGGCCATGACCACGCCTGCTCCCCGTGGACGAGCATCGGCGCCGGGCCCATGCCGAGCGCGGCGAGGATCCGCTCGGCCGCCCACGTGCCGCTCGACCCGGGGCTGACGCCGGGGATGACCTCGACGAGGACCCGCTCCACCTGCCAGGGCCAGTTCGTGGAGACGAACTGCCCGGCGGCGTTCGGCGACCAGAGTCCCGCCTCGACGCCGATCCCGCGGTCGTGCAACGCCTCGGCGAGGGCCACCGCCCCGTCCTCGTGCCAGTTGACGCTCGCACAGTCCGGTCCGCCCTCGTCGGGAGCGGGCCACTCGGCGACGTGGGCGAGCTTCTGCCGCGCCGAGCCGACGATGCCGTCGCGCGTCGACACCGAGACCCGGATGCCGGGCACCGCGGCGCGGATGGCGGTCGCGGCGTCGACGACGTGCCGGGCGTCGAGGGTCTCGCGGCCGTCGTCACCGCGCGGGTGGACGTGCACCATGTAGGCACCGGCATCGACGCAGGACGCGGCCGCCTCGGCGAGCTGTGCCGGCGTGACCGGCAGCCGCGGGTGCGACCGCGGGTGCCGGTCGCCGTTGAGACAGGCCTTGATCACGGGTGTCCTCCCTCGGCGGTGAGCAGGGTGCGGCAGCGGGTGAGCCGCTCGCGCCACCAGTGCTGCCGCTCGGGGTCGGCGGCGAGACGCGTCAGGGCGTCGGGGTCGACGTGGGCCCGACCGGGGACCAGGTGCCCGCCCACCGGTCGCAGCGGCGGGTCTGCGACGTCGGAGGCGAAGAGGCCGACCGTGCCCAGCCCGCACGCGTGGTCGAGCCCGGGCAGGGCTGCGGCGAGGGCGACGCCGGCGCCGATCCCGACACTCGTGTCGAGGGCGGAGGACACGACGGCGGGGAGGCCGCAGGCGTCGACGATCTCGAGCGCGCGGGCCACCCCGCCGAGCGGCGCGACCTTGACGACGACGAGGTCGGCGGCGCCGAGAGCGGCGACCCGCAGCGGGTCCTCGGCCCTGCGGATGGACTCGTCGGCAGCGATCGGCACGTCGACACCGGCCCGCGCGAGGGCTATCCGGAGCCACGCGAGGTCCTCGACGGCGGCGCAGGGCTGCTCGGCGTACTCGAGGTCGTAGGCCGCGAGCCGGCCGATCGCCTCGAGCGCGGCATCCCGGTCCCAGCCGCCGTTGGCATCCACCCGGATCCGGGCCCCCGGGCCCATCGCAGCGCGCACGGCGGCAACCCGGTCGACGTCGTGGGCGAGCGTCTGACCCGTCTCGGCGACCTTGACCTTCGCCGTCGTGCAGCCGTCGAAACGGGCAAGCACCGACTCGACCTCGTCCGGCAGGACGGCCGGGACCGTCGCGTTGACCGGGACGCGCGCCCGGACCGGATCCGGCCACCCGGCATACGCCCCCTCGACGCCGGCCGCGAGCCAGCGGGCGGCCTCGGCGTCCGGGTACTCGACGAAGGGCGCGAACTCGCCCCAGCCCATGGGCCCCTCGAAGAGGACGGCCTCCCGGGTCGTCAGCCCGCGGAAGCGGACCCGCATCGGCAGCGCGACGACGTGGGCGCCCGCGAGGAGCTCGTCGACGGACGGGAGCGCGGTCATGGGCCCATCATCACCGACCCACACCCCACAGGCCTCCCCCACCCCCCACGACGCGAGTGCGGCGGGGGGCTCACTCGGGCGCGGTGGGGGCGAGGGGGCCGAGTGCGACGTCACGGGGGTTGGCGACGGCGACCGCGATCCGGTCCCGGAAGGTCGCCGACATCTCCGGCAGGCCGTCGAGGGGGAACCAGCCGACGTCGGTCGACTCGTCGTCGCCGGGCCGGGGCTCGCCCGAGACCCAGCGGCAGCGGAAGGTGTGGTCGAGGTAGGCCGCGCGGTCGCCGTTGACGTGGGTGACCTCGCTGGTGGCCCGGACCCAGACGAGTCGCTCGATCTCGGCGACGACGCACGCCTCCTCCTCGACCTCACGCAGCGCGGCCACGTGGGCGTCCTCGGCGGGGTCGATGATGCCGGTCACCGGGGTCCACGCCCCGTTGTCGGATCGCTTGACGAGGAGCACCTCCAGGGAGCCGGGCGAGTCGGCCCGGTCGCGCAGGACGACGGCGGTGATGCCCGGGAGCCAGAGCGGGTCGGTCCCGATCCGCTCGCGCAGGGCGACGATGAAGGGCGGGATCGGCATGGCACCGACCCTAGCGAGGTGGGGACGGCGGCATATCTCGGCATCCTTCGGGATACCTCGGCATACCTCGGGAGGGGGGCCGCCCACCCTCGGTAGGCTGCAGGCGTGACCAGCACGCACGTCTCGGACGTCTTCGACCCCGCGGAGTGGGACCTCGTGCCCGGCTTCGACCACACCGACATCACCTACCACCGGCGGCGGCCGGTCCCAGGGCGCCCGCACGCCGAGTCCGGGGTGGTGCGCATCGCCTTCGACCGGCCCGAGGTGCTCAACGCCTTCCGACCGCACACCGTCGACGAGCTCTACCGCGCGCTCGACCACGCCCGGATGACCCCCGACGTCGGGGTCGTCCTGCTCACCGGCAACGGGCCCTCGCCCAAGGACGGCAAGTGGTCGTTCTGCTCCGGCGGTGACCAGCGGATCCGAGGTCGGTCCGGCTACCAGTACGCGACCTCGCCCGACGCGGACGCCACGTCGTCCGGCATCGACGAGGCCCGGGTGCAGGCCCAGGGCGGGCGGCTGCACATCCTCGAGGTCCAACGCCTCATCCGGACGATGCCGAAGGTGGTGGTCGCCGTCGTCGGCGGCTGGGCCGCGGGCGGCGGGCACTCCCTCCACGTCGTCTGCGACCTGACGATCGCCTCGCGGCAGGAGGCGCGGTTCAAGCAGACCGATGCCGACGTGGGCTCCTTCGACGCCGGCTACGGCAGCGCCTACCTCGCCAAGATGGTCGGCCAGAAGTTCGCCCGCGAGATCTTCTTCCTCGGCCGGACCTACTCCGCCGAGGACATGCAGCGGATGGGCGCAGTCAACATCGTCGCCGACCACGCCGACCTCGAGCGGGAGGCGCTGCAGGTGGCGACGGAGATCATGGGCAAGAGCCCGCAGGCGCAGCGGATGCTCAAGTTCGCGCTCAACCTCACCGACGACGGCCTGATGGGCCAGCAGGTCTTCGCCGGGGAGGCCACCCGGCTCGCCTACATGACCGACGAGGCCGTCGAGGGCCGTGACCAGTTCCTCGAGAAGCGCGACCCCGACTGGTCGCCGTTCCCCTGGTACTACTGAGCCGCTACCGCTCCAGGGCCCACCGGTCGGCCCACCGGTCGGTCGGGGTCACGGGATGTCGGGGTCACGGGATGTCGATCGGTCCGCCGATGGCGCTGTTGCCGACGTTCCCCGTCAGGTCCGTCTGGCTCGCCCGGGCGTAGAGGGTGGGGGTGGTGCCCAGCCCGGCTGAGGTCACGCTCCAGGCGCCGGTCGAGGCGTTGACGGCCACGCCGGTCAGCGTCGCCTTGGTGTTCGGCGCCGTGCAGGGGAACACGTTCGTCGTGCACAGCACCACGGTCACGGTGAGGTTGTCACCCGGGCCGACCCCGGCGACCCCGTTGGTGGTGGCCGTCTGGCCGGGGCCCGCGACGAGGCCCGAGATCGACACCGAGGGAGCGACGTTGTCGGTGTAGGTGACGGTGCGGTCGGTGTAGGTGGCGGCCGAGGCGAGGTTGCCGGCCAGGTCCCGGGCGGAGCTCGCAGCCAGGGCCGGGATGACGGTGCCGGTCTTCGTCATCCCCGAGACATCGACGGCGTAGGGCCCGGCACCGGTGATGGCGAAGGATGTCGGGGCTGCGGTACCGGTGAGGGTGAGGCCGGTGCCGGTGAAGCCGTACACGGGGCTGTTGAACGCGACGGTGAAGGTGATCGGCGAGCTCGTCGTGGGGTCGGCCTGGCTCGCGGCCTGGTTCAGCGTGACGGTCGGGACGATCGTGTCGATGGTCACCGTCGTCCCCGACGATGCGGGGCTCACGTTGAGGGAGGCGTCGGTCGCGGTCGCGGTGATGGTGAAGGTGCCGTTGGCCAGGGCGGTCGTGTTGGCGATCGAGTAGATCCCGGACGCCGGGACCACGACCGAGGCGATCTGGGTCGTGCCGTTGTAGATCTTGACCGTCGAGCCCACCGCGGCGGTGCCGGTGAACGTCGGCTTCGTGTTGTTGGTGATGCCGTCGGAGTTCGAGAAGCCGGTGTCCGTCCCTGCCGTGAGCACCGGCGCGGAGGGCGCGGCCGGGGCCACGACGTCGTTGTAGGTGACCGTCGCGTTGGTCGAGGTGGCCGCCGAGTTCGCGTTGCCGGCGGCGTCGGTGACCTTGGTCGCGGTCAGCAACGCGGTGACCGTGCCGGTCTTCGTCATCCCGGACACGGAGACGTCGTAGGGACCGTCACCGGAGATGACCGCCGTGTTCGCGCCAGCGGTGCCGGAGTAGGTGATGTCGGGGGCGACGAGGCCGAAGACCCGCTCGCTGAACGTCAGGGTGTAGTCGACCAGCGGCGTGGTCGTCGGGTCAGCCTGGCCTGCGGCCACGTTGAGGGTCGCGGTCGGGACGGTGAGGTCGATGACGACGACGGTGCTCCCGGAGGAGGCCGAGACGTTGCCGGCCACGTCGGTCGCCTTGGCCGTGATCGTGTGCGTCCCTGCGCTGAGGGTGGACGTCGCGCCCGAGTAGGTGCCACCGACGACGGTGGGCCCCGGTGTCGTCCCGGTGGCCACCGCGCCGTCGTAGAGGCGGACGTAGGCGACCTCCTCACCGGTCCCGGTGAACGTCAGGACCGTCGACTTCGTGATCCGGTCCGAGCTCGAGATTCCGGTGTCGGAGGCTGCGGCGAGCGCCGGGTCCGAGGGGACCTCGGGTGGGGTCGTGTCGATGAAGATGGTGGTCGTGGCCGATGACGGGCCTTCGTTGCCGGCCACGTCCACCGAGGTGACCGAGAGGGTGTGGGTGCCGGAGCCGAGCAGGCTCGAGGCGACCGAGTACGACGTGGACGTCGTGGTCACCTGACCCACCTGGGTGTCGGCGTCGAAGAGGGTCACGATGGCCTTGGACTCGTTGGTTCCCGTGACGACCGGCGTGGTCTTGTTCGTGATCCGGTCCGTGGCGGACCGCCCGGTGTCTGAGGTCCCCGCGACGAGCAACGGGGCGGAGGCCGCCGGCGGTGCGATCGTGTCGACCACGACGGTGATCGAGGTGGAGATGATGCTGAGGTTGCCGGCCGTGTCTGCCGCCCTCGTGGTGATGACGTGGCTGGCGTCGGGGAGGGTGGAGGAGCTGACCGAGAAGGCGGTGGACGCGGCATACCCGCTGCCGATCAGCGTCGTCCCGGTGTAGAGGTAGACGGTGGTCACCGCCGTCGTCGTCCCGGTGATCGTCGGCGTCGTGACGCTCGTGATCTTGTCCGAGCTCGAGCGCCCCGAGTCGCTGGCCGCGGACAGGACCGGGGTGCCGGTCTTGGCCGGTGCCACGGTGTCGATCGTCACGAGGACGGAGGCTGAGTTCGCGGAGACGTTACCGGCCACGTCGGTGGCCGTGATCGTGATCGTCTTGACGCCGTCGGTCAGGGTGGAGGAGGTGACGTCGTAGCTGCCGGTGCCGGACGCCGTCGCGGTGCCGACGGCGGTGCTCGTGTTGAACAGGGTGATGGTGGCGTCGGCCTCGGCCGATCCGGTGAACGTCGGCGTCGTCACGTTCGTGATCTGGTCGCTCGAGGAGATGCCGGAGTCGCTGGCCGCGGTGAGGACCGGAGCGGGCGGGGTGACGGGCGCGGCCGTGTCGATGGTCACGTCGGTCTCGGCCGACGTGCGGCTCGAGTTCCCGGCCGGGTCCGTGGCCGTCGCTCTCAAGACGTGGACACCGGCGTCCAACGTGCTCGTTACCACCGAGTACACGCCGGCTTCCGTCGTGAGGGCCGAGCCGACGAGCGCGCGACCGTCGAAGATGCTGACGGTCGACCCGGGCTCAGCGGTGCCCGTCACCGTCGGGGTGGTCACGTTGGTGATGCGGTCGCTCGACGAGCTGCCGGAGTCGCTGGCCGCGGTGAGGTCCGGCGCCGAGGGCGCCGACGGGGCGACCGTGTCGATGCGCACCAGCTCGGTCTCGGTGGCCGACACGGCGCCGTGCAGGTCGGTGGCGGAGAACTGCAGCGAGTGGTCGGCGTCCCCGCTGACCGAGACCGTGGTGCTCGCGGCGTTCACCGTGGTCGTGGGGCCACCGTCGAGGGCGTAGCTGATGGAGGCGACACCGAAGCCGGCATGCGCGGTCAGGGTCACGACCACCGGCGAGGAGCTGATCCAGCCGTTGCCGTTGCGAGCCGGGGAGAAGTCCGTGGCTGCCACCGTCGGCGGGGAGTTGTCGTTGATCACCTCGACGCTGGGGCTGTTCGCGCTGTCGGCGGTCCAGGATCCGATGAGACCGGTGACCCTGTAGTGGTAGTTGCCGTCGACGACGTCGAGGTCTTCACAGGAGAGCCCTGCCGTGGGTGACGCGAGACTGGTGCCACAGGCCGGAACCGTCTGACCGTCGCGGTCCCGCACCCGCACGACGAGGTACCCGGTCGCCGGTTCCCCCGTGGCCAGCGCCGCCGCGTGCCAGGTCACGGCCACCGTCGCGGAGTTGACCGGAGCATCCGCGACGACGTTCCCGGGGGCCTCAAAGGTCCCGGTGAGCGCGATGGCCTCTCCGTCGCCGCCCTCGGTCCAGTAGGCCCACGCGGCCGCACCGACGCACCCCGTCAGCACGACCGCCCCGAACAGGGCCACCAGCGCACGACGCCTGATGGCCCCCGCCACCGCGGCCACGCGACCACGAGGGCGCGTGCGACGGGTGGCGGGGGCCATGGAGGGACCGTTCTTCTTCCGGTAAGAGTCTGACGCGTTCGTTGTCGAAGGGCGCGACGAGCCCCTGTCTCAGCGAGCGGCGGTCAGTTGCTGGTGTAGGCCAGGGACACGACGGCGCCCTTGCACGCGTCCTGGTTCGTCGCGGTCTTGTTGTTGAACGCGATGGTCAGGCCCGACCAGGCGCCCACGGCGTTGCCGGCGGGGACCTGGGCGGCGACGGTGGCGGTGCCGGCGACGGTGTAGTCGGTGGCGGTACAGCCCGTCTTGTCGGTGCCGGTCACGGTGGCGGTCACACCCGCGACGTAGACGGGGCCAGCGTTCGGGTTGTCGAAGTTGCCGGACAGTGCCTGCGGGGCGACGCCGGGGGCCATGCCGGTCACGGTGCTGGTCTGCCGGATCACGACGGCCACGGTGGTGCCCGTGTCGGCGGTGCCGGTGCCGGCTCCGGTCGTGGTCCAGTAGGCGAAGGCCGCGCCGGCTCCCACCAGCGGAACGGCGACGGCGGCGAAGATGACGGACGTACGCCTGGTGGGACGCATCATGATGGAACTTTCTGTCGGCGAGGAGAGCATCAGGAGAGCCGATGACAGACCTGCTGACACGCCACAGGCGGTCCTAGGGACAGTTTCTCGGAATATCTACATATTACATCAAGTCATGACTCTGCGCGACAAATACGACTTGTAGACTTTGCTACGGCGTCACCGACGGCGGGCAGCGCCCGACCATGAGCGGGACAGGGCAGGATGGACCGGTGACCTCCCCCGACGACCGTGGCCCGGCGCAGACGCGCGCCCGGACGGGTTCGGGGGGATCCCGGTCCGTCGGCCGGGGACTCGGCCGGGCCGCCACGGGCA
>JBBRGO010000123.1:0-9329 GCA_038224055.1 Actinomycetales bacterium
TGACCTCGAGGTGACGTGAAGTCGCACGATGGAACGAGTGGGTACGACTGCGGTGTCCGGTGCTCGAGGACACCCCTGTCGGGCGCCACCGCTACCGGCATAGAGTGTTTGGAGCCGGACGACCTTCGATGAAAGGAACGACACGTGGCCTACACGCTTCCCGAACTCCCCTACGACTACGCAGCTCTCGAGCCGCACATCAGCGCTCGCATCATGGAGCTGCACCACACCAAGCACCACCAGGCCTACGTCGACGGGGCCAACGCGGCCGTCGCCAAGCTCGAGTCGATGCGCGAGTCCGGCGACTACGCGGCGATCAACGGCGTCGAGAAGAACCTCGCCTTCCACCTCGGTGGTCACACCAACCACTCCGTCTTCTGGCAGAACATGAGCCCCGACGGTGGCGGCAGCCCCGAGGGCGAGGTCGCGGCGGCGATTGAGGAGTTCTTCGGTGGCTTCGACAAGTTCCAGGGCCAGTTCAACGCCAACGCCATGGCGATCCAGGGCTCCGGCTGGTCCATCCTCGCGTGGGACACCGTCGGCCAGCGCCTCAACGTCCTGCAGCTGTTCGACCAGCAGGGCAACGTGCCGGTCGGCCAGATCCCGATCCTCCAGCTCGACATGTGGGAGCACGCCTACTACCTGCAGTACGAGAACGCCAAGGGTGACTTCGTCAAGGCCTGGTGGAACCTCGTCAACTGGCCCGATGTCGCCGCTCGCCTCGAGCGCGCCCGCGGCCTGACGGGACTCATCGTCCCCGCCTGATCCCAGCGCCACCCGGTTCGAGGTGATGTCGAGGGCCCTGAGCCCCCGACATCACCTCGACCCGTTTCCGGGGCGTCCTACGTCGGCCGGGAGAGCCGGTCGATGAAGCCGAGCAGGAGCGCCTCGCGCAGCCCCGGGTCGAGTGCGTCGAGCAGAGCGTTGAGCGGCGCCATCCGCTCGGGCAGGGCGAGGTCGCCCGATCCGTCGCCGAGGCCCGCCGCGACGAGCAGGCCCTCGAAACCGGCCTCGTCGAGGGTCGCGGGATCGAGCGAGGCGGCGAGCGCCACGAGGTCGGCGGGCAGCTGGACCGGGCCGGCCTCCTGCGCCGCGGCCACCGACCCGGCCAGGTCCGCCGCGATCGCGTCCGACGACGCCGCGGTCGCCGCGGAGAAGGTGAGGTGCAGCGTGGCGGGCAGCTCGCCGAAGCGCATCTGCGGCTGGACGAACCAGCCCCGCGTGAGCATCTCGTCGGAGATCGTGAAGACGTCGCACGAGTCATCGGTCGTCAGCGACAGCAGCGTGGAGTCCGGCTCGGCGGCGAGCGACAGCCCCGGTATGCCGCTGACCGCCGTCGCGAGCGCCAGCGTCGCCTCGCGCGCCGTGCGGGCGAGGGCGGTGTAGCGCGCCGCGCCGATGTGGTGGACGACGGCCCAGGCGGCGGCGAGCGGCCCCCCCGACTTCGTCGACTGCGCCGTCGTGTTGAGCATCGTGTAGCCGGGCCAGCGCGCCGAGGCGAAGAGGTGGCCCCGCCGCAGCTCGGGCGAGGCGTGCAGCAGGATCGAGACGCCCTTGGGCGTGTAGGCGTACTTGTGCAGGTCGAGCGAGAGACTCGTCACCCCGTCGACCGCGAAGCTCCAGGGCAGCTGGCCGGGCTCGGTGTCGCGCAGGTGGGGCAGGACCCAGCCGCCGATGCAGGCGTCGACGTGGCAACGGACCCCGGCCTCGAGGGCCGCGGCGGCGATCGGCTCGACGGGGTCGATGACCCCGTGGGCGTAGGAGGGGGCCGAGGCGACGACGAGCACCGTGCGGTCGTCGATCGCGGCTGCCACGGCCGCGGCGTCGGCGCGCTTCGTGACCGGGTCGACGTCGACGAAGACCGGCTCGACGCCGAACCAGTGGGCCGCCTTGTGGAAGGCGGCGTGGACGGTCGTCGGCAGGACCATCCGGGGCCGGGTGAGATCGGGCCGGGAGTCCCGGGCAGCGAGCACCGCGAGCAGGATCGACTCGGTCCCGCCGGAGGTGACGACGCCGGCGAAGCCCGCCGGGGCGTCGACGAGCCGCCCGGCGATGCCGACGAGGTCGTTCTCCATCCGGAGCAGGGACGGGAAGGCCGTCGGGTCCAGGCCGTTCGTCGACGAGAAGGAGGCCAGCGCCTCGCGGCCGATGAGGTCGGCGGTCGCCAGCCCCGAGTCGTAGACGTAGGCGAGGGTCCGTCCGCCGTGGGTGGGCAGGTCCCGGCCGCGGAGGGCCTCGAGCTGCTGACGGATCTCGTCGCCGTCGAGCCCGCCCGGTCGGTGCGCAGGGGTCGTCACGGTCGTTCGGATCCTTTCGGGGCGGGGATGCGGTCGAGGGCGTAGGCCCGGAGGGTGAACAGGGAGAGCGCGACGAGCACCGCGGGGACGACCGAGAACCCGAGCGCGATGGCGGTGATGGCCGAATCCGGTTGGGAAGCGGTCGAACCGCTTGAGGACACGTACCCACCGAGCGCGAGCACGGCGGCATACACCGCGGGGCCGAGGGCAAGACCGAGGGTCTCCCCGGCCGTCCAGACCCCCGTGTAGAGCCCCGCGCGGGAGCGGGACTCCCCGTCGCGGCCGGCCACGTCGGCGAGCATCGCGAGGGGGAACATCTGCGCGCCGGCATAACCGACGCCGACGACGGCGACCCCGAGGTAGATGACGACATCGGGGACGAACCGCGAGAGCGTGAGCGCGAGGGCTCCACCGCCGAGCAGGAGGGAGGCGAGCAGGTAGCCGCGCTTCTTGTCCCGGGCCGTGCCGTAGCGCTGCCAGAGCGGGGTCACGACGAGGGCGGGTCCGACGAAGCAGACGAACAGCAGGCTCGCCGAGATCGGGGTGCCGATGATCCAGCGGGCGACGTAGTCGACTCCGGCGAGCATCGCGCCGGTGGCGAGGGCCTGGAGCAGGAAGGTCGTCATCAGGACGCGGAAGGGCCGGTCGGACCGGATCACCCGGAGCTGCTCGGCCACCGTTGCGCCCACGCCGTCAGCGGCCCGCACCGGTGCGTCCCGGGTCCCCCGCCACGCGCCCACGGCGCCCGCCGCGATGAGGGCGGCGACGAAGAACCCGACCGCGGGATACCCGCGCTCGGGCCCGAAGGCGTCCCGGATGGCGGGGGACAGGCCGCCGCTGACGAGGATCGCGAGCGCGAGGATCACGACGCGCCACGTCATCAGGCGGGTCCGCTCGTCGTAGTCGTCGGTGATCTCGGCCGGCATGGCGACGTAGGGGACCTGGAAGAAGCTGTAGGCCGTCGCGCAGGCCAGGTAGACGACGGCGACCCACGCCGCCCCCACCCAGAGTGGCGTGGCCGGCCCGAGGAAGAGGAGGGCGAACGCCGCGGCGAGCGCGAGGCCGGCGCGGATGAGGAATGGCCGCCGCCGCCCGTCCGGGTGCGTGGACCGGTCGCTGATCCGGCCGACGACCGGGTTGAGCACGACGTCCCACGCCTTGGGGGCGAAGACGATGAGGCCGGCCAGGGCCGGGCCGACCCCGAGGTGGTCGGTGAGGTAGGGCAGCAGGAGCAGCCCGGGGACCGTCGCGAACGACCCGGTGGCGACCGAGCCGAGGCCGTAGCCGCGCCGGACCGACCGGGGGAGGGCCGGCGCCAGTGCCGGGGTGGTGCCGTCCATGATCGGAACCCTAACCGCGACCCGGCGTCCCGCGAGCCACTCGACGGGAAGGGGGGGTCAGGTGTCGCGGTGGGCGGCTGCGCTCGCCACCACGGCGAAGGACGACGGCTCGGTGAAGCCGCGCTCCGCGAACGCGGCGGCGATGGCCTCGCTCACATCGTCCACGGCGTCGGTCGGCACGATCGCGATGCACGACCCGCCGAACCCGCCACCCGTCATCCGGGCCCCGACCGCCCCGTGGGCGCGCGCCGTCTCGGTCGCGACGTCGAGCTCCTCGCAGGAGACCTCGTAGTCGTCCCGGAGCGAGGCGTGCGAGAGGTCGAAGAGTCGCCCCACCTCGGCGAGGTCACCGTGCTCCAGGGCGGCGACCGCCGCGGTGACCCGAGCGATCTCGGTGACGACGTGCCGGGTCCGCGCCCGGGTGACGTCGTCCGGGAGCTGTTCGAGGGCGGCGTCGAGCTCGGTGGCTGCGACCTCCCGGAGCGTCTCGACGCCGAGCGTGGCGGCCGCGGCCTCGCAGGTCCGGCGGCGTTGCGCGTACTGCCCGTCGACGAGGGAGTGCTCGGCCCGGGTGTCCGTGACGAGCAGCACGTGGCCGCCCGCCGCGAGGTCGAAGGGGACCTGCTCGGTGGCACCGGACCGGCAGTCGAGCAGCAACGCCTGCTGGTCGTCACACAGGAGGGACGCCGACTGGTCCATCCCCCCGGTCGGGGCCCCGGCGATCTCGTTCTCCGCGTCCACGCACGAGGCCGCGAGGGCCGACCGTCCGGTGCGTGTGGCGAGGAGCCCGAATCCGGCGAGGTCGTCCACCGCGGCGGCGACCGCGCACTCGAGCGCCGCGGAGCTCGAGAGCCCGGCGCCGAACGGGACGGTCGAGTCGATGACGACGTCGAGGCCGGGCACGTCGTGGCCGGCACGGCGCAGGGCCCACAGCACGCCCGCGACGTACGCGGCCCAGCCACCGGGGCGGTCGGGCGAGATCTCGTCGACGGCGACCTCGGCCGTCTCGTCGAGCTGGAGGGAGCGGACCCGCAGCACGCCGTCGTCGCGGGGGGAGCAGGCGGCATACGTCCGCTGCGGCAAGGCGATCGGCAGGCACAGGCCACCGTTGTAGTCGGTGTGCTCGCCGATGAGGTTGACCCGGCCGGGAGCCGACCACACGCCGGTGGGGTCGGCCCCGGTGAGCGAGCGGAAGGCGCCCCTCACGGACTCGACGAGCTCGGCCGGCGACCGGTCGGTCATGAGGCGACCTCTCGCAGCCGCGCCGCCGTCATCTCCGGCAGCACGTCGTTGACCCAGCCGCCGACGCCGGACTCGGAGCCGGCGAGGTACTTGAGCTTGCCGGGGGCCCGGAGCACGGACATCAGCTGGAGGTGCAGACGGGAGACCTCCCGGCCGACCTTCGAGGGGGCCTGGTGCCAGCCGGCGATGTAGGGCATCGTCACGGGCGAACCGTCCTCGGCGACGTGGTAGCGGTCGAGACGACGCAGCAGCTCGCGGTAGACGAGGGCGAGCTCGTCCCGCTCGTCGTCGTCGAGCGCCGCGAGGTCGGGGACGTCACGGTGCGGGGCGAGGTGCACCTCGAGCGGCCAGCGGGCCGCGAAGGGGACGTATGCCGTCCAGTGCCGTCCCGCGAGGACGATCCGTGAGCCGTCGGCGCGCTCGGCCGCGAGCAGGTCCGCGCCGAGCAGCCGCCCGGTCGCGCCGAAGTGCTTCTGGGCCCGGTCGAGCAGCTGCCGGGTCCGCTCGGGCAGGTAGGGGTAGGCGTAGATCTGGCCGTGCGGGTGGTGCAGGCTCACGCCGATCTCGCGGCCGCGGTTCTCGAAGCAGAAGACGTGCTCGACGCTCTCGAGGGCGCCGAGCTCCTCGGTGCGCTGGGCCCACGTGTCGATGACGGTGCGGACCCGATCGAGCGGGAGGTTCTTGAAGGCCGAGTCGTGGTCGCTCGTGAAGCAGACGACCTCGCACCGGCCCGCAGCGGGGCGCACGTCGAGCAGGCCGGCGGGGTCGGGGGTGTCGAGACCGTTGGGGACCGAGGAGTAGGAGGGGAAGCGGTTCTCGAAGACGACCACCTGGTAGTCGCTCTCGGGGATCTCGGACGGCGCCGAGCCGACCCCGGCCGGGCAGAGCGGGCACTCGTCCTTGGGGGGCAGGAGGACGCGGTTCTGTCGGTGGCCGGCGACGGCCACCCAGTCGCCGACGAGGGCGTCGCGCCGCAGCTCACCGGAGTGGACCCGCTCCTCCTTCGGACGCGGGTCCTCGGCGACGCGCTGGGGCGTGCCCTCCTCGTCGACGTAGCGGATCTCGCGCCCATCGGCGAGGAGCCGGCTCGTCACCCTGTTCGGGCGGGTCAGGTGGGTCATGTGCGTGCCTCCTCGGTGCTGACGACCTCGAGGCCACCCACGAGCTCCGCAAGGGCGGAGCGGGCCCGGACCGGGAGCCCGTCGTCGGTGACGAAGAGGTCGATCTCGGTCAGGTCCGCGAAGGTGCTGAGGCCGACGGTGCCCCACTTGCTCGAGTCGGCGAGGACGCAGACCCGCCGCGCCGACTCGACGAGCGCACGGTTGGTCTCGGCCTCGACGAGGTTGGGGGTGGTCAGACCCGCGCGTGCGTCGACGCCGTGGGCGCCGAGGAAGAGCAGGTCGACGTGGAGCGAGCGCAGCGACGCGACGGCCACCGGCCCGACGAGCGCGTCCGAGGGGGTCCGGACCCCGCCGGTGAGGATGACCGTCTGACCCGCCGTGCGGTTCTCGTGCAGCAGCTGGGCGACCGGGACCGAGTTCGTGACGACCGTCAGCTCGGGGACGTCGCGGACCGCGACGGCGAGCTCGTAGGTCGTCGTGCCCGCGGAGATGCCGACGGCGGTGCCCGGCTCGACGAGGGCAGCGGCCGCGCGTGCGATCGCCATCTTCTGCGCACGCTGGAGCTCGGACTTGGCCGAGAACCCGGGCTCGTCGCTCGCGTGCTCCCCGCCGAGTGCCAGGGCCCCGCCGTGGACCCGCTCGATGCGACCCTCGACCGAGAGCCGCTCGATGTCCCGGCGGATCGTCATGTCCGAGACGCCGAGCCGGTCGACCAGCTCGGAGACCCGCACGGCACCAGCCTCCTCGACGAGCTCGAGGATCACCGACCGGCGTTGGCTGGCGAGCACGTCACACCTCCCGGATGACGGCGACGACACCCGCGGGGAGGGTGATGGAGCCGTCGACGGCGCGGTCGCCGACGAGGTCGTGGCCCGTCGCCGTGAGGACGTGCTCGCTGTCGGTGTGGTTGAGCAGGAAGAGCCACGACCCGTCGTCGCTGCTGCGGCGCGTGGCCTCCACGCCCTTCGGCAGCCCCTCGACGGCGGGCTGCACGCCGGCGGCTGAGAGCACGTCTTCGAGCAGGGCGCCGAGACGGTCGTCGTCGGGCAGCGTGCTGAGGTACCAGGCCGATCCGTCGGCGACGTCGTGGCGCGTGATCGCGGGACGCCCGGCGAGGGGACCGGCGGCATACGTCTCGAGGGTCGTGGCGCCGGCGAGCTCGACGTGCTCGCTCCACCAGGTGCCCGACCCGCTGCCGAGGGCGACGGTCTCGTCGGGACCGAGGGGGAAGAACTCCTCGACCCGGACGCCGAGCAGGTCGCGGAAGGCTCCGGGGTAGCCACCGAGCCGGACGTGGTCGTTGCTGTCAGTGATGCCGGAGAAGTAGGTGACGAGCACCTGGGCGCCCCCGGCGGCGGCCTGGACCACCGCCTCCGCGTGCTCGTCGGTGACGAGGTAGAGCTGCGGGACGACGACGAGGTCGTAGGACGCGAGGTCAGCACTCGGGTGGACGACGTCGGCGGTCACACCGCGGTCGTGGAGCAGACGGTGGATCCGGCGGGCCGCCTCGAGGGCGTCGAGCTCGGAGGAGGGCATGCTCGGCCCCTCGGCCGCCCAGATCGACTGGAAGTCGTGCAGGATCGCGACCGTCGCCTCGACCCGGCTCCCGACGAGCTCCCCGAGGCGTCCGGCGATCCGGCCCAGCTCCTCCACCTCGCGGAAGCGGGCGCTGTCGGCGCCGGCGTGCGGGACGACGGCGCTGTGGAACTTCTCCGAGCCGGCCCGCGACTGGCGCCACTGGAACCACGCGATGGTGTCGGCGCCGCGGGCGACGTGGGCGATGGCGTCGCGGATCGTCTGGCCGGGGTCCTTGGCGTGGTTGGTCGGCTGCCAGTTGACCGCGCTCGTGGAGTGCTCCATGAGCATCCAGGGCGCGCCGCCGGCGAGTCCGCGGGTGAGGTCGCCGCTGTAGGCGAGCTCGGCGCGCGGGTCGGCGAGGGTGGCGACGATGTAGTGGTCGGTGCTCACGACGTCGACGGTGGGCACCCAGTGCTGGTAGTCGAGGTGCCGGAAGTGCTCCATGGTCATGAAGTTCGTCGTCACCGGGACGCCGGGCGAGAGCTCGTCGAGGACGGCGCGCTCGGCCTTCATGAAGTCGAGCAGGGCGTCCGAGGAGAAACGCTTGTAGTCGAGGACCTGCGTCGGGTTGGAGATGGCCGTCGACAGCCGGGGCGGCAGGATCTGGTCCCAGTCGGTGTAGCGCTGGGACCAGAAGGCGGTCCCCCACGCGTCGTTGAGCGTGTCGAGGTCGCCGGCGTAGCGCCGGTCGAGCCACGACCGGAAGTGGCGGGCGCACTCGTCGCAGTAGCAGGGCAGGTTGTGGCAGCCGTACTCGTTGGAGACGTGCCACATCGCGACCGCGGGGTGGTCGTGGTAGCGGGTCGCGAGCTGGCGCGTCAGGGCGAGGGCGTACTCGCGGTAGACGGGCGAGGTCGGACACCACGTCTGGCGGCTCCCGGGCCAGAGGGTGTGACCCTCGTGGTCGACGGGCAGGATCTCGGGGTGCGCGGCAGAGAGCCACGGCGGGGGGGTCGCGGTGGCCGTGGCGAGGTCGACCGCGATCCCACCCTCGTGCAGCTTGTCCATGATCGCGTCGAGCCACTCGAAGGAGTACTCGCCCTTGGCCGGCTCGAGCCACGACCACGAGAAGATGCCGAGGCTGACGAAGCTCACCCCGGCTCGCTGCATCAGCTCGATGTCCTCGTCCCAGACGTGGCGGGGCCACTGCTCGGGGTTGTAGTCGCTGCCGAGGGCGAGGGTCTTCGTTGGCCATGCACGCATGGGTGACAGCGTGGCCGGACAATCCTCAGATGTCAACAACTTCCAACATCGGTTCCTCGGTCGGCTCGGCGGCGGCTCATGGCGCCGGTCTGAGCCGGGTCGGGCCCTGAGTTGGCTTGGTGGGGAGCGTGTTCACCCCCCCGCCGTCAGCAGCACCGCTGGTCTCAATTTGGCGGCAAGCCTTGACAGCAGGAGGTCAAGCCGACACGATCTGTTTATTGCTGGTGGTTTGTGATGGAGTCTGTTCGATTCCACGCCCCACCGGTGGACCCCGGTAAGCGTCAAAGGAGACTGCCATGACCCGTCCGCAGAGCGAGGCCGAGTACCTCGCCCGCCTCGTCCCCCCGTCCGTCCGCGGCCTCGACCGCCGCACCCTGCTGCGCGGCGCCGTCGGCGCCGGTGCCCTGCTCGGAACCGGAGCGCTCGCGGCCTGCGGGAGCAGCAGCGGGGGCACGGCCGGGGTCCCGACCGGTCCCGTCACCGGCACCGTTTCGGCGGGCTCCAACCAGTCGGACGCCGTGCCGAAGGCCGCGATCCAGTCGGTCATG
>JBBRGO010000124.1:0-9323 GCA_038224055.1 Actinomycetales bacterium
GGCCGCCGCGAAGCCCGCGGCCTGTGGTTCGACCCGCCGACCGCGACCGGCATGGTGGGCCTGCGCGGTCTGCTGGACCCCGAGGGTGCCGCGATCGTCAAGGCCGCCATCGACCCCCTGGCCGCCCCGAACCCCACCACCGACGAACACGGGCACATCGTCGAGGCAGACGACCGGTCCCCGGCCCGGCGACGCCTGGAGGCCCTGCTCACCATCATCCAACGCGGCGTCGCCGCCGCCGACGGCATCCCGACCACCGACAAGGCCAAGGTCGTCGTCCTCATCGACCTCGACACCCTCACCGGCGACCCCAATGACCCCGGCGACCTCGATGACCTCGATGACCTCGATGACCGCAATGACGACGGCGACGGTGACGCGAGTGGCCCCGGCACCGGCACCGCCTTCGGTGCTGGGACCGGGACTGGGACTGGGACTGGGACTGGGACTGGGACTGGGACCACGCTGACCGGGGAGGTCCTCTCACCCGGGACCGTGCGCCGGATGGCCTGCGACGCCGAAATCATCCCCGTCGTCCTCGGCGCCGACAGCGAACCCCTCGACCTCGGCCGCGCCCGGCGCCTCTTCACCCGCGGACAACGCCTCGCCCTCACCCTCCGCGACCGGGGCTGTACCTACCCCGGCTGCTCGGTGCCCGCGTCCTGGTGCGACGCCCACCACGCCGTCCACTGGGCCCGCGGCGGACCCACCTCCCTCACGAACGCGGCCCTGCTCTGCCCCAGACACCACACCCGGGTCCACGACCACGACCTGCGCGCGACCATCACCACCACCGGCGTCACCTGGCACACCTGAGGACCCCGCCCCGCACCCCGCCCCACCGGCGGGGCCACCGGCACGTCCGGGCCCACCCCCAACCGCGCCCACTCAGAGGTGCGCGGCCAGGGCGGGACCCGACCGACCAGCGGTGGGCACCGCAGGACCGTGACCGAGACCGCCGCCCACGGTCTCCTCCTCGAGGCTGGGCGTTCTGGAGCCCAGCTCCCGCCGATCCGAAGGGGGCGCGGTCAGAGCTCGGCGAGGGCCCGGCGCAGGATCTGGACGATCGCCTCGAGCTGGAGGGTGTCGCCCGAGGAGACCTCCTCGTCGCTGCCGTCGAGCGCGCGCGCCGCCAGACCCTGCTTCGCGTCGATGAGCTCCGCGATCTTGGAGTCGATCGTCCCGGCGGCGAGGATCCGCCACGCGGTGACCGGCTCGTCATGACCGATGCGGTGTACGCGGTCGATGGCCTGGCCCTGCTCGGCCGCGGTCCACGACAGCTCGGCGAGCACGACGTTCGAGGCGACCTGGAGGTTGAGCCCGACGCCGGCCGCGGTGAGCGAGCAGACGGCCACGGCGACCTCGGGGTCGTTGGTGAAGGAGTCGATGGCCTTCTGGCGCTGGGTCGAGGTCTGGTCCCCACGGACCGAGACGGTGCGCAGTCCGGCCTCGGCGAGGACCCGCTCGGCGGTGTCCATCACGTCGATGTGCTTCGCGAAGAAGACGACCTTGCCGACCGAGTGCGAGAGCTGGGCGGTGTAGTCGGCGGCGAGCTCGGCCTTGGCCTGACCGATGCGACGCACGAGCGAGAAGACGTTGTCGCTGCCGTTGTCACCCGAGGAGTGCTTGAGCTCCGCGAGGGCCACGCGGCGGACCAGGGCCGCGTCGGGCTCGCCGTCCTGCTCGACCCCGTCGCCCCGCTCCAGCAGGGCGCGGTACTTGGTGGCGAGACGCTTGCCGAGGGACCGCTCTGCCTGACGGACCGAGCGACCGAGGTCGTCGTCGAGCTCGACGGGAAGGTCGGCGATGCGCTTGTCGGGCAGGTCCTTGGCGACGTCGACCTTGCGCCGGCGGACGATGCCCATGTCGATCACGGCCGACCGCGCCTCGGGGTAGAAGCCCCGGTCCGCCGGTGTGTAGCCCGACGCGTCGAGACGACGCGTGATCTGCGGACCCGGCTTGTCGTCCCTGATCCAGCCGAGGAAGCGCCAGATCGCCCGGAAGTCCTTGACGTCGTTGATGAGCGGAGTTCCCGTGAGGGCCATGAGTAGCGGGTTGCCGCCGGGGGTGTTGGCGCGCAGCCGGTCCGCGAGGGCGAGCACCTGCTGCGAGCGCTGGGAGCCGAGGTTTTTGATGAAGTGTGCCTCGTCGACCACCATCGAGCGGAAGCCCAGGGTCGAGAGCCACGGGAAGTGGCGGTCGAGGATCTCGTAGTTGACGACGAACACGTCGGCGAAGGCGTCGACGTCCCGGCCGTCGCCGTGGATCACCGTGACCCGGCGCTGCGGAGTCCAGCGCTGCACCTCGCGGGCCCAGTTGATCTTCACCACGTTGGGGACGACGGCGAGCATCGGATAGGCGTCGGCGACGGAGGCGGCCAGCACCGACTGAGCCGCCTTGCCGAGCCCGGGCTCGTCGGCGAGCAGGAAGGTGCGGTGCCCCTCGCGGACCTGCTCGAGGAACCGGGCCTGGTGGACCATCAGGGTCGAGCCCGCCGGGGAGATCCGGTCGATGGCGGGGGCGTCCGGCAGCCGCATCGAGGCGGCCTCGCCGCCCGCGCCCTGCTCGAAGGCACGGTAGAGCGGGTCCATCAGGTCCCACCCGGCCAACCGGGCGGGACGGTGCTCCTGCTCCGTGGCGAGCTCGAGGTTGGGGGCGAGGAAGGGGTTGGCGAGCACTCGGGAGGGAACCGACGGGGGGATGACCTGCCGGGTCGATGCGCTCACCGGGACGGCGGGCGGTGGAGGCGCTGCCTGGCGCTCGATGACGAGCTCCTCCGGGGCGAGCTCGGCGCCGGACTCGAGCAGCCAGTCGACGCGCATCTGCTGCGCGGCGGCGCCGGGCTTGGCGGAGTCGTCGAGCAGCGTGAGCAGGCTCGTGTCGCGCGCCGCGGTCTGGGCGAGGATGGTGGCGACCCCGTCGAGCCGCTTGAGCAGCTCGTTGCGCGTGGTCACGGTCAGCGCGGTGTCGGACTTGACCCGCGCCCGTTCGGCCCGCATGAGCAGTGCGATGACCTGGAACTTCGTCCGGTTGGCCGGGCTCGCCTTGCCCTTGCCGGTCTTGGCCTCGACCTCACGGACCCGGCGCGCGAGGATCGGGATGATCGGCGCGGGGTCGTCGGGCCGGGTCACGGTGTGGCGTGACCCGGAACGGCCGGACGTCCGACGACGGACCTTGGACGACATGCTCCTCCTGAGGGCAAACGGTGGTGATCGCCGGTCCGGCGTCACCGCGGACGCGCGCCACGCGGTTCGGTGACCATCCGGAACACCGTCAACGGGTGCCCCTGGATGTGGCGGACGCAGCTGCTTCGCATCCTGCCGATCCCACCGTGTGCGACGAGCTCGTCCCGGTGGTGACGACCGTGCCACGGGCGCGGGAAGCGCGTGACACGGTGTGGTCCGATGGCCAGACTACAGGGCACGGCCGTTCTGCGGCGTGGACCCGGCTGGTCAGAGCAGGTTCGTGCCGACGAGGGCACCGATCGCGTAGGTGATGCCCATCGCGAGCAGACCGCCCGTGATGTTGCGCCCGACGGCGCGCGGCACCGGGCTGCGGCCCAGGCGGGCGCTCGCCCAGCCGGTGAGGGCCAGGGCCAGGGCCACCGTGACCACGGTGACCACCGTGCGGACCGACTCGGGGCTGAAGCTGATCGTGAGCAGTGGGAGCAGGGCTCCGATCGTGAAGGCCGCCATCGACGCCCAGGCCGCGTGCCACGGGTTGGTCAGGTCGTCGGGGTCGATGCCCAGCTCGACCTCGGCGTGCGCGGCGAGGGCGTCCTGCTCGGTCAGCTCGCGGGCGACCTGCTCGGCTACGGGACGGCTGATGCCCTTCGCCTCGTAGAGCGCGGTGAGCTCCTCGAGCTCGCCGTCCGGGTCCTCGCGGAGCTCGCGTCGCTCGAGCTCGATCAGGGCACGCTCCGAGTCACGTTGGGTGCTGACCGAGACGTACTCTCCGGCAGCCATCGACAGCGCACCCGCCGCGAGGGCGGCGATGCCGGCGACGATGATCGCGGGCCGGTTGCTCGTGGCCCCGGCGACGCCGACGACGACACCGGCCGTCGACACGATCCCGTCGTTGGCGCCCAGGACACTCGCGCGCAACCAGTTGAGGCGGCTGCCGATGCCCGCGTCGTGGGGCTCGGCCCGCTCGGGCTCGGGGACGATGTCGTCCTCGACTGCCGTGACCTGATCACGCCCGAGGTCGTCGGGGGCCTCGTTCGCGGCACGTGCTGGCGACATCTCACTGACTCCGATCGCAGGAACTGCTTCCTGCGATCGTCGCATCCACACGGTCACGTGTCACCGAAGGCGAGCCTTGCCTGCTTCGGTCAGGTCGTCCGCAGGCTCGTCTCCGTCGCGGACCCGCTGCCATCGGGCTGACCCTGCTGGTCCGGCGCCGCCCCGCCACCTCCGCTGCTGCCGCCGCGCAGCCCGAGCTGGGCGAGCCGGCTCGGGTCGAGCCGCTCGAGCCGGGCGAGGTCGCTCGGGGCGAGCCGTCCGCTTCGGAGCAGCCGCTCGAGCTGGGTGGCCAGGGTCGGGTTCACCTGGTCGAGCTCGGCGAGCAGGTCGGGCGCGACCTGGCCGAGCAGGCTCGACTGCGGGTCGTTCGGGTCAGCAGGGTCGGTCGGGGTCGAGCCTCCCGGGGCCTGGCCGAGGCCGGGGAGCTGACTGCCGTCCTGCGGAGTGGCGGCCTGGCCCTGACCCCCCGTGCCGTTGGGGACGACGGCGCGGGGGGACGTCCCGTTCTGGCCGGTCCCGCCCCGCTGGAACTGGCCGGGCGGCTGCCCGCCGGGGACGCCGCCGCGGAACCGTCCACCGCTTTCCTCCCCGAGGGTCGTGCCGGACGGGAGCGCGGCGGCCGCGCCGATCGCGCCTGCGGAGGTGAGGACGACGGCCAGGCCCGCCACCACAGCCGTCTTCCTCCCGTCCCACCGCTGCCGGATCCGGGCCACCCGGGGGTCGGGCGGTTCGGCCTCGGGAGCGAGCGGGGTGGGCGACGCGCTGGGGTCGACCGTGGGGTCGACCGTGGGGTCGACCGTGGGGCCGAAGGTGGGCAGGGCGGGTGGTGCGTCGGGTGCGGCCTCCGCGCCCTGCGACGACCGCTCCGGCGGCGGGGTCGAGGCGGTGGTGTCATCGGTCATGGCCCCACGCTCCGACCCGCCCCTGTGGTGATCCTGTGGCCGGGCCGTCGAGCGCCTAGGAGTCGGCGGGGCCGTGCAGCCACGGCCTGCGCACAGGATTCGCACAGGAAGGTACTAGCCACCACACAAGGCGCACGGGTTCACTGGACACCATGAGCAACAAGTCACAGACCTCTGCCGCGCGGCTCCAGCGTCTCGACGGCACCCCGGTGCGGGTCCTCGTCGTCGACGACGAAGCCAACCTCACCGAGCTGCTCGGCATGGCCCTGCGCTACGAGGGCTGGGAGGTCCGCTCGGCCGCCACGGGCATGGAGGCCGTCCGCGCTGCCCGTGAGTTCGACCCGGACGCGGTGGTCCTCGACATGATGCTCCCCGACTTCGACGGGCTCGAGGTGCTGCGCCGGATGCGCGCCGACAACGACAACGTCCCCGTCCTGTTCCTCACGGCCAAGGACGCCCTCGAGGACCGGGTCTCCGGGCTGACCGCCGGGGGGGACGACTACGTGACGAAGCCGTTCTCGCTCGAGGAGGTCGTCGCCCGGGTCCGGGCCCTGATGCGCCGCACGACGATCGCGATGAGCTCGGCCGACTCCACCCTTGTCGTCGGCGACCTCAGCCTCGACGAGGACAGCCACGAGGTGATCCGGTCCGGCGAGGAGATCCACCTCACCGCAACGGAGTTCGAGCTCCTGCGCTATCTCATGCGCAACCCCCGCCGGGTGCTATCCAAGGCACAGATCCTCGACCGGGTCTGGAACTACGACTTCGGCGGTCAGGCCAACGTCGTCGAGCTCTACATCTCCTACCTTCGCAAGAAGATCGACGCCGGCCGCGAGCCGATGATCCACACGATGCGAGGCGCCGGCTATGTCCTCAAGCCCGCGGCCTGAGGTGGGGACCCAGCCCCCGGCCCCCGCCTCCGTTCCCGAGCCCCTGGATCCCCGCGTCCCCGAGCGCCCATCGCCCGCGCCTCCGGCGCCGTCGTCGGATGACGAACCCACCCCGCGGGCCCACCCGGGTCCCCGCCCCGGTCGGGTCCGGCCGTGGTCGGCGTGGTCGCTCCGGGCGAAGCTCGTCGCCTCGATCCTCGTGCTCTTCACCGTCCTCAGCCTCGTCACGGGCGCCTACACCGTGTTCGCCCTCGACCGACAGCTCACCGTGCAGACCGACGAGCAGCTCCAGCAGTCGGTCGACCGCCTCCGCGGCGGCGGGTCCCTGCCCGGGCTCGGTGGCGACAGCGGGGACGACCGTCGGCGCGGCCCCGGGGACGAGGGCCTGATCGCCTTCCTCGGCACCATCCCCAGGGCGGACGCAGCGACGTCCTCGGTCCGCACCGGCTCGGCGACCACCCCAGGGGGCGTCCGCACCGCGCTCTCGCCGACCCAGCTCGCGACCCTGTCGGCCGCCGGTATCGGCGCCCCCCGTGACATCGACCTCGGCGACGGCGTCGGGGCCTACCGGGTGATGTCCTTGCGAGCCAACGTCGTCGTGAACGGACAGGCCGTCCCGGGGACCCTCGTCGTCGGCCTGAGCAACGCCTCGAAGCAGCAGACCGTCCAGGGCCTGCTCGTCATCGTCGTCTCGACCCTCGCGGGTGGCATGCTCCTCGTCGCCCTCCTCGGCACCTTCTTCGTCCGCCGCAACCTCGAGCCGCTCCGGCGCGTCGCGGCGACGGCCACGAAGGTCTCGAAGCTGCCCCTCGACTCGGGACAGGTCGCGCTCGCCGAGCGGGTCGACCCCGCCTACACCGACACCCGCACCGAGGTGGGTCAGGTGGGCGCCGCGTTCAACGAGATGCTCGAGCACGTCGACGGCGCCCTCAACGCCCGGCACGAGAGCGAGCAGCGGGTCCGCCAGTTCGTCGCCGACGCCTCGCACGAGCTGCGCACCCCGCTCGCCTCGATCAAGGGCTACGCCGAGCTGACGCGTCGCGAGACCGAGCCCGTCCCCGGCACGGTCACCCACGCCATGGGCCGGATCGAGTCCGAGGCGACGCGCATGTCGTCGCTCGTCGAGGACCTGCTCCTCCTCGCCCGCCTCGACGCCGGTCGTCCGCTGGAGCGCACCCAGGTCGACCTCTCCATGCTCGTCATCAACGCCGTGAGCGACGCCCATGCGGCGTCGCCGCACCACCGGTGGGACCTCGACCTGCCGCCGGAGCCCGTCGAGGTCGTGGGGGATCCGGCCCGCCTCCACCAGATCGTCGCCAACCTGCTGGCCAACGCCCGTACCCACACCCCGGAGGGGAGCCAGGTCACGACCTCGGTCCGCCCTGACGGGGACACGGTGCGGATCGCCATCCACGACAACGGCCCTGGTGTGCCGAAAGCCTTGCAGTCCAACGTGTTCGAGCGCTTCGCCCGGGGCGACGACGCGCGCAACCGGGCTGGGGGCAGCACCGGACTCGGCCTGTCGATCGTCGCCGCGGTCGCCAAGGCCCACGGTGGGCGGGTCGGGCTCGCCAGCGCGCCGGGCGACACGACCTTCACCGTGACCCTCCCCGCCACCTGAGGTCCGACCTCGCACGTATGCCGCTGGGCCGCTCCCCGCAGGAGCCGGCCCGGTGGCATACCTGCACCTCGGGTCCCTCGGCCACTCATGCGGTGGCCAAAGACGGGTCACAGGGACTGCACAGCGCAGGGGCTCACGGTGGAGCCATGGACACGATGACCCTCCCCTCCGCCGGCGCCGACCCCTCGGTTGACACGGCCGCCGGGGCCCAGGCCGACCCCCCTGCCACCCGTTCGCCCGACTCGCCGCGCGGTGCGGGCCGTCGCGGGCGCGCCGGGCGCCTCTGGCGCGGTGCCGAGACGGACCCCGCGTGGGCCCGGCCGGCACTCCTCGGTCTCCTCGCTGCGACGGCGGCGCTCTACCTGTGGAACCTCACATCGAGTGGCTACGCGAACTCCTTCTACTCTGCCGCGGTCCAGGCCGGGAGCGAGAGCTGGAAGGCCTTCTTCTACGGCAGCTCCGACGCCGCGAACTCGATCACCGTCGACAAGCCGCCAGCGGCCCTCTGGCTGATGGCGCTCTCGGTGCGCGTCCTCGGCCTCAGCTCCTTCGCCATCCTGCTGCCCCAGGCGCTGATGGGCGTCGCGACCGTCGGGGTCGTCCACGCCACCGTCAAGCGCCACTTCGGCCCAGCCGCAGGGCTCATCGCCGGCACTGCCCTGGCGCTCACCCCCGTCGCCGCGCTGATGTTCACCTTCAACAACCCCGACGCGCTGCTCACCCTGCTCATGGCTCTCGGCGCGTGGGCGACGATGAAGGCCGTCGAGAAGGCCTCGGCGAAGTGGATGATCCTCGTCGGTGTCTTCATCGGTCTGGGCTTCCTCACCAAGACCCTCCAGGTCCTGCTCGTCGTGCCCTTCTTCGGCCTCGCCTACCTGATCGCGGCACCGACCACCCTCGGCAGGCGGATCGGCCACTCCCTCATGGCAGTCGGCGCGATGGTGCTGACTGCAGGGTGGTGGGTCGCGGTCGTCGAGCTCGTCCCGGCCTCGGCCCGGCCCTACATCGGGGGCAGCCAGACCAACTCGTTCCTCGAGCTGACCTTCGGCTACAACGGGCTGGGCCGATTGAGCGGGGACGAGACCGGCTCGGTCGGCGGCGGCGGCGCCGCCGGCGGGAGCATGTGGGGCGAGACCGGCATCCTCCGGATGTTCTCCTCGGGCACCGGCGACCAGATCTCGTGGCTCCTGCCGAGCGCCCTCGTCCTGCTCGTCGTCGGGCTCGTCCTGCGCGGTCGTCGACCCCGCACCGACCTGCGTCGTGCGGCCTACCTCGTCTGGGGCGGCTGGCTCGTCGTCACCGTCCTCGTCTTCTCGTTCATGGCCGGAATCTTCCACCAGTACTACACCGTCGCCCTCGCCCCGGCCATCGCCGCGCTCGTCGGGATGGGCGCCGTCGAGGCCTGGCAGCGCCGGTCGAGCGCAGTCGGGACCATCACCCTCGCCGTCGCGACGGCCGCGGCCGCGGTGTGGAGCTTCCTGCTCCTGTCGGGCACGACGGCCTACGGCGACTGGCTCCGGGTCGGTGTCCTCGCGGTCGGCCTCGCCGCCTCGCTGCTCATCCTCGCGACGAGCCGGCTGCATCGCCGGGCGATCCCCGTCGTCCTCGCCGCGGCGCTCGTGGCGGCCCTCGCCGGCCCAGCGGCATACACCCTCTCGACGACGGCGAC
>JBBRGO010000125.1:0-9264 GCA_038224055.1 Actinomycetales bacterium
GGCACCGACGTCATCGCCAACCTGTTCTTCAACAAGCTGTTCGCAGCGAGTGAGGCGGGTCAGGCCACGGCGATCGTCGTCGTGCTCCTGCTGGCGGTCATCCCGCTCATCTGGTTCCAGATCAAGCACTTCAAGGACGAGGAGGCCGGCCGATGAGCCGTTCACTGATGAAGGACGGCCGACCCAGGAGCCCCTTCTCGATCGCCACGATGGCGGTGCTCGCCCTGCTCTGGACGCTCCCGACCATCGGCCTGCTCGTCACCTCGTTCCGCACCCGCACCGACGCGGCGACCTCCGGCTGGTGGACCGCGCTGTTCAACCCGTTCGGAGCCGAGTGGACGACGAGCAACTACCAGGGCGCCTGGACCGGCTCCGACCTCAGCTCGGGCTTCATCAACAGCATCGTCATCGCCGTGCCGGCGACCGTGATCCCCATCATGTTCGCCGCGTTCGCGGCCTACGCGTTCACGTTCATGGACTTCCCGTTCAAGGAGTTCTTCTTCCTGCTCATCATCGCCGTCATGGTCGTGCCCATCCAGGTCGCGTTCCAGCCGATGCTCAACGTCCTCGGACCGCGGGGGCTGGGGATCTCCGGGCAGTACATCGCGGTCTGGCTGCTGCACACAGGTTTCGGTATGCCGCTCGCCATCTACACCTTGCGCAACTACATGAGCACGCTGCCCCGCACGGTGGTGGAGTCGGCCAAGATCGACGGCTGCTCGCACTACCAGACGTTCTGGAGGCTGGTCTTTCCGATGTCCATCCCGGCCATCGCCGCCTTCGCGACCCTTCAGTTCCTCTGGGTCTGGAACGACCTCCTCATCGCCAAGCTGTTCCTCAAGACCGAGAACACCACGGTGATCGTCAAGCTCCAGCAGCTGCTCGGCACGCAGGGTCAGGGCCAGGAGCTGCTCACGGCCGGCGCGTTCATCTCGATCATCGTCCCGATGATCGTCTTCTTCACCCTCCAGCGCTTCATGATCCGCGGCATGACGTCCGGCGCGGTCAAGGGCTGACCAGCTCCACCCGCACGACCTGACCCGTCTGCACCACCTCAGGAAGCCCCTCCCGGCACTCGATACGCTGGGAGGGGCTTTCCGCTCCCCCACCAGCAAGGAGTGACCGTGACCGAGTTCCGCTACGAGGACCTGCTGCCTGCCGGTGAGGCCGAGACGCCCTTCCGGCTGCTGACGACCGAGGGCGTCCGCACCGTCGAGGGACCCGGCGGCCGTACCTTCCTCGAGGTCGACCCGGAAGCGCTACGCCTGCTCACCGAGACGGCGATGCACGACATCGCCCACTACCTGCGCCCGGCTCACCTCCAGCAGCTACGCACCATCCTCGAGGACCCCGAGGCGAGCAACAACGACAAGTTCGTGGCCCTCGACCTGCTCAAGAACGCCAACATCGCGGCCGGTGGTGTCCTGCCGATGTGCCAGGACACCGGCACGGCGATCGTCATGGGCAAGCGCGGCCAGCACGTGCTCACCCAGGGAACGGACGAGCGAGCGATCAGCGAGGGCGTCTACGACGCCTACACCCGGCTCAACCTCCGCTACTCCCAGATGGCGCCCCTGACGATGTGGGAGGAGACGAACACCGGCTCCAACCTGCCGGCCCAGGTCGAGCTCTACGCCGACACGGCGCCCGGCCACGAGACGGCATACTCGTTCCTCTTCATGGCCAAGGGCGGCGGGTCGGCCAACAAGAGCTACCTCTACCAGGAGACGAAGGCGATCCTCAACGAGGAGGCGATGCTGCGCTTCCTCGACGAGAAGCTCCGCTCGCTCGGGACGGCGGCCTGCCCGCCCTACCACCTGGCGATCGTCGTCGGCGGCACGAGCGCCGAGTTCGCCCTGAAGACAGCGAAGTACGCGTCGGCGAAGTATCTCGACACCCTTCCGAAGCAGGGCTCGATGACGGCGCACGGCTTCCGCGACACCGAGCTCGAGGAGAGGGTGCTCGAGCTGACCCGTCAGTTCGGCATCGGCGCCCAGTTCGGTGGCAAGTACTTCTGCCACGACGTGCGCGTCGTCCGACTCCCCCGCCACGGAGCGAGCCTGCCGGTCGCCGTCGCCGTCTCGTGCTCGGCCGACCGCCAGGCGCTCGGCAAGATCACAGCCGACGGCGTCTTCATCGAGCAGCTCGAGACCGACCCCGCGCGCTTCCTGCCGGATGCGGGCACGGTCGACCTCGGTGAGCACGAGGAGGACGCGGTGGGGGTGAGCTCGACGAGCAAGAACGTCGTCGTCAGGATCGACCTCACGGCGCCGATGCACGAGATCCTCGCCGAGCTGGGCCGCCACCCGGTCAAGACGCGCCTGTCGCTCACCGGCCCGCTCGTGGTGGCCCGCGACATCGCGCACGCGAAGATCAAGGAGCGGCTCGACGCGGGCGAGGAGATGCCGCAGTACCTCAAGGACCACCCCGTCTACTACGCGGGCCCGGCCAAGACACCGGCAGGTATGCCGTCGGGTTCCTTCGGGCCCACCACCGCGGGGCGGATGGACTCCTACGTCGACCAGTTCCAGGCCGCGGGCGGGTCGATGGTGATGCTCGCCAAGGGCAACCGGAGCCGGCAGGTGACCGACGCGTGCGACGCGCACGGCGGCTTCTACCTTGGCTCGATCGGTGGGCCCGCGGCGCGCCTCGCCCAGGACTGCATCAAGCACGTCGAGGTGCTCGAGTACGAGGAGCTCGGCATGGAGGCGGTCTGGAAGATCGAGGTCGAGGACTTCCCCGCCTTCATCATCGTCGACGACAAGGGCAACGACTTCTTCGCCGACGTGAGCAAACCGATGACCATGACGATCGAGAAGAGGCCGGGCCTGTGATGAGTGACGAGACGACGAACGACGAGGGCTTCGCGGATCTGCTCGACGCCAACCGGTCCTTTGCCGAGAACTTCACCCTCTCGGGCTTCGACGGCGTCGCGCACCGCGGGATCGCCCTGGTGACGTGCATGGACTCGCGGATCGACCCGCTCCGGATGCTCGGCCTCGCCCCGGGCGACGCCAAGATCTTCCGCAACCCCGGTGGCCGCATCACCGACGCTGCCCTCGAGGCTCTCGTGCTGGGCACCCACCTGCTCAATGTCGACCGGATCCTCGTCGTGCCGCACACCCGGTGCGCGATGGCCTCCAACACGGCCGAGGAGCTGCGCGAGAAGGTCGGGGCGAGCGCGGGCAAGGACGCGTCGTGGCAGAGCTTCCACGTCGTGACCGACCAGGTCCGGTCGCTGCGCGAGGACATCGCCAAGGTGCGCTCCCATCCCCTCATCCGGGAGGGCACCCGCGTCGGAGGGTTCATCTACGACGTCGACACCGGCCTGCTCAACCCCGTCCAAGACATCGACTGACCAACCCTCCGGTCCGGGTGACGTGCCCACTCGAGCCAAGGTCGAGTGGGCACTTTCCCCCGGGTCAGGCGTTCGGGCGGCCGGCCGCGTGCGTGGAGCGGACGTGCTGGGCCACTGCGCCCGTGAGTACGAGACCGGTCATCAGGACCGTGAGCCCGATCGGTGGCGCCAGCACGGCGATGACGAGAACGACGATGCCTGCGACCACACCGACCCTGGTCTCGGCCGCAGGTGAGCCCACCATGGCGTGCATCGCCGTGACGCACCAGAGGTAGACCGCGACAGCACCGGCCAGGGCGAGGCCGACGAGGCGCGTCGACGCGGATGACTCCTCCTGCACGAGGTCGACCGCCGCCGCGAGCGCAGCCCCGGTCGCGGCAGCGGAGGCGAAGACGAGATAGTGCCCGTAGCCGGTGACGAAGGTGGCGCGGAGCCCGCCGTGGAAAAGGCTCGCGTGGTCGCGGGTGAAGTAGAGCCACCACATCGACAGGACGATGAGCAGGGCGCCGACGATGAGGGCAAGCAGGCCCGGCTCGGCCCCCCGGGCGAGCGCGCCCTGGACCGCCTGCACCGAGGCGAGGATGACCTCGCCCAGCACGATGATCGTGAGCAGGGCGTAACGCTCGGCGATGTGGTGCGGATGGAACGGTGTGCTCCCTCGACGCTCGGCCGCGACCGGCACGAGCAGCTCGAGGACCACGAGCAGGAAGAAGGAAGCCAGGAGCGCGGCGCGACCCTCGACCAGCAGCCTGCCGATCCACAGCACCTGCACGACGGCGATGCCGGCGGCATACCCCAGCGCGGTGGCGCGGCCCTCGGGGTGACCGGCCGCGGCACGCAGCCACATGGCCACCATGGCAACCCGCATGACGGCGTAGCCGGCGACCACGAGCGCCGACTGTCCCGTGGCGAAGAAGTCCGGGATGCCTGCGGCGAGCATGAGGGAGCCCGCCATGATCGCGAAGGTGAGCAGCCGGTAGGGCACGTCGTCGCAGTCGTAGGACGAGGCGAACCACGTGTAGTTCATCCACGCCCACCAGATGGCGAAGAAGACCATGACGAAGCCGAGGAGGTCGCCGGGTTGGCCCCCGGCCAGGCCGTGGTGCCACTGGGCTGCGGCGCTCGCGATGGCCACGACGAAGACGAGGTCGAAGAAGAGCTCGAGCGGCGTCGCTGCGCGGTGGGGCTCGTCGGGGTCGCGGGCCAGCATCCGACTGCGCAGCGGGACCACGTGCTCGTTGCTCACGCGTCGAGTCTGCCACCGGCTCGGCGCGGAGACGCAGGAGCGGAGGAGGGCCGGTGGCAGAGTCGAACTCGACGGGAAACCGATCGCACCCTACGGTGTGCGTATGCCGCCGGACCCCCGCGCGCCGCGTCGTCGCGGCAGCGCCGTGGGCCGGCTGCTCGTGGCCTCCTCGGCACTCTCCTGGGCCTGCAGATCGCGCTGCTCAGCCCGGCCCTGGCCCTCCTGCTCGTCCGGGTCTTCGGGGCCACCGCAGGCGAGGTCGGCTGGGTGCTCGCCGCCTACAACACGAGCGGCTTCGTCGCCTCCCTCGTCATCCCGGTCCGGGCCGACCGCCGGGCGGACTACGTCAGGCCGATGCTCGCGTGTGGGCTGCTCATGCTGGCCCTCGCCGGAGTCCTCGCCGTGACCACGAGCCTGGGGGTCGTGCTCGTTGCCCTCGTGATGCTTGGCGGACCGGGCACCGTCGGGACGACCTTGCTCTTCGCCCACGTCCGACAGTCGGGGGCCTCCCCCTCCGACGTGGTCAACACCAGAGCCGTCTTCTCCGTGGCCTGGGTGGCGGGACCGCCCGTCGCGGCTCTGCTCGTCGGCGCGTTCGGCGACCGTGCCATCCCTGCCGCGGTGGCCGCCGTGGCCCTGGCCAACATCACGACGACGACCGTGATGCTCCGGGCGGGAACCGTCTCGAGGGACGGGCCCGAGGGGCAGCCGGTCGATCCGGACCACGCTGCCCTGTCGAGGTCGGCCGTGTGGCTCGTCGTCGCGGCCTTCGTGCTGCTCCAGGCGACGAACGCCACCGCGGTCGCCGTGATGGCCCTCTACGTCACCCAGTCGATCGGGCTCGCGGTGATCTGGGCCGGCGTGGCGCTCGGCGTCGCCGCAGCCCTCGAGGTCCCCGCCCTGCTCGTGACGGCGCGGCTGGCGCGACGATACTCGAGCCTGGGACTGATCGCATCGGGATGCCTGGCGGGTGCGGCCTACTACGGAGGGGTCGCGCTCGTGACCGGTCCCGCGTTGCTGCTCGCCCTGCAGGTGCTCAACGCGTGGTTCATCGCCGCGGTGTCCGGGACGGGCCTCACGCTCTTCCAGGAGATCATCCCGCGGCCGGGTCTCGCCTCCGGCCTCTACCTCAACACCTTCCGGGTCGGCTCGATCCTCACCGGCCCCATCATCGTCCTCGGAGCCGCGACACCGGCCGGCTACCGCGGCGTCTTCGTCGGCTGCGGCGCCCTGACGGTGGTGTCGTTCCTCGTCCTGACCCTGGTGCGGAGGCTGACACCCGCAGCCTGAACCGGGCGAGTCAGAAGGCGAGCTCGGACTCGACGACGCCGACGAGGCGGTCCGCGAGCGCCTCGGCCTGGATCCGGTCCGCCGCCTCGACCATGACGCGCACGACCGGCTCGGTGCCGGACTTGCGCAGCAGTACGCGGCCGGTGTCGCCGAGCTCGAACTCGGCCGCGGAGACCGCGTCGGCGACGACGACGTTGCTCTCGAGCCGGCTCTTGTCGACGTTCTTGACGTTGACGAGCACCTGCGGGAAGTGGGTCATGATGCCGGCGAGGTCGGCGAGGGTCCGTCCGGTCTGGGCGACGCGGGAGGCGAGCATCAGCCCCGTCAGGGTGCCGTCACCGGTCGTGCCGTGGTCGGACATGACGACGTGCCCGGACTGCTCGCCGCCGAGGGCGTAGCCACCCTGGCGCATCCCCTCGAGGACGTAGCGGTCGCCGACGGCCGTCTGGAGCACCCTGATACCGACGTTGCCGAGGGCATGGATCATGCCGAGGTTCGACATGACCGTCGCGACGAGGGTGTTGCCCCGGAGCACTCCCTGCTCCTGCATGGACAAGGCGATGATCGCCATGATCTGGTCGCCGTCGACCTCGGCGCCGGCGGCGTCCACCGCGAGACAGCGGTCGGCGTCGCCATCGAGCGCGATGCCGAAGTCGGCCCCCTCGGCCAGGACGGCCGCCTGGAGCGGGCCGAGGTGGGTCGAGCCGTAGCCGTCGTTGATGTTGAGGCCGTCGGGCTCGCCGCCGATGAGGGTGACCCGCGCACCGGCCTCGCGGAACGCCTGGGGTGCCACGTGGAAGGCGGCGCCGTGTGCGGCGTCGATGACGACGTGGAGGCCGTCGAGCCGGTGGGGCATGACCTTGGTCAGGTGACGCACATACCGCTCCGCGCCGTCCGTGAGCGCCGTGATCCGCCCGACGTCGCCGCCCGTGGGACGCTGCCAGTGCTCGCGCAGGCGAGCCTCGATCTTGTCCTCGAGGTGGTCGGCGAGCTTGTGGCCGCCGCGGGCGAAGAACTTGATGCCGTTGTCGGGCATCGGGTTGTGCGAGGCCGACAGCATGGCGCCGAGGTCGGCGTCCTGCTCGGCGACGAGGTAGGCGATGGCCGGCGTCGGCAGCACCCCGGCATTCCGCACGTCGACGCCCGCCGACGCGAGGCCGGCGACGGTCGCGGCCGCGAGGAACTCGCCCGAGGCGCGCGGGTCTCGGCCCACCACGGCCACGGGTCGGGGGCCCTTGAAGGCGCCGACCTCGGCGAGCACGTGGGCCGCCGCGACCGACAGGTCGAGCGCGAGCTCAGCGGTGATGTCCTGGTTCGCGAGGCCTCGGACGCCGTCCGTGCCGAAGAGTCGTCCCACTGGTTGTGCCTTCCCGCTGTGGCCACCTGACCTGGCCGTGATCTGGGCCCGACCCTACGCCACCGGGGCCGCAGTCCCCCACTCGAGACCGGGGGCGGGGCCAGGGCCGATCGGTGATCCCACGACGCGCGGGCGCGAGGAAGGCCCCCGAGCCTGGGCTCGAGGGCCTTCGTCGTCCCGCTGGAGCGAGACTGGAGCCAAGCGGAGAGCCTGGCTTGCCAGGATCAGCGCTTGGAGTACTGCGGGGCCTTGCGGGCCTTCTTGAGACCGGCCTTCTTGCGCTCGGGCACACGGGGGTCACGGGTGAGGAAGCCGGCCTGCTTGAGGGCGGGACGGTTCATCTCCTCGTCGATCCCGTTGAGTGAGCGGGCGACGCCGAGGCGGACCGCCCCGGCCTGGCCGGAGGGGCCACCACCGTGCACGCGGACGAGCACGTCGTAGGACCCGTCGAGCTCGAGGATCGTCAGCGGTTCGCGGACGATCTGCTGGTGCACCTTGTTGGGGAAGTACGCCGCGAGGGTGCGGCCGTTGATCTTCCACTCGCCGGTGCCCGGGACGATCCGGACGCGGGCGATGGCCTGCTTGCGGCGGCCAGTGGCGGCACCGGGGGTCGAGACCTGGCGCGGACGCTTGGTCTCACCCGCGACGGAGGAGTCGGACTCCGAGGTGTACTCGGTGAGCTCGGGCTCGTCGGTGTCGAGGACGGCCTCGTTGGCAATGTCAGTCACAGTGATGTTCGCTTTCTACGCAGCAGCGGGGAGCCCGGGGGCTTACTGCGCGACCTGGGAGATCGTGAAGGGGACGGGCTGCTGGGCGGAGTGCGGGTGCTCGGCGCCGCGGTAGACCTTCAGCTTGGACAGCTGCTGGCGCGCGATCGAGTTCTTCGGGAGCATCCCGCGAATGGCCTTCTCGACGGCCTTCTCGGGGCTCTTGGCAAGCAGCTCCGTGTAGGACGTGGACTTGAGGCCGCCCGGGAAGCCCGAGTGGCTGTAGGCCTTCTTCTGCTCGAGCTTGGCGCCGGTGAGGGCGACCTTCTCGGCGTTGATGATGATGACGAAGTCACCGGTGTCGACGTGCGGTGCGAACTGCGGCTTGTGCTTGCCACGCAGCAGGATCGCGGTCTGGCTGGCCAGACGGCCGAGCACGACGTCGGTCGCGTCGATGACGTGCCACTGGCGAGTGACCTCGCCGGGCTTGGGGGTGTACGTGCGCAATGGAGTCTGCCTTCGCTTCATGGTGGTGCTGGGAGCCGACGCATTGCGTCGGAATGCCGCTGGGCCGGGCCCGCGCCGAACGTCCCCTCGCAGGAGGGGGCGGCTGGGCGCTCATGCCTGTGTGGCACAACAGTGCTCAAGTCTACGGACCCGAGTCGTTCCCCCCAAATCCGTCCACCACGACTCCGAAAGCAGTCCTGACCTGCACAGACGTCCACCAGTCCCCGTCAGGCACAGTTCTTGTGCATCCATAGTTTGCACGAGTATTGTGCACACTATGGATGCACAAAAACCGCCCCGCCACGCCTCGGACGACGCCGACCCCCTGTGGCTCACCCCGGAGAGCCTGCGCGTGCTGGCCCACCCGCTGCGGTCCCGACTGCTCGGCGCGCTGCGGCGGGGGGGGCCCTCCACGGCCACCGCCCTGGCCGCCCTGCTCGGCACGAACTCGGGCGCGACGAGCTACCACCTGCGCAAGCTCGAGTCGGTCGGTCTCGTCTCGGACACCGGCGACGGGCAGGGGAAGCAGCGCCTGTGGCGGGCCGCCTCGGAGCAGCACTCGTGGAACCCGAGCGACTTCGAGGGGGACGAGGACTCCGAGACCGCGCTCAACTGGCTGACCCGGGACTACGCCCGGCACTTCGCGGAGCAGTACGACAAGTGGCTCGACGTGTCGACGACGTGGCCGACGGACTGGCAGGACGCCTGCGGGTCGAGCGACGCGGCGGTCCTCGTCACGGCCGAGGCCCTCGACGAGCTCCGGTCGGAGATGTGGGACCTCATCGAGCGCTACCGCCGG
>JBBRGO010000126.1:0-9216 GCA_038224055.1 Actinomycetales bacterium
TCCCGTCGAGCGCCTCGAGATCGAGCCCGACCTCGCGACCCGGAGCACCCGCCTCACCGAGGTCAAGCGCCGGATCGCCGCCCGCGCCCTCGACGAGCTGCCCATCGGCGGCACCCTCGTCCTCGATGCCGGTTCGACGACTCAGGCCGTCGTCGAGCTGCTGCCCCCCGACATCGACCTCACCGTGCTCACCAACAGCATCGCGGCGGCGCACGCGCTCGCCTCCCACCCCGGCATCTCGCTCTACGTCCTCGGCGGACGGGTGCGCGGCACGACCGGCGCCGCCGTCGGCGACTGGGTGACCGCCGCCCTCGACGGCATCCTCGCGGACGTCACGATCCTGGGCACCAACGGGATCTCCGCCGATCGCGGCCTGACGACGCCCGACCAGGCCGAGGCCGTCGTCAAACGGGCCATGGTCCGTGCAGCCCGCCGCTGCATCGTGCTGACCGACTCGAGCAAGGCCGGCGACGACCACCTCCACCGCTTCGCAGATCTGAGCCAGGTCGACCTGGTCATCACCGATGATGACCTCGCCGACGACGTCGCCGCCGAGCTCCGCGCGGCCGGACCCGAGGTCGTGACCACATGATCGTCACCCTGACGCCCAACCCCAGCGTCGACCGCGCCATCGTCATCGAGGCACTCCACCGAGGTGAGGTCCACCGGGCCACGTCGAGCCGGATCGACCCCGGCGGCAAGGGAGTCAACGTCTCGCGCGCCCTCTCCGCGCAGGGGACGGCGACCACGGCCGTGCTGCCGATCGGCGGAGCCGAGGGACACCTCCTCGAGGAGCTCCTCGACGACGCCGGTGTGCACCGCCGGAGCGTCCCCGTCGCCGGCTCGGTGCGGATGAACATCTCCGTCCTCGAGCCCGACGGCACGACGACGAAGCTCAACGAGCCCGGTCCCCACCTGACCGAGGACGAGGTCGAGGCGCTGCTCACCGCCACCCTCGACGAGGCGCAGGACGCCCAGTGGGTCGTCGGCTGCGGCAGCCTGCCCCCCGGTGCCCCTGCCGAGCTGTATGCCGCTCTCGTGGCCCGCGTCCGCGAGCGCGGGATCCGGGTGGCCATCGACTCCTCCGGCTCCTCGATGCACGCCGCCGTCGCGGCGCGGCCGAGCCTGATCAAGCCGAACCACGAGGAGCTGGCCGAGCTCGTCGGCCACGACCTCCCCACGCTCGGCGACGTCCTGGGTGCCGCGCAGGACCTCGTCGCTGACGGCATCGAGGTCGTCGCGGTCAGCCTCGGGGGCGACGGCGCGGTGCTCGTCACGGCAGACACGACGGTCCACGCGAGCGCGACGATCACCGCCCCGCTGTCCACCGTCGGCGCCGGCGACTGCATGCTCGCCGGCCTCCTGCACGGACTCACCCGCGGTCTCTCCGGCGCCGACGCCCTAGCGGGCGCCGTCACCTGGGGCGCCGCGGCGGTCACCCTCCCCGGCAGCTCGGTCCCCACCCCGCACGACCTGCGGGGCATCCCCGTCCACCTCGACCACCACCCCGACCACGCACGTGTCCTGGGCCAATGACCCTCGGAAAGGAAATGCCATGACCCTCATCAACGAAGAGCAGGTCGTCCTCGACCTGACGGGAGAGGATCGCCACGCGGCGACCCGCACCCTCGGAGAGCGACTCGTCGCCTCCGGCCGCTGCACCGACCTCGACACCTTCCTCGAGGACGTCCGCAAGCGGGAGGAGACGATGGCGACCGGGCTCCCCGGCGGCATCGGCATCCCCCACGCCCGCAGCGCCGCGATCACCGAGCCGTCCCTCGTCTTCGGCCGCGCCGGCGACGGGATCGACTGGGGCGCCAAGGACGGTCCGGCAACGCTGATCTTCCTCATCGCCGCCCCCGAGGGTGGTGGCGACGCCCACATGCAGATGCTCCCCAAGCTCGCCCGGGCCCTGATGAAGAAGGACTTCAAGGCCGCACTCGCGGGCGCCACGACCGAGGCCGAGGTCGTCCGGATCGTCAGCAGCGAGGTCGAGCTCGATGCCCCGGCCACGTCGGCTGCTCCGGCTGCTCCGGCTGCGGCCGCGGCCGTCCCCGATGACGCGCGCCGCGACGAGAAGCGCAGCCTCAAGCTCGTCGGAGTCACGTCGTGCCCGACGGGTATCGCGCACACCTACATGGCGGCGGAGGGCCTCGAGAACGCCGCCAAGGCCGCCGGTCACACGATGACCGTCGAGACCCAGGGCTCGGCCGGCTCCAACCCGATCGACCCCGCCGAGATCGCCGCCGCCGACGCCGTCATCTTCGCCCACGACCTCCCCGTCAAGGACGTCGGCCGCTTCGCCGGCAAGCCGACCATCGACGTCGGCGTGAAGAAGGGCATCTCCGACGGCCCGGCCCTCATGGAGCGGGCCGAGGCGCTCGTCGCCGAGTGGGAGGCCGACCCGAGCAAGGCCGCGGGCGGAGCGGCATCCGGTGGGCTCGCCTCGAAGGTCGAGGAGGGCGTCAGCACCGGCACCCGGATCCGGCAGTGGCTGATGACGGGCGTGTCCTACATGATCCCGTTCGTCGCCGCGGGCGGCATCCTCATCGCCCTGTCGTTCATGCTCGCCCAGGTGTCGATGGGTGAGCAGGGCGCCATCGAGATCGTCAAGTACGGCCTCACCGCCGAGGGCCAGTACAACATCACCCAGAACTTCAAGGTCTTCGACCTCACCTCGTGGGCCGCGCTCTTCTTCGTCATCGGCGCAGCCTCGTTCGGCTTCCTCGTGCCGATCCTCTCCGGCTTCATCGCCTTCGCCATCGCCGACCGGCCGGGTCTCGTCCCCGGCATCGTCGGCGGGTCGATCGCCGCGACGATGGGCGCCGGCTTCCTCGGCGGCCTCGCGACCGGTTTCATCGGCGGCTTCGTCGCCCTCTGGGTCTCGCGCTGGAAGGTCGCCAAGGGCGTCCGCGGTGTGATGCCCGTCGTCGTCATCCCGCTGCTCTCGACCCTCATCACCGCGGGCCTGTTCATCGCCGTCCTCGGCCGCCCGATCAAGGGTCTCGCCGACGGCCTGACGAGCGCGCTCAACGGAATGACCGGGACCAGCGCGATCCTGCTCGGTCTCATCCTCGGCGCGATGATGGGCTTCGACCTCGGCGGCCCCGTCAACAAGGTGGCCTACACCTTCGCGACGACCGGTCTCGCCGCCGCCGGCGCCGCGACCGACGCACCGCAGCTGAAGATCATGGCCGCCGTCATGGCCGCCGGAATGGTCGCCCCGCTCGCGATGGCACTCGCGACGACGCTCCGCCCCAAGCTCTTCTCCGAGCCCGAGCGCGAGAACGGCAAGGCCGCCTGGCTGCTCGGGGCCTCGTTCATCTCCGAGGGAGCGATCCCGTTCGCGGCCGCGGACCCGATCCGCATCATCGTCTCCTCGGTCGCCGGGTCGGCCGTCACCGGTGGGCTCGTGATGGCCTTCGGCTCGACGCTGCGCGCCCCGCACGGAGGGATCTGGGTGCTGCCGCTCATCGGCAACTTCCTCTTCTTCCTGCTCGCCCTCGCGATCGGCGTCGTCGTCACCACCGCCGTCGTGGTCGCGCTCAAGTCGCGCGATCACAACCTGGCCGAGATCGACGCGACCGCTACCGTCTGACCCGGTTCCACCACCTCTCGACGCACCACCCCGTTTCCCAACGAAGGAGCACCCCATGGCAACCCGCACCGTCACCATCGCATCCTCGGTCGGCCTCCACGCCCGCCCGGCCTCCCTCTTCGTCGAGGCGGCCGAGGCGACCGGCCTCGACGTCGAGATCGGACGTCCGGGCGAGGACGCGGTCGACGCCACGAGCATCCTCGGCGTCATGGCCCTCGGCGCCAAGCACGGCGAGGAGGTCGTCCTCACCGCCGACGGCGAGGGCGCCGAGCAGGCCCTCGACTCCCTCGTCGCGCTCCTGTCCCGCGACCTCGACGCCGAGTGAGTGTGAGCCCGATGGCGACCACGGAGACACGGCAGGGCATCGGCGTGAGCCCGGGGACGGCATACGGTCCCGTGGTCCAGGTCGCTCCCCCCGTCCGGCCACCCTCCGACGAGCCCGCGGTGGACGACCAGGAGGCCGCGCTGGCCGACGTCCGCGCGGCGTTCGAGGCGGTCGCCGTCGGGCTCCAGGAGCGGGCCGCCGGCGCCGACGACACGGCGCAGAAGATCCTCAAGGCCACCGCTCAGATCGCCCGGGACAAGGGCCTGATCAAGGCCGCGGCCAAGCAGCTTGCTGCCGGGCGCGGACGGGCGACGGCGATCTCCGGCGCGATCGAGGAGTATGCCGCCCAGTTCGAGGAGCTCGGCGGGTACTTCGCCGAGCGGGTGACCGACCTGCGGGACGTCGGGTCCCGCGCCGTCGCCGTCATCCTCGGCGTGCCCGCCCCGGGCGTTCCACCCTTCACCGAGCCGAGCGTCATCGTCGCGGAGGACCTCGCACCGGCCGAGACCGCGACCCTCGACCGCGCCCTCGTCGTCGGGATCATCACCCAGGCCGGCGGCCGGACCAGCCACACGGCGATCCTCGCGGCCCAGATGGGCATCCCTGCGGTCGTGCAGGTCTCGGGAGCGACGACGATCCCCGCCGGCACACCGGTGGCCCTCGACGGCGACTCCGGCGAGGTGACGATCGAGCCGGACCCCGCCGTCATCGAGGGTCAGCGGGTGCGCCGGGAGCGTCGCGCCGAGGCGCTGTCGTCCGGTGCCGGCCCCGGGGTCACCCAGGACGGTCACCACGTCGCTCTGCTGGCCAACATCGGCGGTGTCGCGGATGCCGTCGCGGCCGGCGCCCTCGACCTCGAGGGGGTCGGCCTCTTCCGCACCGAGTTCGTCTTCCTGTCCGCGGAGAAGGCACCGACCGTCGAGGAGCAGACGGAGATCTACCGTCAGGTCTTCGCTCCCTTCGAGGGACGCCGGGTCGTGGTGCGCACCCTCGACGCCGGTGCTGACAAGCCCCTCGCCTTCGCCGACCTCGGACCGGAGGAGAACCCGGCCCTCGGGCGGCGCGGGCTGCGCCTCTCCGCCGAACGCCCCGAGCTGCTCGACGCCCAGCTGGAGGCCCTGTCCATCGCCGCCAAGGAGACCGGCGCCGACGTGCGCGTCATGGCGCCGATGGTGGCGACCTCGGAGGAGGCGGCGTGGTTCGCGCGTCGCGTCCGCGAGAACGGACTGCCCACGTCGGGTGTGATGATCGAGGTGCCCGGTGCGGCGATGCGTGCCCGGCACGTGCTCGCCGAGGTCGACTTCGGCAGCCTCGGCACCAACGACCTCGCCCAGTACACGATGGCGGCCGACCGGATGCAGGGCGAGCTGGCCGAGCTGCTCGACCCGTGGCAGCCGGGCGTCCTCGACGTGGTCGCCGCAGCGTGTGACGGCGCCCAGCAGGTGGGGCGCCCGATCGGGGTCTGCGGTGAGTCGGCCGGCGACCCGCTGCTCGCGCTCGTCCTCACCGGGCTCGGGGTCTCGAGCCTGTCGATGGCGCCGAGCAAGGTCCCCGTCGTCCGCCTCGCCCTGTCACTGCACTCCCTCGCCGAGTGCCAGGGCCTCGCCCGCGCGGCTCGCGACGCCCCCGGCGCCCACCAGGCCCTCGAGGCGGTCCGGTCCCGGGCCCGCACCGAGCTGACCGACCTGCTCTGATTCCCGCCCCGAGCCGGCGCGGGTCAGGCGCCGCCGGTGAGGGCCGGGAGCGCGGCGAGCGCGGCGAGGGAGAGGTAGACCCCGCCGGTAGCCAGCCGGACCGCTCCCGGCCGACAACTGGCCACCGCGCCGAGCCGCGGCCCGCCGTGGGCCACGAGGGCGGTGACCCCGACGACCCACCCCGCGTCGCAGACCACGGCGAGTCCCACGACGACCAGGCCGAGCACGAGCAGCTGGTTCGACGTCGGGCCCCGACCCGCGTCGACGAACTGCGGCAGGAAGGCGAGCAGGAACAGCAGCGCCTGCGGGTTGAGGACGTCGACGACGAACGCGTCCCGGAAGAGCGGCCGCCAGGCAGGCGCCGCGACGGGCTCCGGCACCCGCTCCTCGGACGGTGACCGGGATGTCGATCGACCGCGGAGGGGACGGAGCTCACGAACGGCCAGGAGCACGAGGTAGGCGACGCCTCCCGCCCGCACCCAGCCGAGCACCGCCGGCGAGGACGCCGCCAGGGCCGAGAGCCCGAGCACCGTCGCGGCGACGTGGAGCAGCAACCCCGCCTCGAGACCCAGCACCGAGACGAGACCCGCCGTGCGGCCGAGCGCGAGGGCCCGGGTGACGACGAACACCACGGACGGCCCCGGCGTCACGAGCAGGACGAGGCTCGCTGCGACGAAGGTCGTCATCGTTGCGCCGGGCACGGGACCTCCTCGGCAGGAAGGCCCACGGGGACGTGGCCACCTGTGCAGGTCAGAGGACCCCGACGGCGGCCTGATACCCCCGATCTGCCGAGCCCGGGCCCCCGGTGACGGATTCGGGCGAGAACCGCCGGAGCGGCATACTCGCGAGGGTGACGAACCTCAACGAGCGCATCCCGCGGGACCCTGATCCCGACAGCCTCTACGAGGTCTTCGGCGCGTGGACGACCGAGCGGGGCCTCACGCTCTACCCGCACCAGGAGGAGGCGTTCCTCGAGATCCTGAGCGGCAACAACGTCATCCTCGCCACCCCCACCGGCTCGGGCAAGTCCCTCGTTGCCACCGCAGCCCACTTCACCGCGCTCGCCGGCGACCGGGTCAGCTTCTACACCGCCCCGATCAAGGCCCTCGTCTCCGAGAAGTTCTTCGCCCTGTGCGAGCAGTTCGGCGCCGACAACGTCGGGATGATCACCGGGGACGCGACGGTGAACGGGGACGCGCCGATCATCTGCTGCACGGCCGAGATCCTCGCGAACATCGCTCTGCGGGAGGGCGACGCGGCGGACATCGGCCTCGTCATCATGGATGAGTTCCACTTCTACAGCGAGCCCGACCGCGGCTGGGCGTGGCAGGTGCCGATCCTCGAGCTGCCCCATGCACAGTTCGTCCTCATGTCGGCGACGCTCGGCGACGTGACGATGTTCCGCGACGACCTGACGCGGCGCACGGGCCGCTCGACCGCCGTCATCGCCGGCACCGAACGCCCTGTCCCGCTTGAGTTCTCGTATGCCGTCACCGCCATCCACGAGACCATCGAGAAACTGCTCGAGCAGGACCGCGCCCCGGTCTACGTCGTCCACTTCACCCAGGCCGCCGCCCTCGAGCGGGCTCAGAGCCTCATCGCGCTCAAGGTGACCTCCCGCGAGGAGCGCGACGCCATCGCCACCCGGATCGGCGGCTTCCGTTTCAGCGCCGGCTTCGGTCGCACCCTCTCCCGGCTCGTCCGCCACGGCATCGGCGTGCACCACGCGGGCATGCTCCCGAAGTACCGACGACTCGTCGAGCAGCTCGCACAGGACGGGTTGCTCAAGGTGATCTGCGGGACCGACACCCTCGGCGTCGGCATCAACGTGCCGATCCGCACCGTCCTGCTCACCGGCCTGACGAAGTTCGACGGGACCAAGCAGCGGATGCTCAAGGTCCGCGAGTTCCACCAGATCGTCGGCCGGGCCGGGCGGGCCGGGTTCGACTCCCGCGGCTGGGTGGTCGTGCAGGCCCCGGACCACGTCGTGGAGAACCTCCGCGCCGTGGAGAAGGCGGGGGACGACCCGAAGAAGCAGCGCAAGATCCAGCGCAAGAAGGCCCCCGACGGCTTCATCGGCTGGTCGGAGGAGACCTTCGACCGGCTCATCGGCTCCGAGCCGGAGGCCCTCCTGCCGCGGCTGCGGGTCTCCCACTCGATGCTGGTCAACATCCTGGCGCGCGAGGGGAACCCCATCGCGCACGCGCAGCGGTTGCTGTCCGACAACCACCACGAGGCGAAGGACCAGCGCCGTCTCCAGCGGCACGCCCTCGTCCTGGCGAAGGAGCTGATCACCTCCGGGGTCGTCGAGCGTCTGCCGACACCCCAGGCGAGTGGGCGCCGGCACGTGCTGACGATCGACCTCCAGCGTGACTTCGCCCTCAACCAGCCGCTCGCGCCCTTCGCGCTGGCCGTGATGGACACCCTCGACCCCGGGTCGGAGACCTTCGCCACGGACCTCGTCTCCGTCATCGAGGCGATCCTCGATGACCCACGGCAGGTCCTCTGGGCGCAGGAGAACAAGGCCCGTGGCGAGGCCGTCGCCGCGATGAAGCTGGACGGCATCGAGTACGAGGAGCGCATGGAGCGCCTCGAGGAGGTGACCTGGCCCAAGCCCCTGAGCGACCTGCTCGAGGTCACCCTCGCCGCCTACCGTCAGAGCCATCCCTGGCTCTCCCCGGACGCACTCTCGCCGAAGTCCGTCGTCCGTGAGATGTACGAGCAGGGGATGACCTTCAACGAGTTCATCTCCGCCTACGGGCTGTCCCGCTCCGAGGGGCTGCTGCTGCGCTATCTCACAGACGCCTACCGCACGCTGCGCCACACGGTGCCGGAGTCGCACCGGACCGAGGAGCTGGAGGACGTCATCGAGTGGCTCGGCGAGCTCGTCCGACAGACGGACTCGAGCCTGCTCGACGAGTGGGCGGACCTCGTCAACCCGAGCGAGGCCCTCGCCCACCAGGGCGAGATCGCGCCGCCCACCCGGCCGCTCACGGCCAACGTTCGGGCCTTCACGGTGATGATCCGCAACGCGATGTTCCACCGGGTGGACCTCGCTTCGCGGGACCAGTGGGAGGTGCTGGGCGCGCTCGAGACCCGGGTGGCCGAGCTGACCGACCCGCCGCAGAAGGTCGTCATGACGGCGCAGGCGTGGAACGAGGCGCTCGGTGACTACTACGACGAGCACGACTCGATCGCGACCGACCAGGCCGCCCGCTCCCCCGCGCTGCTCCAGGTCGAGAAGACCGGCGAGGCGTGGTTGCTCCGTCAGGTCGTCGTCGACCCGGAGGGAGACAAGGACTGGGCGATCGTCGCCCGCGTCGACCTCGCCGCGAGCGACGACGCCGGGGCGGCGGTGCTGACGGTCACCGGTTTCGAGCGCCTCGGCGGCTGAGCCAAGGCGCGAGGATCGACCGAGCGCCAGCGAGGGAGGCCCGGAGCGCCGCTTCGGCTCAGCCGGCAGAGGACAGGCGGCTGAGCCAAGGCGCGAGGATCGACCGAGCGCCAGCGAGGGAGGCCCGGAGCGCCGCTTCGGCTCAGCCGGCAGAGGACAGGCGGCTGAGCCAAGGCGCGAGGATCGACCGAGCGCCAGCGAGGGA
>JBBRGO010000127.1:0-9155 GCA_038224055.1 Actinomycetales bacterium
AGCCGGCCCGGGACATCCTTCCGACGCCGGGATGCCGCTGGGCCCGGTGACCCCGGCCCAGCGGCATACCTCGTGGTCGGCCGGTCAGAGGCGGACGACCATCTTGCCGGTGTTGTCACCGCGCAGGACGCCGAGGAAGGCCTCGACCGCGTGGTCGATGCCGTCGACGAACGTCTCGCGCGACGTGAGCGAGCCGTCGGCGAGCCATCCCGCCGCCTTCTCCGCGTACTCCCCCGCGAGGTCGTAGTGGTCGCCGACGAGGAAGCCGTGGATGAGGCCTCGGGTCTGGATGAGCCGCGCGAGATTGCGTGGCCCGGGTGCGGCCTCGGTGTTGTTGTAGACGGAGATGGCACCGCAGATCGCGATCCGGCCGCCGAGGTTGAGTGAGCCGATCGCCGCCTCGAGGTGGTCGCCACCGACGTTGTCGAAGTAGACGTCGATGCCGTCAGGGGCCGCCTGCCGGAGCAGCTCGGTGACCCGACCGTCGCGATAGTTGAACGCTGCGTCGAAGCCGAGGTCCCCCAGCAGGTGGTCGACCTTGTCCTGGGACCCCGCGCTGCCGATGACCCGGCTCGCGCCGAGGGCCTTCGCGATCTGCCCGACCGCGCTGCCGACGGCGCCCGCGGCCCCCGACACGAAGACGACGTCGCCCGGCTTGAAGGCGGCGACACGAGTCAGGCCGGCGTAGGCGGTGAGTCCGGTCATGCCGAGGATGCCGAGGTAGGACGAGGCGGGGGCGACGCTCGTGTCGACGACGCGGGCGGAGGCGTCGTCGACGACGGCCTCCTCACGCCACCCGAGGGCGTGCAGGACGTGGTCACCGACGGCGATCTTCTCCGACCGGGACTCGACGACCTCCCCGACGGCGCCGCCGCCCATCGCCTCACCGAGGGCGTAGGGCGCCGCGTAGGACTTCGCGTCGCTCATCCGGCCACGCATGTAGGGGTCGACCGACATGACGACGTTGCGGACCCTCACCTGCCCGTCGGCGAGCTCGGTGGGGGCGGTGTCGACGAGGGAGAAGTCGTCGGCGGTGGGCCAGCCGACGGGACGGGAGACGAGCTGGACCTCACGGGGATGGGACACGGGCTTCCTTTCGACACGGGGGCGTGGTCGGCGCCGCGGGTCGATGACCCGGCGAGGCACCCTGGGTCGCGGGCCGTCGCCCGGCCCACGGCCTCACTCGACGCTACCCGAAGCCGCTCGACGGGCCCGCACGCCCTCGCGCGAACAGCCGCCCGCGCGAGGCGCGAGCGGCTGTCCGCGGGAGGGTTCCTCAGTGGCGGAGCCGCACGTGTGGGTCCAGGTGTGGCTACACGTGTGGCTCCGCGTGTGGCTCCGCGTGTGGCTCCACGTGTGGATCCACGTGTGGGTCGCACCGACCGAGGAGCAGGTCGAGACGCCGCGCCACCTGCCTGCGACCGTGGACGGCCCGCGGGACGAGCACGAGCAGCAGCACGGTGAACGCCACCAGCGCCGTCGACACGGTGTCCGTGATCACGGTGTCCGTGGTCATGGCGTCAGTAGATGTTGCTCGGACGGACGAGACCCTCGGCGAGATCCCCGAAACCGGGTGCGTAGATGGCACCGGGGTTGCCCATGACCTCCTCGACGATCGCGGTCTCGGTCGTGATGATGAGCGCGGCGATCGAGGCCGAGGCCTCGAGGGCCGCGCGGGTCACCTTGAGCGGGTCCATGACCCCGGCCTCGAGCATGTCGCCGTAGGTGCCGGTGACGGCGTCGAACCCGTGCCCGATCGGCAGGGCCGTCACTCGGGACACGACCTCGTCACCGTCGTAGCCGGCATTGATCGCGATCCATCGCAGCGGCTCGACGAGAGCCCGCCGCACGATCTCACGGCCGACCGCGTCGTCCCCGGTCAGCTCGATCTGCGAGACGGCTTCCTGCGCCTGGGTCAGCGCGGTGCCGCCCCCGGCGACGATGCCCTCCTGGAGCGCCGCGCGAGCAGCGGCCAGGGAGTCGTCGACGCGGAGCATGCGCTCCTTGAGCTCGACGCTCGTGGCTCCCCCGACGTTGATCACGGCGACCCGACCCGTCATCCGCGCGAGGCGCATCTGCAGGCTGTCCTGGTCACCGTCGATCTTGGACCGCTCGAACTGCTTCTCCAGCTGCGAGATCCGTGCCTCGATGAGGGCGGTGTCCCCGTGCCCACCGACGATCGTCGTCGAGTGCTCGGTGATGGTGATGCGGTCGCAGGTGCCGAGGTCGGTGGCGCTGACCTCGTGCAGCTCGATGCCGGTGTCGTTGGCCACGACCCGACCCCCGAGCGCGATGGCCAGGTCCTCGAGCTCGCCCAGCCGGCGGTGACCGAAGCCCGGGGCCCGGACGACGACCGACTGCATCGTGCCGTGCATGTTGCCGCCGACGAGGAGCTGCAGCGCCGGACCGTCCACGTCCTCCGCGAGGATGACGAGTGGACGGTCGGCCCGCTTGGCCGCCTCGACCGTCGTCATGACGTCCTGGACCTGGGTGATCTTCCGGTTCGTCAGGAGGATGACCGGGTTCTCGTAGACGGCCTCCATCTTCTCGCGGTCGGTCACCATGTAGGGCGAGATGTAGCCGTGGTCGAACTCGATGCCGTCGACGATGTCCACCGACAGCCCGAGGGTCTCGGACTCCTCGGTGGCGACGATGCCGTTCTTGCCCACCCGGGTCACCGCCTCGGCGACGGCCGAGCCGATCGCGTCGTCGTCGTTCGCCGCGAGAGTCGCGACGCGCTCCAGTGCGGCCTGGCCGGTCACCTCGGTGGCGAGCTTGCGCAGCGTCTCCACGACGACCGGAACGGTCTGCTCGATGCCTCGACGCACGCGCATCGGGTTGGCACCCGCGTCAACCGCGCGCAGCCCCTCGCGCACCATGGCCTGGGCGAGGACGGTCGCCGTCGTCGTTCCGTCGCCGACGACGCCGTTCGTCTTCATGGCGACCTCCTTGACGAGCTGGGCGCCCATGTTGGCGAACGGCTCGCGCAGCTGGATCTCCTTGGCGATCGTCACGCCGTCGTTGGTGATGGTGGGCGGTCCGGTCAGCTTCTCGAGGACCGCGTTGCGGCCCTTAGGGCCGAGCGTCACCTTGACGGCGTCGGCCAGGGCGTTCACCCCGACCTCGAGCAGTCGGCGGGCCTCTTCGTTGAAGCGCAGTTCTTTTGCCATGGTGGTTCAGTCCTTCGGGAGAGAGAGGGGGGGACGACGGTGGCCGACCCGGCACCGGGCAGGGACCAGGTCGGGCCGGTCGTCAGGGGATGAGGATGGCCCGGCCTCGGACCTGGCCGGCGTCGAGGTCGTCCAGCGCCTGCTGGAAGTCCTCCAGCACGTAGGTGCTGGTGTGGAGGGAGACCTTGCCCTGGGCCGCGAGGACCATCAGCTCCTGGAGGTCGGTGTAGGACCCGACGAGGTTGCCGATGAAGCTGATCTCGGTCGAGATGACGTCGATCGTCGGGACGTCGATGTTCTCGCCGTAGCCGACGACGAAGTAGCTCCCGGCTCGACGCAGCATCGCCGTGCCCTCGGCCGTCGCGCCTCCCTCGCCGACGAAGTCGATGACGGCCTCGGCTCCCTTGCCGCCGGTGAGCTCGAGGACCTTCTCGACATGGGTGCCGTCGGCGACGATGCCGTGGTCGGCACCGATCTCCACCGCGAGCGCCACCGCATCCGGATTCCGGTCCACGACGACGATGGTGGCCGCCGAGATGGCCTTCATGACCTGGATCCCGATGTGTCCCAACCCCCCTGCGCCGATGATGACGCAGATGTCACCGGGGCGCGTGACGCGGGCAGCCTTGGCCGCTGCGTGGTAGGCCGTGAGGCCGGCGTCGGCCAGGGCCGCGACGTCCTTCGGCTCGAGGGAGTCGTCGATGCGGACCACGCTTCGTGCTGTCGTCCTCATGTACTCGGCGTAGCCGCCGTCCGTGTCGATGCCCGGAAAGAGGCTGTTCTCGCAGTGCACGTCGTCCCCTGACCGACACGCCCGACACAGGCCGCACGTGATGAGCGGGTGGAGGATGACCTTGTCACCGACCGCGACGTTGACGACCGCGTCGCCGACGGCATGCACCCACCCGGCGTTCTCGTGACCGATCGTGTAGGGCAGCTCGACGCCGGACTTCTCGGCCCACTGTCCCTCGAGGATGTGGATGTCGGTGCGGCACACGCCGGCCCCGCCGATCCTGACGATGACGTCGAACGGGCCCTCCACCTGGGGCTCCGGCACCTCCGTCAGCTTCAGCCCGGTGTGGTAGCCGATGACCTGGACGGCCTTCATGACGTGCTCCTCGTGTCCGTGATCTGGGTGGTGATGCCGGTCTCGTCACCGTCGGCGTACCGCGTCGCGAGCAGGCCCCGGCAGAAGTGGGCGTTGCCCTCGATGGAGATTCGCACCGACGTGGCGCGGCGGAGTCGGAGCGGCAGCTCCGCCTCCGGGACCGGGACACCGGTCTCGTCCACGACGACCCGCTCCCCCGGAGCGACACCAAGGCCGAGGTCGGCCCGCCGGCGCAGCAGCGCTTCCTTCCTGGGGCCCGCCGGGAGGTCCCCGAGCGTGAGGGCGCCCACCTCCTCCATGCGCGTCCGTCCCGACGCCAGGACGGCCATGACGCACCGCTCCATGGCCGCCGTGTGGGCCTTGCGCTGGAAGGTGAGCCGCAGGGCGTCGAGGCCCTCCTCCGCCTCGGCGCCGAAGGTCCCGACGAAGCCGGCGTTGGCCGCGATCCCTGCGTTGATCTTGTCCGAGTCGTGGTGGTCGTCGAGCAGCACCGTGACCTGACCGACCCCCCGGACCCGACGCAGGGCGTCCTGCGCGTCGGAGACCATGAGGTAGGCGAAGTTCGGTGCGCAGAAGGACGTCGGCAGCCGCAGGTGCACGGTGACGCCGGAGGGGTGCAGGGCCACCGAGCGGACGAAGCCGAGACCGGTGATCGGCTCGTCCAGCTCGGGGTCCATCACGGTGGCGAGCGCGTCGAGCACGTCGTGCGCCAGGGATGCCCCACGGGGCGTCACCGCTGCCCGTCTCCGGGTCAGCGCCGACGCAGGTGGAGTGGCGACGGCACTCATGACAGCACGCTCTCCCTGGCGCCCGCCGCGACCTCGAGGCCGGGCTCGCCGGTCTCCGCCTCGGGCAGCCGGAGCTCGGCGGGGACGTCGAGGCCGTACATCTTCGCGGCGTTGAGCCCGAGAATCTTCTTCTTGGCGGTGACCGTCAGCTCCGGGTACTCAGTCATGTCCTCGGGGATCTGGAAGTCCACGAACTTCTCGACGAGCCACTGTGGTGTCCAGATCGCGTAGTCGCTCGAGAACTGGATCTTGTCCTCACCGATCCAGTAGAGCAGCTCCCCGATGATCTGGGCGAAGTAGCGCGGACGCGTGTGGATGAACGGCATCGCCACCGCGAGACCCGCGTGGACGTTGGTCTCCTGGGTCGCGATCCAGCAGAAGTCCTCGAGACGAGGGAGGCCACAGTGCTCCACGACGAAGTTGAGACCCTGGAAGTCGGTCGCCACCTCGTCGACGTCGGCCACGTCGAAGGCGTCCCGGTCGAGCGGGAGGATCGTCGGGCCCTTGTGGATGTGGATGTTCTTGATCCCGAGCTCCTCGCAGGCCTCGAGATACTTGTACGTCCAGGGATCGGTCAGCTTGTAGCCGCGAGAGTCCCCGTGCCACTCCGCCGTGTAGAGCTTGACGCCCTTGAGCCCGAACCGTTCCGCGTCGCGGTGCAGCTGGTCGAGGCCGGCCTGCTCGTTGCGCGGGTCGAAGGCGTGGTTGTACGTCAACCGCTCCGGGTTGGCCTGCGTCAGGGCCCACGCCTCCTCGGTCTGACCGAAACCGGTGCGGTAGAAGTCACCGAGGTAGGCCGGCTGGAAGATGGCGTGGTCGACGTAGCCGTCGGCGAAGAGGTCCTTCATCAGCCGCTCGCCGCCGTAGTAGGTGTAGGTGTCGTAGTCCCACACGACCTCCTCGGGGCTGAGGTTCTTGTGGTAGTCGTAGAAGCAGTCGATGAACTGCTTGCCGTGGATGTTCTTCTGGTTCGACTCACGACCGTCCCACAGGGCGATGTGTGCGTCGACGACGTAGTACTTCTCGCCGTTCTTCTCGTACATGGCTTCCTCACTTCGTTGTGTCGGGATGAAACGCGGGGCTGGAGCCGCCGCCCTGCGCCGGATTGCCGCTGGGCCGGTCTCGGTGTTGATGCCGGCCCAGCGGCATACGAACGCCCGGGGGCGTCAGTGGAGCTCGTGCTCTGTCACGGGGCGCCGGTGGCGACGAGGTCGAAGCCGATGTACTCCGCTGCGTCCTCGGGGCTGGCGAACAGGATCGTCTTGTCGTCGAGGTGGACCATCCGCCCGTAGTGGGTCGAGCTGATCTCCTCGAAGACGGAGCCGTCGAAGTCGACGCCCAGGGCGTTGCTCAGCTCCTCGTAGTCGAAGTCGAGCAGCTTGGGGCCGTCGACCCGGATCATCGAGGGGTACTCGGTGAGCTCGACGCCCTCCTTGGTCCCCATCACCTCGGCGACGACGCGGCCGACCGGGGTGTTCATCAGGGTCACCCCGCACATGTTGGAGAACGACGCCTCCGAACCGAACTGCATGGTCACTGGTCCAACTCCTTCGGGATGTCCAGCTCGAGATCTCCGAGCAGGGTGCGGAACTTGTCCTTGGCCGCGTCGAGTGACATGGCGAAGGTGATGGCCTTCTCGGCCGGTTGCGACCAGATCGGCTGGAGCGCCTGGGCCGCCCTCAGGCACCGCGGAACCCAGACCGCGAGCCACTCACCGAAGAGCTTCTTGTTGGCGGCCCCCGTCTCCTCGTCCCGGCTCAGGAGCTGGAAGAGGTTGCGGGTGTAGGCGAGGTCGCGGTTGTAGTCGTGCTCACCCGTCCCGACGATCGTCGGCGTGATGTAGTCGCCGTTGCGGGCCGCGATCTGCATGACGAGCTCGCTGCGGAAGAGGGCTCCGACGAGCTGCTCGAACACGATGTTCGTCGCGAACAGCAGCTCGCCCCAGTCACCCGTTGCGGTCAGCTGCTCGACGACCTCACGAGTCGGCTGCCACTCCGGCGCCTCCTGCCAGACCGCACGGTGGACCGCTCCGTCGAAGTCGATGCCGGCCTCGGACAGGTCGAGGTTGTAGAGCGCGAGGTCTTGCGCGAAACGCATCTTGTGGGCTGCGTTGACGGCGACCGCGTTGTTGATCATGTTCGTCGGGGCGGAGCGCTGCACGGCGGTGAAGACGTGGAGGGCGAGGCCGTTCTCCGCGTGCATCCACGCCCCGAGGTTGCGCTGGACGAACGTGATCCATGCCCGGTTCCAGGCCTGGTAGGCCCCCGCCCGCTTGGCGTTCTCGAGGCACAGGCTCACCTGGCGCACGACGGCCGCGTTGTTGCGGTAGATCGTCTGCTCCCACTCCTCGTTGGGGTCGAGGAACAGGTGCCAGTTCGAGGACGTCGCCTTCGTCCACTCCTTGGGGTAGCCGCCGGGGCCGTCGGCGAAGCCGTAGATCCAGCCCTGCGTGAGGTGGCGGTCCGGGTCGGGCTGGACGTCGACGGTGACGTCCTCGTACATCGTCGCCCGGATCTTGGCCGGCTTGTAGTAGTTGTAGGTCCGGCTCTTCGAGCTCGGGAAGTCCAGCGCCCCGGCCTCGGAGTCGGTGAACTCGATCTTCGGGAAACTGCGGGTCTTCTGGTCGGTGATATCCGCCATGTCAGTCAACTCCGTTGTTGGTGTGGGTGATTCGGGGACATGCCATCGGGACGTCGCTCAGGCGGGAACGACTGCCACCGGACTCGTGAACGAGTCGTGGAAGACCTGGTCGTCGGGCACCCCCTCGCGCTCGAGGAAGACCAGCGCGGCGTCCACCATCGGCGGCGGACCGCAGAGATAGACCTCGCACCGCGGGAGGGCACTCTCGCGGCGCGCCACGACGTCGGTGACGTTGCCCTGCTCGGGAAGCACGCCGAGCGGCATTCCGTCCGCTCGCACGGCGCCCCCCTCCGCCGGCGGGTCCGACAGGCAGGCGACGAACTCGAAGTCACGCAGTCCCTCGCCGAGAGAGAGGATCTCGTCGACGTAGAACAGGTCCTGGGCCGTGCGTGCGCCGTAGTAGAAGCGCACCGGCCGGGTGCTCGCGGTCTCGTTGAGGTGCCGGAGCAGCGAGAGGATGGGAGCCATTCCCGCACCTCCCCCGATGCAGACGACGGGGAGGGCGTGCCCGTCCTTGATGGTGAAGGAGCCGTAGGGGCCGTTGACGTGCAGCTCGTCGCCGACCGACAGGCCGTCGTCGAGCAGCGCCGAGAACCGGCCGCCCGGGTACTTCTTGATGAGGAACTCGATCTCTCCGGGAGTCGACTGCGTCGTCGCCATGGAGAACGAGCGGTGCTCGCCCGTCCCGGGGATCCCGATGTCGCTGTACTGGCCGGGTTTGAACTCGAAGGTCGCCGGCTCGACTGCCGTGACTCGCAGCGAGACGATGTCGCGGGTCACCGGGACGACGGCCGTGACCCGGGTGCGCACGTCCTGGATCGGGACGCCGCCGAGCAGCTCGTCCTCGTCGAAGTTCAGCAGCTCGATCGTGCAGTCGCTGTAGGCGTGCGCCCGGCAGAGCAGCACGTAGCCCTCCTCGACCTCGGCGTCGTTGCAGGCGAACGTCGAGTAGCGCTCCATCTGGATCTCGCCCTCGAGGATGTAGCTCTTGCAGGCCGAGCACTGTCCCTCTCGGCAGCCGTGCATCAGGTGGATGCCCTGCCGGAAGGCGGCGTCGAGGATCTTCTCGTCCTCGCCGACCTCCATCTCGATGTCGACGGGTTCGAAGCGGATCCTGTGCGTGTCGGCCACGGCGGGCCTCCTCTCGGGTGCGGGGTTGGGCATGGGTGGTCGGGGGGTTCAGTGTTGCTGAGGGTGAAAGTATTGGCATAATTGGGCGAAATGGTTCTGGCAAGTCCACTTTACTCAAAATACTTTCTGGGGTTCTCGCACCAACTGCAGGTGAACTTAAGATACAAGGCAGTGTTGCCTCATTATTGGAACTTGGTGCCGGGTTCAATCCTGAACTAACAGGAAGAGACAACATTTACTTTAATGGCGTTCTTATGGGATGCACTAAGGCACAAATGCAAGAGCGAATAGCCGCCATCATTTCCTTCGCAGATATAG
>JBBRGO010000128.1:0-9113 GCA_038224055.1 Actinomycetales bacterium
CGAGCCCGCCGACGACGACGTGCGCGCCGCCGTGGCGGCGAGACCCACCGTCGAGCTGAGCAAGATCTACGTGCTGCCCGCCGCGCACGGCACCGGAGCGGCCGGCGCGCTCATGGCGGCCGGACTGGCGTGGGCCGCCGAGAGCGGAGCCGCCAGCGTCTGGCTCGGCGTCAACCAGCAGAACGCGAGGGCCCAGCGGTTCTACGCCAAGAGCGGCTTCGTCGTGGTCGGCACGAAGCGTTTCGACGTCGGCGGCCGGCTCGAGGACGACTACGTGATGGAGCGCCCCTTCGTCGCGACGTAGACGGCCACGGAACGAACCACAGGACCACAGGACCACCACGAACGGCGCGCGCCACGCCCCGGTGACCGCCGACGGGTTCGCGGCGGTCCGTCGGGCCCAGCGGCATACCCGGAGGCGGGACCGCCCGGGTCAGGCGTCGCGCACGACGGTGACCGGGCCGAGGCCGAGCGCCTCGATCGGGGCGGACAGGGTGGCCGCGTCACCGACGAGCACGACGGTCCAGCCGTCCACTCCCTCCCCGATGCCGGCGGTATCGAGGAAGCTCGACCAGGCCGCGTCGGCACGTGGTGCGTCGACGGATGCGAGGTCGTGCAGGTTGGCCGTGGTGAACTCCGTCGTGCGACCGTCGAGGGCCATCGAGATGGCCTCGTCAGCGATGGCGTCCGCGGTCGCGTAGCGTCCCGGCGCCGTCTTGCCGATGAAGTCGACACCCGATCGGATCTCCTTGTCGGTGAAGCCTTCCCGGGCGCCGCCGAGGATCTCGACGAGCAGCCTCAGGGACTCGGCCGTCGAGTCCGCGCGCACCGATCCCGACGTGAGGAACAACCCTCCCGCCGAGCGGGGACGGAACCCGGAGCGGATGCCGTAGGTGTAGCCCTTCTCCTCGCGGAGCACCGCGTCGACCCGGGCGTTGGGCGACCCCCCGATGACGAAGCCGGCGACGGGGTAGGGCGCCCATCCGCCCTCGACCGAGCGGTCGGGCCCCGGGGCGCCGATGATGACCTCGGTCTGCACCGACCCCTTCCGGTCCACGAGGACGATCCGGGCCCGGTCGGGCGCGAGCGCTGCCCGGCGTCGGAGGTGGCGTGGCCGGTCCACCGGACCGTGCGCCCAGCCTCCGAGCGACTGCTCGACGAGGACCGGCACGTCGACACCGTGGAAGTCGCCGGCGATCGCGACCGTCACGCCGGCTGCGGCGACGTGGCGGGCCTGGAAGGCCGCGACGTCCTCACGGGTGATCCGGGCCACGGTCGCCCGGGTCCCAGCCGTCGGCCGGGAGGACCGGTCCGCGGGGTCGTAGAAGGTGCGAAGCAGCTCGAGTCCGGCGCGAGCCGAGGCGACCGACCGCTCCTGCTCGATCTCGGCCAGTCGGGTCCGGACGTGGCGGGCCACCTCGGCGGCGGGGAAGACCGGTTCGGTGACCATCTGGCGCAGCAGGTCGAGAGCCACTGCGAGGTTGCCCTTGACGACGTCGAGGTCGATCGAGAGACCGGCCTCGGACATGCCCGCGCCGACACTGACACCCTTGCGCTCGAGCAGGCGGGCGAACTCCTCCGCCGTGTGGTTCGCCGTGCCCTCGTCGAGGGTGCGGGCCATGATCGTCGCGACCCCCTCCCGGTCGGCCGGCTCGTCGGTGACCGAGACGGGCACCCCGACCCGGACCGAGACGACGTACTGCCCCGGGACGTCGTAGCAGATCAGGCGGATGCCGTTGGCGAGGTCGTGCGTGGCGGCGGGGGGGAAGTCCCACCGCTCCGGAGGCGCGACGACGGGGCGCGCGACGACGGGCTCGGCGTCGGTGCTCATGCGGCCTCCTCCGCCTCGGCGCCGACGAGGTAGCGGACGACAGCCCGTGACCTCGGGTCGAGCCAGACCGCGGCGGCGGCCCGGACGTCCTCAGCCGTCACCCGCCGGAGCCGGTCGACGAACGAGTTGACGTAGTCGGGGTCACCGGTGAGCAGGGCGTGGTGGCTGATGTGGTCGGCTCGCTCCTCGATGCTCGCCAGGGCGCTCAACCAGGAGCGCTCCGTGTCGGCGACCACCGACTCCAGCTCGGCGGCGTCGGGGCCTTCGGCGATGAAGCGTGAGATCTCCTCGCAGGCAGCAGCTTCGGCTGCCTCGGGGTCCGCACCCTCGGCGATGTCGACGGTGATCGATGCCAGCCCCACTCCGTCGACGAGGCCCATGGTCCACCCACCGACGGCCACCGCGGTCTCGTCGGTGCGCACGAGGCGGCGCATCAGCCGAGAGGTGTCGAGCCCGCCCAGGACGTCCACCGCGATGGAGCAGGCGAGGTAGTCCGGCGTCGTGTCGACGGGGACACGGAACGCGAGGTAGATCCGGTCGTTGGGGACGTTGCCCACCCGGTCGACCCGGACCGGGGCCGACAGCGGCGGGAGCTGGGACTGCCGGGGCCGGGGCTCGACCTCGATGGGCTCCAGCGACCCGAAGTAGCGCTCGGCGGCCGCGAAGCCCTCGTCCGGCGTCACGTCACCGACGAGGGTGAGAACCGTGTTGTTCGGTCCGTAGTGCGCCCGGTAGAAGGCGTGCACGTCCTCGAGCGTCGCCGCGTCGAGGTCCTCCATGGAGCCGATCGTCGGGTGGTGGTAGGGGTGGTCCTCGGGGAACGCCGTGGCGTAGATGTCGATGAGGGCGGCGCCGTAGGGCACGTTGTCGTAGCGCTGGCGCTTCTCCTCCTTGACGACGTCCCGCTGGTTGTCGAGGTTCTCCTGGGTCACCGCGTCGAGGAGGTGACCGTGTCGGTCCGCCTCGAGCCAGAGCGCCAGCTCCATCGCCCCGGTCGGCACCGTCTCGAAGTAGTTGGTCCGGTCGAACCACGTCGTCGCGTTGAGCCTCGCGCCCTCGTCCATGAGGGCGCTGAAGTGCTCACCGGACCCCACGTTGCGGCTGCCCTGGAACATCAGGTGTTCGAAGAGGTGGGCGAAGCCGGTGTGTCCGGGACTCTCGTGGCGCGAGCCCACCCCCACCCAGAGGTTGACGGCGACGGTGGGCACGGTGTGGTCCTCGGAGACGATGACGCGCAGGCCGTTGGCCAGGGTCCGTTCGGCGAGGGGATAGCAGATCTCGGTCACGCGTCCGACCCTAGGCGATGCTCGGCGCCCGGTCCGACCGTCCTCACACCGGGACACCCGGCCAAACGTGATGTTATGTGTTGTATCATTAGCATCACATTTGGTATTCTCTGGGCCATGGTCGCCACCACCTCCGAGCCCGAGCCGACACCTCCTCCGGGCGCAGCGCTGATCGCGACGATCCGCGATGGGGTGATCGGCGAGGACCAGGTCCTGCCCGGCCCCTACGGGCCGCGGCGCGTGACCTACGCGGACTACACCGCGAGCGGCCGCGGCCTCGACTTCATCGAGAACTTCATTCGCGACGAGGTCCTCCCCCGCTACGCCAACACCCACACGGAGAGCTCGGGGACCGGCCTCCAGACCACCCGCCTGCGGGAGGACGCCCGTCGCGTCATTCGCGACGCGGTCGGCGGCGACGACGAGACCGTGGTCGTCTTCGCCGGCTCCGGCTGCACCGGCGCCATCGACAAGCTCGTCGGCATCCTCGGCCTGCGCGTCCCCTCCAACTTCGAGGACCGTTGGCACGCCAGCGATCTCGTCCCGCCGGACGAGCGTCCCGTGATCTTCATCGGGCCCTACGAGCACCATTCCAACGAGCTGATGTGGCGCGAGTGCGTGGCCGACGTCGTCGTCATCCCGCAGGACCTCGATGGTCACATCAGCTGTGAAGCCCTCCGGGCCCGACTCGAGGAGTATGCCGCTCGGCCCCTCCTCATCGGATCCTTCTCCGCGGCCAGCAACGTCACCGGCATCGTCACCGACACCGACACGATCTCCGCCCTGCTCCACGAGCACGGGGCCCTCGCCTTCTGGGACTTCGCCGCGGCGGCGCCCTACGTCTCGATCGAGATGTACGGCCGGGGTGGGGCGGAGGCGGGCCCAGCGGCATACAAGGACGCGGTGTTCCTCAGCCCGCACAAGTTCATCGGGGGCCCGAGCACTCCCGGGGTGCTCGTCGTCCGGCGCGAGCTGCTCACCAACCGGGTGCCTGACGTTCCCGGCGGCGGGACCGTCAGCTTCGTCAACGAGAGCGGCCACGACTACCTCGGCGACCCCGCCCACCGCGAGGAGGGCGGGACGCCGGCGATCATCGAGTCGATCCGGGCCGGTCTCGTCTTCGCCCTCAAGGAGGCCGTCGGGGTGGCCACGATCCGGGCCCACGAGGAGCGCTTCCTCACGCGCGCCGTCGCAGAGTGGTCACGCGAGCCGTCCATCGAGATCCTTGGCAACCTCGATGCGGAGCGGCTCTCGATCGTCTCGTTCGTCGTCAAGGACGCAGGCGGCCGCCACCTGCACCACAACTTCGTCGTCGCCGTCCTCAACGACCTCTTCGGCATCCAGTCCCGGGGAGGGTGCTCGTGCGCAGGGCCGTACGGACACCACCTGCTCGGCATCGACATCGAGCGGTCCGCGGCCTATGAGCGCGAGATCAGCCGTGGCTGTGAGGGAATCAGACCGGGCTGGGTGCGGATCAACTTCAACTACTTCATCTCCGACGCCGTCGCCGACTACATCATCCAGGCGGTCCGGCTCGTTGCCCGGGACGGTGCGCGACTGCTCGGTGACTACGACTTCGACCCCGCCTCGGGTCGCTGGCAGCACAAGCACGGGCCGGTCGAGCCCCCGCTGCGGTTCTCTCAGATCGGCTTCGAGGGCGGGCGCCTCAGCTACCCGCGCCTGACCGAGCGGGCAGGCGAGGAAGCCCTCACCGGCTACCTCGAGGAGGGCGCGCGGATCATGCGCGAGGCCGGCCCGTCCGGGCCCGCGGAAGCCCACATCAACGCCGACTTCGACGAGCTGCGGTGGTTCCCGCTCCCGACCGGCAGCGTGCCCGTCCCCTGAGCAGCGCGGCCCGCCGGATCAGTGCCCGGCGGGCAGCGCGACCACGAACGCCGCACCGTGCCCGGACCCGGCGCTCTCGGCACGGAGCGTCCCGCCGTGGGCCTCGACGATGGCCCGGCTTATCGTCAGGCCGATCCCGCTGCCCGTGCCGTCGTTCGTCCGGGCCGGGTCACCGCGGTAGAAGCGCTCGAAGAGGTGCGGCAGGTGCTCCGCCGCGATGCCCTCACCGTCGTCGCCGACCTCGATGTCGACCCCCGATGCCCCGTGCTGACGGACCGTCACCACGACCTGCCCACCCGGAGCGGTGTGACGCAGGGCGTTCGCGAGGAGGTTGGCGAGGACCTGACCCATCCGGTCCGGGTCGGCGCTCACCGCCGCGCGGGTGGTCCCGCGAATGCCGAGGGTCACCCCCTTGGCGTCGAACGCGCCCGCCGCGGTGGCGACGGCTGCCTCGACGAGGTCCCGGGGCGCCACCCTCACGCGGCGCAGCTCGAGCCGCCCCTCCTCCACCCGACTCACCGTGGTGATGTCCTCCGCCAGCCGGTGCAGCCGGTCCGTGCTGGCGTGGAGGATGGCCAGGGTGTCACCGTCGAGGTCGCGCACGCCGTCCTCCACGGCCTCGAGGTGCGCCTCGATGCTGGCCAGCGGGGTGCGCATCTCGTGCGCGAGGTCGGCGAGCAGGCGCCGCCGCGTCGTCTCCACGGTGTCCAGTCGCTGCGCGAGCGCGTTGATGGTGTCGGCGAGCTGGTCGAACTCTGCTCCGAGACCGACGCTGGGGACCTTGGTCTGGTACTGCCCCAGACTGATCCGGCGGGCTGACTCCGCCACGGCGGCCGTCGAGCGCTGGACCCGGCGGCTGAACCACGCGGTGACGCCGAGGGCGATGACCAACGAGGCGAGCAGCGCGACGAAGAGGGCGATGAGCAGGGCGCTGCTGAAGGCGCGCTCGACGTGCGCCGCCTCGTCGGACGTGTGCCCGATCCCGGCCTCGAGCAGGTGCGTGTGGAAGATGCCGGGGCCCACCGATGACGCCACGACCCAGGCTGTTCCCGCCCCACCGAGGAGCAGCAGCCCCTGTGCCAGCAAGAGCCGGACCGACAGCCCGGTCCCGGCTCGCTCCCCGTTCACGTCCCGCTGCCCATCCGGTAGCCGACGCCGCGCACGGTCCGGATGTAGCGAGACGCCGTGGCGTCGTCGCCGAGCTTGCGACGCAGGTGTCCGACGTGGACGTCGACGAGGTGCTCGTCACCGACCCACTCCCCGCCCCACACCGCCTCGATCAGCTGCCGGCGGGAGAAGGCCATCGAGGGGCGGGCCGCGAGTGCGGCGAGCACGTCGAACTCGGTGCGGGTGAGCGCGACCGGTTCGCCCTCCACCCACACGTCCCGGCCCAGGGTGTCGATGACCAGCGGTCCGAAGGCACGCGTGTCCGGGCGGTCCGGGGCCAGCACCCCCAGCGGCCGCGGCCGGCGCAACATCGCGCGCAGTCGCGCCACGAGCTCACGGGGGCTGAACGGCTTGGTCATGTAGTCGTCGGCGCCGACCGACAACCCGATGAGGGTGTCGACCTCGTCGCTGCGAGCGGTGAGCATCACGACGTACGCGTCGGAGAACGTCCGCAGCCGTCGGCACACCTCGACACCGTCCAGCCCGGGTAGCCCGAGGTCGAGGATCACGACGTCGGGGTCGAAGTCCCGCGCCTGCTCCACCGCGGCGAGCCCGTCGTGGACCTGCTCAACCTCGAAACCCTCTCGCTCGAGGTAGCTGCCGACGAGCGCTGCCATCGACCGTTCGTCCTCGATCACGAGCGCACGACGTCCGCGCCGGTCTCGCGAAGTCGTGTCCATGGGCCCATCGTCGCAGCCGAGGGAACCCGTTCGCGCCTCAGCGGGAACCTTCAGGGAACCTTCATCAAAGGACCACACCCCGGCCGGGACGAGCAGCACATGCTGAGGTTTCAGACACGATGAAGGGACCAGTGGTCAGCATGATGTGGGGATACGGGATGAGTTGGGGCGGATGGCTCCTCATGGGCTTCATGATGGTGGGGTTCTGGGCGCTGGTCGTGGCGGCCATCGTCGCGGCGTTCCGCAGCTCTTCGCGACCGGCCCGTCCCGGTCGACTCGGACGCGACGCCGGGGACGACGGGGCCCGCCGCATCCTGGACGAGCGCTTCGCGCGGGGCGACATCGACGAACAGGACTACGTGGCCCGGCTGGGTGTCCTCGGCGGGACCCGGTGATCGCCCCTCCGCCGACCCGGGGCACCGCGTGGCGACACCGTCGTCTCCTCGGCCTCGCCGCCGCCTCCGCGGCGGCGGTTCTTACGCTCGGCGCCTGCGGCACCGACACGGGCGGACCGACGATGGACGGCATGCAAGCCGGACCGGGAGCCGGAGCGTCGATGCCGGCGGGCGGTGCGAACACCGGACCCGTCTCGGCTGCCGACGTGATGTTCGCCCAGCAGATGATCCCCCACCACGAGCAGGCAGTGGAGATGGCGGACCTCGCTCTCGCGAACGCGACCGCGTCGTCAGAGGTCACCGACCTCGCACGCGGGATCAAGGACGCCCAGGCCCCCGAGATCGCCACGATGACCGGTTGGTTGAAGGGCTGGGGTGCACCCCAGGCGATGGAGATGGACCACGGCACGGACGGCATGATGAGCGAGGCACAGATGAGCCGGCTCTCCTCGGCGACGGGTCAGGAATTCGACAGCCTGTGGCTCGACCTCATGGTCGCGCACCACGAGGGCGCCATCACGATGTCCCGGGACGTGCTGTCCACGACGAGGGACGACGAGGTTGCCGCTCTGGCCCGGTCGATCGTCGACGGCCAGACGGCGGAGATCACCCGGATGAAGGCCCTTCGGACCTGATCCCGGACCGACCCGGCCGAACGAGGCCGGGGCCCGTCGATGCAAGGAGACCCCCACACGAGGTGTGGGGGTCTCCTTGCATCGGCTGCCCTTTGGTGACGGGGTACCGCGCACGTTGGCGACTGCGCGGTGCGGGCGTTCATCGACCGTGCTCCGTCCGCGGCGTGCGGGGCACCTGCGGGGCCCTCTGTCGGCTGGTGTCCCCGAAATCCAACCAAGAGGGCCCGACAAGGCAAGAGCGGGAAAGCATCTACTTCACCCGTGCGCTTGGCGCGGAGGGGTCTGACATGCTGGGTCCTCCAATACCGGTCGCGTTCCTGGCACTGGGAGCTGGTACCGAAAGGAAGTGCATGATGGGCCGATTCGGATCGCTTGTCGGTAAGAACGCGGGAGTCGTCGACTTCTATCGCAGAGTTCTGAGCGATGCGTCACAGTCGGGTTCTTATAGCCTTGTTCAGGACGAGAGGTACCGGGAGGTGATCGACGAAGTGCTCGCCGGACGCGATATCAAGGCGGCGCAGGTCTACTGCGACACGTTGTCCGCGCCGATTTCCGAGGGGCAGGCGGCGGTGACCGAGATTCGTTTCCTCATCAATGAGGGGTGAGGGACCGTGGGCCGACGCCAGAAGACGGCTCGTCACCATCGAGGGTATAGGCGTGGTCTGAATCCGCCGGCGTCGAGCAGGAATCGGCCGAAGTAGTGGATGAGGTTGCGGAGCCGAGCGCCGAGCCTCGGAGGTCCTCGACACGACCGCTGATGGCCTCTGTTGAGCCGTTCGAGGCGCCGGGCCGGTCGACGTGGCCATGTCGTTGGCCCCCGCTTGTCCATGGTCCGTCCCGAGGGTGATGCGCTCGCTCAGCGCAGCCGGGACGCCGCTGCTGACCGCGTCGATGACGGCGTGCATGAGCTCGCTCCCTCGGGCGCGGTCGGGGTCGCGGTAGGCGCCGACCACCCGCTGGTGGATCCCCCAGGTGGCCTCAACCTGCACGAGTTCCTCGACCGCGAACACGTCCTGCAGTCCCGACTCGTGCCACCGGGGTAGGTCGGTGAACCGTGGGTGGACGTCGGTGTCAGTCGCCGCTGCCCGTGCTGGCGCGCCGGGTGCGGAGTGGCGGGCCGGAGCCGCCCTGGCCGCGCACCTCTGAGCGGGCCTCGCCGCGGTTGGGGGGTGGGCCCGGACGTGCCGACGTCCCCGCCGGTGGTGGCGGGGTGCGGGGCGGGGTCCTCAGGTGTGCCAGGTGACGCCGGTGGTGGTGATGGTCGCGCGCAGGTC
>JBBRGO010000129.1:0-9017 GCA_038224055.1 Actinomycetales bacterium
GGATGCAGGCGGATCGGCGCGCCGAAATGGTCGGCGAGCTCGCGCGCCACGGTCACGTGGTCGTCGTGTGCGTGGGTGCACAGCACCGCCCGTAGTCGTCGTCCGTCGACCAGCTCGACGATCGGCTCGGCGGTGTGCGGAGCGTCGATGACCACACACTCGTCGTCGTCGCCGATGACCCAGACGTTGTTGTCGACGTCCCAGGTACCGCCGTCGAGGCTGAAGGTGCCTGAGGTGACGGCGTGGTCGACGCGCACCCCACCCGCTGAGACGGGTAGGTCGAGAGCGTCGCTCACAGCTGGACCACGGAGCGCAGCACGGTGCCCTCGCCCATCTTGGCGAAGGCCGCCTCCACGTCGCCGAGGCCCACGGTCTCGGTGACGAAGCCACCGAGGTCGAAGCGGCCCTGGCGGTAGAGGTCGACGAGCATCGGGAAGTCGCGCGAGGGGAGGCAGTCGCCGTACCAGCTCGACTTCAGGGAGCCACCGCGGCCGAAGACGTCGATGAGCGGCAGGGTGACCTGCTGGTCGGGTGTCGGCACGCCGACGAGCACGACGGTGCCCGCGAGATCCCGCGCGTAGAAAGCCTGCTCGTAGGTCTCGGGGCGGCCGACCGCGTCGACGACCACGTCGGCGCCGAAGCCACCGGTGAGCTCGCGGATGCGCTCGACGACATCCTCCGAGGACGCGTCGACGGTGTGGGTGGCCCCGAAGTGCCTGGCCTGCTGGAGCTTGGCGTCGCTGACGTCGACCGCGATGATCGTCGTCGCGCCGGCGACCTTGGCGCCGGCGATGGCGGCGTTGCCGACACCACCGCAGCCGATGACGGCGATCGAGTCGCCGCGCCCGACCTGGCCGGTGTTGACCGCGGCCCCGAAACCGGCCATGACGCCGCACCCGAGCAGACCGACGGCGGCGGCGTCCGCCTCCGGCACCTTGGTGCACTGACCGGCGGCGACGAGCGTCTTCTCGATGAAGGCGCCGATGCCGAGCGCAGGGCTCAGCTCGGTCCCGTCGGTCAAGGTCATCTTCTGCTTCGCGTTGGCGGTGTTGAAGCAGTACCACGGCCTGCCCTTGGCGCAGGCGCGGCACTGACCGCAGACGGCGCGCCAGTTGAGGATGACGAAGTCTCCGGGGGCGACCTCGGTGACGCCCTCGCCGACGGCCTCGACGACGCCGGCCGCCTCGTGGCCGAGCAGGAACGGGTAGTCGTCGTTGATCCCGCCCTCGCGGTAGTGCAGGTCGGTGTGGCACACCCCGCACGTCTGGATCGTGACGACGGCCTCGCCCGGTCCGGGGTCCGGCACGACGACGTCGACGACCTCGACCTCGGCGCCCTTGCTCCGGGCGATGACTCCCTTGACGGTCTGCGGCATGGCGAACTCCTCGGGTCGGTGCTGGGGTGGTGGTGGGGGCGTCCTGTTGAGGGATGCTGATGTCCTGGCGTCGATCCTGCCGCACGCGCGGTCATCGCGGCGGCCCACCCCCGCCTCGCTCGAGAGAGGGTCAGGGGCGGGGGACGACGAGCGCGGTGGCGATCGCGGCCACACCCTCGCCGCGCCCGGTCAGGCCGAGTCCGTCGGTCGTCGTTCCGCTCACCGACACCGACGCGCCGGCAGCCGCCGACAGGGCCCCCTCCGCCTCGACCCGCCGGGCGCCGATCTTGGGCCGGTTGCCGATGACCTGGATGCTCACGTTGCCGATCTCGTAGCCGGCCTCGCGGACGAGCCGGGCGGCCTCCGCGAGCAGGGTGCACCCCGACGCGCCCGCGAGCTCGGGGCGGGCCGTCCCGAAGTGCGCCCCGAGGTCGCCGATCCCCGCGGCGCCGAAGAGCGCGTCGCAGGCGGCGTGCGCCGCGACATCGGCGTCGGAGTGCCCGTCCAGGGCCTGCTCCCCCGACCATTCCAGGCCGGCGAGCCAGAGCGAGCGTTCGCTGCCGTCAGCGGCATACGCGTGGACGTCGACGCCGACCCCGACACGGGGCAACCCCGTCACGCGCCGTCCTTCCAGTCGATCGGGCCGCGGTGCAGCTTGTGGGGCGCGGCCTGGGCGACCGGCTTGACCACCATCGTGTCGATGTTGACGTGCTGGGGCAGTCCGACGAGGAAGCCCACGCACGCGGCGACGTCGGCGGCCACGAGGGGCCGGTCGACGCCCTCGTAGACCCGGTCGGCCGCGCCCCGGTCACCGCCCAGCCGGGTCAGGGAGAACTCCTCGGTGCGCACCATCCCGGGCCGGACGTCGCTGACCCGGATGTTCTCACCGTTGAGCTCGAGGCGGAGGGTCTCGGAGACGACGGACGTGCCGTGCTTGGCCGCGACGTATCCCGCGCCCCCCTCGTAGACCCGCTGCCCCGCGATCGAGCTGATGTTGACGATCGTCGCGCGAGGGGACCGTCGCAGCAGCGGCAGCAGAGCCTGCGTCACCCGCGCCGCGCCGATGACGTTCGTCGCGTACATCGCCTCCCACTGGGCGAGGTCACCGTCCTCGACCCGCGCCACCCCGAGCGCTCCGCCCGCGTTGTTGACAAGGACGTCGACCCGCCCGAGGCCCGAGACCCCCGCGGCGACGCTGGCCGGGTCCGTGACGTCGAGGACGAGCGCCCGGGCGGCGCCCCCGATCCGCTCCACGACGGCGTCGAGCCGATCGCGGCGCCGTCCGGCCACGACGACGTCGAAGCCGTCCGCGGCGAGGCGCTCGGCGATCGCCGCCCCGATTCCGGTGCCGCCACCAGTGACCAGGGCCGTGGGGTTCGCGCTCATCCCGCGAGAATACGGGCCGCCACCTCGAGGTCGGCGGGTGTGGTCACCTTGAGGGCGGCCGGGTCGCCGTCGACGACGAGCACGGGCTGCCCGAGACGCTCGACGAGGGCCGCGTCGTCGGTCGCCTCGCTCGAGAGGGCGTGGGCCTGCACGAGGACGTCACGGTCGAAGCCCTGGGGGGTCTGCACCGCACGCAGCGTCGACCGGTCCGGCGTCGCCACGACGCGGCCCCGGGAGTCCACCTGCTTGACCGTGTCGATGACCGCCAGCCCGGGGACGACGGCAGGGGCACCGCCCCGGACCGCCCCGATGACCCGCTCGAAGACACTGACGGGCGTGAGGCACCGCGCCGCGTCGTGCACGAGGACGACCGACACCGCCGGCGACAGGGCCGCGAGCCCCGCCGAGACGGAGTGGCCCCGCTCCACCCCTCCCGCCACGACGGTGACGTATGCCGCGGAGCCGGCTGGGCGGACGCCGTCGCGCTCCGCCTCGGCGCACGCCCGTGCGCCGAGATCCCGGGCCTGCGCCAGGTGGCTCGCCGGCGCGACGACGACGATCTCGGCGACGTCCGGACACGTCAGTGCCCCCCGGAGGGCGTGCCCGAGGAGGGGCACGCCCGCGAGGGGCACGAACGCTTTGGGCTGGTTCGCCCGTAGCCGGGTCCCGGCTCCGGCGGCGACGATGATGACACCGACGCGGCCGGGGTCCGGACGACCGTTCAGGAGGCGAGGACCTCGTCGAGGATGATCTCGGCCTTCTCCTCGTTGGTCTTCTCCGCGAGCGCGAGCTCGGAGACGAGGATCTGGCGCGCCTTGGCCAGCATCCGCTTCTCACCGGCGGAGAGACCGCGGTCCTGGTCGCGGCGCCACAGGTCGCGAACGACCTCGGCCACCTTGATGACGTCACCGGAGGCGAGCTTCTCGAGGTTCGCCTTGTAGCGGCGGGACCAGTTGGTGGGCTCTTCGGTGTGGGGAGTGCGCAGCACCTCGAACACGCGGTCGAGGCCTTCCTTGCCGACGACGTCGCGGACACCCACGAGGTCGCAGTTCTCGGCTGGCACTTCGATCGTCAGGTCACCCTGAGCGACCTTCAGTTTGAGGTAGAGCTTGTCCTCTCCCTTGATCGTCCGTGTCTTGATCTCTTCGATGAGTGCAGCCCCGTGGTGGGGGTACACGACCGTCTCGCCGACCTTAAAAACCATGTGCTGTTTTCCCCTTTCGCGACCTCCAGATTATCACGATCCCGGGGTCATCGCGATCCGGGTCCAGCGCATCTGCGCAGGTCAGGGCACATGTCCGGGTCGCAGAGCCGGAAAGTCGACCCTTGACAGACCGGGCGGCAACGTGCTTCACGCGGGCCCTGCGCCGGCGCCCGACCCGGTCCCGACCCGGTCCCGACCCGTGGCCCGACCCGTGGCCCGACCCGTGACGCGACCCGCGGCTCGACCCGTGACGCGATCGAGTCGGACTCGCCGTTCGCGCCGACCCCCACGCCGGTAGGCTGTGGCCCGTGAAGCGTCGATCCCTCGTCCTGCCCGTCCCGTCCGCCGTGCGGCGCACGATCCCCGCCCTCGCCGCGGGCGCCGTCGCGGTCGCGCTCACCGCCGGATGCCAGGTGTTCTCCCCCGTCCAGACCGACGTCCCGTACGCCGCCGCAGACGGCGTGCCCGTCGATGTCGGGCAGCTCGCCCTGCGCGACCTCGTCCTCGTCGGGGACGGCAAGGGAGAGGCTGTCGTATCGGGCTCGGCCGTCAACCTCAGCGGCGAGAGCATCACCATGCAGCTCCAGCCGGAGGCGGACCCGGCCACGGGTGCCGCGAGCGGCGGCTCCCAGCTCGACCTGAAGCCGCGCGAGCAGGTCAACCTCGCCGACCGCTCGCTCCAGCTCAGTGGCATCACCGCCAGGCCGGGTTCCATCATCAACGTGAAGATCACCGCGAGCACGGGTGGCACCACCTTGGCCCAGGTCCCGCTGCTGCCGCCGCTGAACTACTACTCGACGATCACGCCGACGCCGGCGACCACCCCGGCCGCCACCGAGTCGACACCGGTTGTGACACCGGTTGCGACACCGAGCGACACCGCGACCACGACCGGCTGACGACGGTCTGAGTCGCTCTGCGGCCTCAGACCGCCTCGAACTTGTAGCCCAGCCCACGGACGGTGACGATGTGCACAGGGTTGGCCGGGTCGGGTTCGATCTTGGCCCGCAGCCGCTTCACGTGGACGTCGAGGGTCTTGGTGTCACCCACGTAGTCGCTGCCCCAGACCCGGTCGATGAGCTGCCCCCGGGTGAGGACCCGTCCGGCGTTGCGCAGCAGCATCTCGAGCAGCTCGAACTCCTTGAGCGGCAGGGAGAGTGAGCGCCCGGAGACCATCACCGTGTGGCGCTCGACATCCATCCGGACCGGCCCTGCCTCCAACGTCGGGGGTACGAGGTCCTCGGGCTCGGCAAGGCGGCGCAACACGGCCTTGACCCGGGCCAGCAGCTCCCGGCTCGAGTAGGGCTTGGTCACGTAGTCGTCCGCCCCGATCTCCAGCCCGACGACCTTGTCGATCTCGCTGTCCTTGGCAGTGAGCATGATGACGGGCACCGAGGAGCGCTGGCGCAGGGCCCGGCAGACGTCGACGCCGGAGAGGCCGGGGAGCATGAGGTCGAGCAACACGAGGTCGGCGCCGTTCTTGTCGAACTCGGTGAGGCCGTCGGGCCCGGTCTCCGCCACGGCCACGTCGTAGCCCTCCTTGCGGAGCAGGTAGGACAGCGGGTCGGAGAAGGACACCTCGTCCTCGACGATCAGGATGCGGCTCAAGGCTGGCCTCTCAGGGCTCGGGGTGGGGTGGCGGTGGCGGTGGCGGTGGCGGCGGTCGCCCGGCGGGCGTCGTCCGAGGGGCCCGAGGCGTCCCCGTGGGGGTTCTGCTGCGGGCCGACGGCACGCGTCACCGCCGTGGTCCCCGGCACCGCGGGTCGGGCCGCCGGCAGCTCGATGGTGAAGGTCGAGCCCCGGCCGGGCTCGGACCACACCGAGACGTGGCCGCCGTGGTTGTCGGCGACGTGCTTGACGATCGCGAGGCCGAGGCCGGTGCCGCCCGTCGCGCGGGACCGGGCCGTGTCCACCCGGTAGAAGCGCTCGAAGATCCGCTCCTGCTCCTCCGGGGCGATGCCGGCGCCCTGGTCGGTCACCGACACGTCGACGAGACCCACGTCCGCGGCCCGCACCGACACCGCGACGCGGGTCTCCGGGTCGGAGTAGGCGATGGCGTTGCCGACGAGGTTGGCGATGGCGGTGGTGATGAGCTCCGGCTCCCCCCAGACCACGCAGCCGCCCTCCTCGTGGCTGACGATGTCGATGCGCCGTTCCTCGGCGAGGAGCCGGCACCGCTCGACCGCATCGAAGACGCACTCACCGACGTCGACGAGGACGGGGTCCTTGATGACGTCAGCGCCCTGGAGCCGGGAGAGCTCGACGATCTCCTTGACGAGGCGGGTGAGGCGCCCGGACTCCACGCTGATGCGCTGCGCGAACCGAGCCACCGCCTCGGGGTCGTCGTGGGCGCCGAGCACGGCCTCCGCGAGCAGCGAGATGCCGCCGACGGGCGTCTTGAGCTCGTGACTGACGTTGGCGAGGAAGTCACGCCGGATCTCCTCGACGCGCCGCGCCTTGGAGCGGTCCTCGACGAGGAGCAGCACGTGGTCGGCGCCGAGCGGGGCGACCCGGGCGGCGACGACGAGGCTGCCCTCGCCCAGACCCTTGCGCAGCTCGAACTCCGCCTCGCGGATCACCCCGTCGCGGCGGACAACCCGGGCGAGGTGGAGCAGCTCGGGGTGGACGAGGTCGTCCCCGCGGACAAGACCGTGGGCGACGGCCGCCGGTGAGTTGTTGACGACCCGGTCGGAGGAGTCGACGACGATCCCGCTCTCGCGCAGCACCGAGAGCACCTCGGCGACGCCGGGCGGCAACGCCGCGACGGACGGTCGCTCGTCATCGGCGCCGGTGGCGCGGTCGGAGAGCCGGACGGCAGCGAGGGCCACGCCGCCCAGGGCGAGGCCGGCGATGCCACCGAGCGTTGCCGCGGTCGTCGGATCCACGCTCCTCAGGGTACGCAGTGGTGTGGGAGGCTCGGACCATCCCGCGCCACCGTGCGCGGGGCGGGAACCGAGTGTTCACCTGACGGTCCCCAGCCATTCACGCGGTGCTGAGACTGTCGGCTCGACCGGATGACGCGTCGTGCCGCCAGCCCGTGCCCCACGGCGCCGTGGCGGGACCCGCAGCAGACGATCAGCACCGTGACGACAGCGTGCTCGACGGGCCAGCAGCCCCGCCGGACCGACGACAGGCAGCAGACAGGAAGACCATGCGCGACCAGTTCCACGAGGACCTCGACACGATCTCGGACCAGCTCGTCGAGCTGACCCGGCTGGCGGGGTCGGCGATCTCCCGGGCGACCACCGCCCTGCTCGACGCCGACGTCCACCTCGCCGAGTCGGTCATCGAGGCCGACCGCAAGCTCGACGACATCCGGATCGAGCTCGACGACCTGGCGATCAACCTCCTCGCCCGCCAGCAGCCGGTCGCCACCGACCTGCGCATCGTCGTCACCGCCATGCACATGAGCTCGGACCTCGAGCGGATGGGCGACCTCGCGCGCCACGTCGCCAAGGTCGCCCGGCTCCGCACGCCGGAGTCGGCCGTGCCGCCGCAGCTGCGCTCGCACATCCTCCAGATGGGCCAGGTCGCCGAGTCGATCGTCGCCAAGTGCGGCTCGATCATCGCGAGCAAGGACGTCGTCGCGGCGGCCGCGCTCGAGAAGGACGACGACGCGATGGACGACCTCCACCGCGAGCTCTTCGCGGCCCTGCTCGACGAGGACACGACGTGGTCGCGCAGCGAGCTGCTCGACCTGACCCTCGTCGGCCGCTACTACGAGCGCTTCGCCGACCACGCCGTCTCCGTCGCCCGACGGGTCATCTACCTCGTCACGGGCGAGTACGACCAGACCCTCGACCACGAGGACGAAGAGGACGAGGAGACCGTCGCGACGATGGAGAGCGGCGTGCGCTGAGGTCCCCCGCCCCGAGCGGGTCAGCGTCCCTGGTTGGCGACGGCCTCGGCCGCCGCGCGGGCGGCCTCGGGGTCGAGGTAGCGCCCGCCCGGGGTGACCGGGCGGAACTCCTCGTCGAGCTCGTAGACGAGGGGCATCCCGGTGGGGATGTTGAGGCCGGCGATCGCCTCGTCGGAGGTCCCGTCGAGGGTCTTGACGAGGGCCCGGAGCGAGTTGCCGTGCGCGGCGACCATGACGACGAGGCCGTCGCGGAGGTCGTCCTGGATGGAGGTCTCCCAGTAGGGCACGAGCCGCGTGACGACGTCCTTGAGGCACTCGGTGCGCGGCATCAGCTCGCCGAGGCCGGCGTAGCGGGCGTCGCCCGCCTGGGAGAACTCGTCGTCCTCGTCGATGGGGGGCGGCGGCACGTCGTAGGAGCGACGCCACTGCATGAACTTCTCCTCGCCGAACTGCTCGAGGGTCTGCTTCTTGTCCTTGCCCTGGAGTGCGCCGTAGTGGCGCTCGTTGAGGCGCCAGTCCCGCTTGACCGGGATCCAGTGCCGGTCGGCCGCGTCGAGGGAGAGGTTGGCCGTCGTGATGGCGCGGCGCTGGACCGACGTGTGCACGATGTCGGGCAGGATGCCGGCCTCCCGCAGCTGCTGACCGGAGCGGACCGCCTCGGCCCGACCCTTCTCGGTGAGGTCGACGTCGACCCACCCGGTGAAGAGGTTCTTGGCGTTCCATTCGCTTTCACCGTGCCGGACGAGGACGAGGGTGTAGGTCATGTCCGCCAGCCTAGCGAGCCCCGCTCAGCCGTCCGAGCCGTCGTCCAGCAGGTGTCGGAAGGCGTCGAGGTTGCGGGTCGACTCGCCGCGGGAGACCCGCCAGGTCCACTCCTTGCGCATCGAGCCGAGGAACCCGAGGGCGAGCAGCTCGTTGAAGGCCTCGTCGCTCGCCCCGAGCACCACACCGAAGACCTGGTCGAGGTGGTCCGCGTCGAGCGCCGCCGTCGGCACCTCGCCCCGCACGTAGACGTCACCGTCGGTGTCGATGGCGTAGGCGATGCCGTTCATCCGCAGGTTCTTGCGCAGCAGCGTGCGGTAGAAGGCCTCGTGGTTCTCGTCGGGGTTGCGGATGACGAAGCTGCTGAGGCTCGTCGTGCGGGGACGGACGAGCAGCGAGACGACGGTCTTGAGCTTCTGCTCCCCCGGGAG
>JBBRGO010000130.1:0-8972 GCA_038224055.1 Actinomycetales bacterium
GACGACGTCGCGGTCGACGAGCCGCTGCTCGAGGTCTCGACGGACAAGGTCGACACCGAGATCCCCTCCCCGTATGCCGGGAAGCTGACCAAGATCCTCGTCCAGGAGGACGACACCGTCCCCGTGGGCGGCGACCTCGCCGTGATCGGCGGAGACGCGGGTTCGTCCGCATCCGAGAGCGCACCCGCGGCCGAGGAGGCGCCGGCGCCGGCCGACGAGCCGCCGGCACAGGCGAAGCCCGAGAAGGCGACCGACGCCGCCGACGCAGAGGTCGAGCAGGCGACGGACGAGCCGGTTAAGGCCGCTCCGTCCACGTCCGAGTCCCAGAAGCCTGCGGCCAAGCCGCAGTCGTCGTCGGACTCGAAGCCCGCTTCATCGTCCGGTCAGTTCTCCGACGCGGCCGCCTACGTGACCCCGCTCGTGCGCAAGCTCGCGGCCCAGCACAAGGTCGACCTCGACTCGATCTCGGGCACCGGAGTCGGCGGACGAATCCGTAAGCAGGACGTCCTCGACGCGGCGGAGGCTGCCCAGGCCCCGGCCGAGCCGGCGGCCCCGGCCGAGCCGGCGGCTGCGGCCGCGCCGTCCGCCGGCGAGAAGCCGTCCGACCGGCCTGCCGAGCCGTCCACGCCCGCGGTCTCCCCCAAGCGTGGGACCCGGGAGAAGATGACGCGCCTGCGCAAGGTCATCGCGTCCCGCATGGTCGAGTCGCTGCAGGTCTCGGCCCAGCTCACGACCGTCGTGGAGGTCGACCTCACCAAGGTCGCCCGACTGCGGGCGCGGGCGAAGTCCGACTTCGAGGCGCGGGAGGGCACCAAGCTCAGCTTCCTGCCCTTCCTCGCGCTGGCTGCGACGGAGGCCCTCAAGGCCCATCCCAACGTCAACGCCAGCGTCGAGGGTGAGGAGATCGTCTACCACGCCGACGAGAACCTCGCGATCGCCGTCGACACGGAGAAGGGTCTGCTCGTCCCGGTCGTCAAGAACGCCGGCGACCTCAACATCGCCGGGCTGGCTCGCGCCATTGCCGACCTCGCGGCGCGGACCCGGAGCAACAAGATCGCCCCGGACGACCTCGCGGGCGGCACGTTCACCATCACGAACACCGGTAGCCGGGGCGCCCTGTTCGACACCCCGATCATCAACCAGCCGCAGGTCGCCATCCTCGGCACGGGTGCCATCGTCAAGCGGCCTGTCGTCGTCCTCGACGCCGACGGCGGCGAGACGATTGCGATCCGGTCGATGATGTACCTCGCGCTGTCCTACGACCACCGCATCGTCGACGGAGCGGATGCCGCCCGCTTCCTCGCCACCATGAAGGCCCGTCTCGAGGAGGGCCGCTTCGAGGCGTCCCTCGGGCTCTGAACCCAAGGAGCACCTGACATGACGAAGCGCGTCGCCATCACCGGCTCGTCCGGCCTGATCGGCAGCGCGCTTCGTCGTGCGCTGACCGATCGTGGGGACAGGGTCGTCCGCGTCGTCCGACGGGCACCGTCGTCACCCGACGAGGTCGAGTGGGACCCGTCGGCGGGCACGATCGACGCAACGGCGCTCGACGACGTCGACGCGGTCGTCAACCTCGCCGGGGTCGGCATCGGCGACGAACGGTGGGACGACGAGCACAAGCACGCCGTGGAGCAGTCCCGGCTCGACGCGACGTGGACGATCTCGCGGGCCCTCGTGGACGTGCACGAGCGGACCGGGCGGAAGGTTCGGCTCGTCAACGCCTCGGCGGTGGGCTTCTACGGTGACCGCGGCGACGAGGTCCTCGTCGAGCAGAGCGCTCCCGGCACGGACTTCCTGTCCGGGGTCGTGACGCGATGGGAGGCCGCCGCCGACCCTGCCCGCAACGCCGGACTGCCCGTCGCCGTGGCCCGCACCGGCCTGGTCATGGCGCCCGGGTCGGGCGCCTTCAAACCCCTCCTCCTGCTCGCCCGGCTCGGGCTCGGGGGTCCGCTCGGCTCGGGCCGCGAATGGTGGCCATGGATCACCCTCGTCGACGAGGTCGACGCGCTGCTCCACCTCGTCGACCACCCCGAGATCACCGGACCGGTCAACCTCGTCGCACCCGGAGACGCCAGACAGGGCGACATCGCCCGCGAGCTCGGTCGGGCGCTGACCCGACCGGCGCTGCTCCCCGCCCCCCGGTTCGCGCTGCGCATCGTCGTCGGCGAGTTCGCCGACTCGATCCTCGCCAGCCAGCGCGTCGAGCCCCAGCGCTTGCTCGACGAGGGTTTCACCTTCGCGCACCCGGACCTGGCCGGTGCGGTCAGGTGGCTGGTGCGGGGCTGATCGAGACGATCCGCCAGCCGGCAGGTCCTCGTTCGAGGGTGAAGTCGAGGTCCTCACCGCGATCGCCGGGCCGGGCCCGGCGACTGCCGTCGGACGAGACCGTCGTGAAGGCCGCCCAGTCCACTCGGGCGCGGACCGTCGACGCGGTCGGGGTCACCTCGACGGGGACGGCCGTCTCGACTCGGAGCCTCAGCCCCTCCCACCGCAGACCGGCGGACCGCAGCGACGCGATGAGCCCGGCGTCAGCGGCATACGCCGGGCTGCCGGTCGCGGCGTATCCCCCGAGGTCGGTCGTGTCCCGGCCGACGAGTGCGGCTGCGCGACGGTCGGACAGCGCCTGCACCAGCTGGACGGTTACCGCGCCCGGGGCGAGAGGGTCCTGGAGGAGACCGCTACCGTCCGGTGCGGGGTCTGACGTGCGCGGTGACCCGGGCCGCGACGCTCCCGACGGCGGCTGTGACGACGGGGCCGACGACGGGGTCACGTGAGGGGTCACGTGAGGGGTCCGGGTCGCCTCCGGTGTCGCCGGACCCAGGGCGAGCGCGACTCCGACGGCGCCGGCCGTCAGACCCGCCGCCGCGAGCCCGACTCTTCCCGCTCGGGATTCGACTACCCAGGAGATCGCCGCGTGTAGTGTCGCCCGCCATCGCGAGCTGCGGGGGCCGGGGGCGCGCGCCGCGTTGGTGGCACCGGCCCGCAAGCGGTGGGTCAAAGCCGACGCGGCGTCGGGGGCCACGACGACGTCCACGGGCTCGGGCGCTGCTGCGGCGTAGAAGAGGTCGGCGGCCTCCCCCGCGGTCGGCCGCCGCCGCGGATCAGGATCGAGGCACCGGCCGATGACGGCCGCGAGCTCGGGACCGACGTGACTCGCGATCGTCGCCTGGTCGAGGCGGACCTCGGTGTCGGGGGCACCGTTGCCCGTGCAGCAGAACCACGCGACGGCCCCGAGAGCGAAGATGTCCGCGGGTCGCCCGGGGTCGGCGCCGAGGCGCACCTCCGGTGCGACGAAACCCGCTGTGCCACAGACCAGGCGCGCCGCTGATCCCATGAGCCGGGCCGAGCCGAGGTCGAGCAGCACCGGTCGGCCGTCGGCCGCCAGTCGGACGTTTCCCGCCGACACGTCGGCATGGATGCTGCCTGCGGCGTGCAGGACGGCCAGGGCCCCGGCGAGCGGCGTCACGACGGTGACCGTCTCCCCGGGTCGCAGCCTGCCGCGGGCCTGCACCACCGACACGAGGGACTCGCCCCCGACGAGGTCGAAGACGAGGGCGACGCGGCCGTCACCGAGCGGCACGACGTCGCGCAGCCCGACGAGGTGTTCATGGTGCACGGCCATGAGCACGTGCCGCTCGACCTCCGCCTGCTGCGAGTCCGCGAGGTCGGGCGCCGCGTGCGGGATCTTGACGGCCACCACGTGCCCGGCGGCGTCCCGGGCGGCCCAGACGACACCCGACGCCCCTTCGCCGATCACGCGATCGAGCCGATGACCGGGGACGTCGGGGCGGCGGGCTTCACTCACCCGTCCATCGTGCCCAGCGAGGCCACTCCCCCGCCGAGCTCATCCACAGGCCTGCGGTCAGAGCGCGACGGCTACCGTCCTGTCACCCGAAGGGTGGCCGCTACTGGCGAGACGACCGTCGACACCGCCCGGGACGACGACGCCCCGGATGCCGGTGACCGGTGACGCCGGTGCCAGGACGGAGACCGACCGTGGGCGCGGTCGAGGGGTCAGGTGGATCCCGGCCAGCATGCACCGCACCGATCCCCCGGCGAGCTCGATCGTCGGGACGTCGAGGGCGAGGATCCGGCAGGACCGCTCGATCGTCGACCGCTGGTCGACCGTGAGGCTCGCGGCCGCACGGGAGGACAACGCGAGGATCCGACCGCCGGGCGTGTGCAGCTCGATGGCGTTGCCCGCGAAGTCCCGCACCTGCTCATCGGAGAGGTCGATAACGACCCGGCCGGGGGCGGCCAGTGACTCGGCGACCTCCTCGCGGCGGGTCTCGTCACGGATGAGCCCGAGGCCCACGAGCGCGAAACGGGTCGCGATCCCCATGAGCACGTTCGTGTGGTAGATCGGCACCCCGGACTCGTCGGTGGCGTCGAAGACCATCGGCTCGTAGCCGAACTGGCTGCAGAAGCGCTCGAGGACGATGGGGTTCGCCCGATGGGAGCGAGCGGCATACGCGACCCGCGTGACGTGGTCGAGGACCATCGCTCCGGTCCCCTCGAGGAAGGCGCCGTCATGCTCGAGGCCGGAGTAGTCCACGACCTCCTGGACCCGGTAGCGCGCCTTGAGCGTCTCGACGATGTCCATCCGCCGTTCGGTCCGCCGGCTCGGCGAGTACATCGGGTAGACGGCGACTCTCCCGCCCGCGTGGGTGGAGAACCAGTTGTTGGGGAAGACGCTGTCGCAGCGCGTGGCGTCCTCGTCGTCGAAGAGGTGCACGGCGACCCCGGCCTCGGTGAGGGCGGCCGCCGCCGCCGTCACCTCGTCGTAGGCCGCTCGCGCGATCTCCGCCGGCGCGCGGCCCCGGTCGTCGGTCTGGAAGGTGTTGTCGGCAGCGGTCGCCGGGTTCGGCGTGAAGTGCCGGGGGCGGATGAGGACGACTGCTCCCGGCGCCTGCACGCTCACCGTCAGGCGCCGACGGCGACGGGAACGCGGGCGGGCGACGCGGCGCGAACGAGCGAGAAGAGGTCCTTGGGGTCCGACGGGTCGGCGATGAGGTCGATCTCGTCGAAGTGCCGGGTGCCCTCGACCGCGTCGCGCAGGTAGCGCAGGGCCGAGAAGTCCTCGATGGCGAAGCCGACCGAGTCGAACACGGTCACCTGGTCGGCGCTCGTGCGGCCCGCGGCGATCCCGGAGAGGACCTGCCACAGCTCGGTGACCGGGAAGTCGGGCCCGAGGCGCTGGATCTCACCCTCGACCCGCGTCTGCTCGGTCAGCTCGACGAACACCCCGGCGCGGCGCAGGATCGCCGGGTCGAGCTCGGTCTTGCCGGGACAGTCCCCACCGATGGCGTTGACGTGGACGCCCGGGGCGACCATGTCGTCGGTGAGGACGATCGCGTCGGCCTTGTCCGCGGTGCAGGTGGTGATGACGTCGGCGCCCCGGGTGGCCTCGGCGGCACTATCGGCGACGACGACCTCGAAGCCGAGCGGCCCGATGTTGGCGACGAACTTGGCCATCGCTTCCGGGTCGGTGTCCCAGATGCGCAGGCGCTCGATGCCGAGCACGGCACGGAAGGCCAGGGCCTGGAACTCCGACTGGCTCCCGGTCCCGATCAGCGCCATCGTCGCGGCGTCGGGCCGGGCAAGGGCGCGGGCCGCCATGGCCGAGGCCGCCGCGGTCCGGAGGGCGGTGAGGACGGTCATCTCCGAGATGAAGGTCGGGTAGCCGTTGTGGACGTCGGCGAGGACACCGAACGCCGTGACGGTCTGGAACCCACGGGCCGGGTTGGCCGGGTGCCCGTTGACGTACTTGAAGGCATAGCTCTCGCCGTCACACGTCGGCATGAGCTCGATGACACCGTCACGCGAGTGGCTGGCGATGCGCGGGGTCAGCTCGAAGCTCTCCCAGCGGCGGAAGTCGGCTTCCTCGTAGGCCACGAGCTCGCGAAGGACCTGCTCGAGGTCGCTCTCCGCGGCCCAGGCAGTGATGTGACGGACGTCGACGAAGCGCACCATGAGCGCCTCCTTCCTGAAGGGGTTGCGGCCACGGTAGGACGATCCAGTCTGCACCCACAATGTGCATGCAGCACGATTATGTGCACTCCAATGGACGGATTGTGCAGTCAGGGGCGACACTCTGATCATGGACGAACTCGACGACCTCGATCGTCGCCTCATCTCCGCCCTCCGCGCCGACGGACGGGAGCCCGTGAGCAGCCTCGCGCGCCGGCTCGGCGTGACCCGCGCGACGGTCAACAGCCGGTTGCGTCGCCTGCTCGACACCGGCACGATCCTCGGCTTCTCGGTCCGGGTCCGGGCCGAGCGCGACCCCGACACGGTCCGGGCGATCTCGCTCATCGAGGTCCAGGGCCGCTCGACGCAACAGGCCATCACGGCCCTGCGCGGCCTGCCCGAGGTCCACGCCCTGCACACGACGAACGGGGCGTGGGACCTCGTCGCGGAGCTGAGGACCGCCTCTCTCGCGGACTTCGACCGGGTGATGGGCCGGATTCGGTCGATCGACGGTGTCGTCAACAGCGAGACGAGCCTGTTGCTGCGGTCGATGCAGGTATGAGGCACGAACGCTGGCAGGATCGGTGCTGACCCACTCCAGACCAGAGGAGAGACCGATGATCTGCATCACCGCCAAGTTCCGGATCAAGCCCGAGGACGCCGACGCCTGGCCGCAGATCTCCCAGGCGTTCACCGAGGCGACCCGGGCCGAGGACGGCTGCCTCTGGTTCACCTGGTCCCGCAGCGTCGAGGACGCCGACGAGTACGTGCTCGTCGAGGCCTTCCGCGACGAGCAGGCCGGTGCGGCCCACGTCCAGAGCGAGCACTTCCGGACGGCGACGCAGCAGCTGCCCGCGCACCTCGCACGCACCCCCGAGATCGTCAACGCGACGGTGCCGGGCACCACGTGGTCCGAGCTGGGCGAGATGGCCGTCGACGCCTCCTGAGCCCTCCCGTCGTCACGGGGTCGCGATCGCAGCGACCAGGGATGTATGCCGGGTGATCGCGACCCCTTCTCGGGGAACCCTGCTACTACTGGAGAAGAGCGTTTCGAGGAGGACTGACGACCGTGGCCACGAGTGCGACGTCCGCGAGTGCGATGTCCATGAGGGTGATCGAGACCACGGGCCTGACGAAGACCTTCGGAGCCCACCGGGGCATCGTCGACGTCGACCTCGAGGTGCGGCGCGGTGAGGTCTTCGGCTTCCTCGGCCCCAACGGCGCAGGCAAGTCGACGGCGATCCGGATCCTCATGGGCCTGCACGCGCCGACCTCCGGCCGGGCACGCGTCCTCGGTCTCGAGCCGCGGCGTGACCAGGTGGAGCTCGGCGCCCGCACCGGCTACCTGCCCGGTGACCTCGTCCTCGTGCCACGTCAGACCGGTCGCGAGCTCACCGAGCGCTTCGCCCGGGTCCGCGGACTGACCGACACCGCCTACCGCGACGAGCTCGTCGAGCGCTTCGGAGTCGACCTCGACCGACCGACGCAGACCCTGTCGAAGGGCAACCGGCAGAAGATCGGGATCGTCCTGGCCTTCATGCACCGACCCGAGCTGCTCGTGCTCGACGAGCCGACCTCGGGCCTGGACCCTCTGCTCCAGAACGAGTTCGCCCTGCTGCTCGAGGAGACCACGCGTGACGGCCGCACGGTGTTCCTCTCCTCCCACGACCTCGACGAGGTCCAACGCGTCGTCGACCGGCTCGCCATCATCAGGGAGGGCCGCATCGTCGTGACGGACACGGTCGAGGGTCTTCGGTCCCACGCCCCCCGCACGATGGAGGTCACCCTGGCACGCGACCTCGGCGACGACGCCCTCGCCAGCCTTCGCGCCCTGGCCGGCCTCGCGGTCGAGCGCGACGGTCCGCGCCGGCTGCGGCTCACGCTGACCGGCCCGGTGGCGCCGGTCCTGCGCGCGGTCGCCGAGCTCGACCCCGTCGACCTCCGGGCCCGTCCGGCAGACCTCGACGAGCTGTTCCTCGGCTACTACCGGGCGACGGACGAGCCGGGGGAGGCGTCCCGTGCGTCCTGAGATCGCCGGACTCGACCTGCGTCTGCGCCGCCGCTCGGTGCTCTGGTACTCCGTCGGAATGGCGTGCTACGCCTACCTCATCGTGGCGATGTACCCCACGGTGAGGTCGGACTCCTCGCTCGAGTCACTCGCCGCGAACAACCCGGAGCTGCTGGCCCTCTTCGGGGTCAGCGGCTCTCTCACCTCCCCCACCGGCTGGCTGAGCGGCAACCTCTACACCAACTTCCTCCCCCTCCTCGTCCTGCTCATGACGGTGTCCTACGGGGCGGCCGCGATCGCCGGGCAGTCCACCGACGGCACCCTCGGCCTCGTCGCGACCCTGCCGCTCCGGCGACGACGCATCGCCCTGGAGAAGGTCGCCGCCCTCATCGTCCTCTCACTACCCCTCGCGGTCGTGACGCTGGCCTGTGCCCTCGCCGGTCGCGCCTTCGACCTCGAGGTCAGCACATCGGCGCTCGTCGGCACGACCGTGACCGTCGTCCTGCTCGGCATCGACCACGGGCTGCTCGCGATGCTCGTCGGCACGACCAGCTCCAGTCGCGGACTGGCCGTCGGGCTGACCTCCGCCTGGGCCGCGGCGTCCTACCTCGTCAGCTCCCTGGCGCCGGTGGTCGACTGGGCGCGGGCGCTTCGACCCGCCTCGCTCTTCTACTGGGCGGTCGGGGACGGCCAGCTCGACTCGGGGCCGAGCACGGCGGCATACCTCGTCCTGGCTGGGGTGGCGATCGTCCTGACGGGGCTGCTCCTCGCCATGGTCGAGCGGCTGGACATCGGCTGACCGCGCGACACGGCCACCCTCCAACGGTAGCCATCCGGAGGCGTGGCGGCTCCCCAGCTGCCTAGGCCGCGTCAGGACGCCCGGCACCCGACCCGGCCTCGGCGCGGAGCCGCGCGGCCTCGGCCTCAGCCGCCGTGGCCCGGGCATCCGCCTCGGCCCAGGACCGCGGCGCGGCATCGCTGGAGTGCTCGCCGG
>JBBRGO010000131.1:0-8960 GCA_038224055.1 Actinomycetales bacterium
CCGACCTCGCCGTCCTTGACGAGACGGTCGAGGTCGGTCTTGGCCTTGCGCCGGATGTTGCGCACGGAGACGCGGGCGTCCTCCGCCTTCTGGCTCGCGAGCTTGGTGTACTCGCGGCGGCGCTGCTCCGTCAGCTCCGGCATGACGCAGCGGATCTGGTTGCCGTCGCTGCTCGGGTTGACGCCGAGGTCGGAGTTGCGGATGGACTTCTCGATCTCGTGCATCGCCGACTTGTCGAAGGGGATGACGAGGATGGTCCGCGGCTCGGGGTTCTGGAACGACGCGAGCTGCTGCAGCGGCGTCGGCGCTCCGTAGTACTCGACCGTGAGCTTGTTGAACAGGCCCGGGTTCGCACGACCGGTGCGGATCCCCGCGAAGTCCTCCTTGAGGACCTCGACGGCCTTGTCCATCTTCTCCTCGGCCTCGAACATCGTCTCATCGATCATCGGTGTGCTTCCTCGTCCCGTCGGGGTGGTGCGGTCGTGCTGGTCGGTGTGCGGACGGCCTGGACGCGCCGTGGCGTGCCCGGCCGGTCGGGCTCAGGCGTTGGTGACCAGCGTCCCGATCTTCTCACCCAGCAGGGCGCGGGTGATGTTACCCGGGCCCTCCATCCCGAAGACGATCATCGGCAGCTTGTTGTCCATGCAGAGGCTGAAGGCCGCCGCGTCGACGACCTTGAGGCCGGCCGAGAGCGCCTCGTCGAACGTCACCGTCTCGAGCTTCTTCGCGTCCGGGTTGACTCGCGGGTCGGCGTCGTAGACCCCGTCGACCCCGTTCTTCGCGATGAGCACGGCGTCGCACTTGATCTCGAGGGCGCGCTGCGCGCTCACGGTGTCGGTGGAGAAGAACGGCATACCCGCGCCGGCGCCGAAGATGACGACGCGCTGCTTCTCGAGGTGGCGGATCGCGCGACGCGGGATGTAGGGCTCGGCGACCTGCGTCATCTCGATGGCGGACTGGACCCGCGTCTCGATGCCCTCCTTCTCGAGGAAGTCCTGCAGGGCGAGGCAGTTCATCACCGTGCCGAGCATGCCCATGTAGTCGGCGCGGGTGCGGTCCATGCCGCGCTGCTGGAGCTCGGCGCCCCGGAAGAAGTTGCCCCCGCCGATGACGACGGCGACCTCGACGCCCCCGCGCACGGCGTCGGCGACCTGACGGGCGATGCCGTGGACGACGGCCGGGTCGAGTCCGACCTTGCCGCCGCCGAAGACCTCTCCGGAGAGCTTCAGCAGGACCCGGTGGAAGGGAGTGGTCGGGGCGTCGGTCATGACGGTGGGCCTCCGTGGGGCAGCGTGCAGGCGGTCGGTCGATCCTGCCACACCTCGATGGCTCGCACCGCATCGAGATGCCGCTTCACGATGCGGCGGTATGCCGCTCAGCGGGGCGGGCCGGTCGCCGGTCCACCCGCCGCGGCGGCGTCGAGCAGCTCGGCGCAGCCCGCGAGCCCCTCCGGACCGGTGGCAGCTCCCCCGCCGAGGACCGCGCGGGCCCGGTTGCGCCCCCCGTTCCACGAGAGCCAGCCCTCGTCCGGCGCCGGCGCGCGCGCGATGCACCGCGCGAGGTCGCCGGGCAGCCCTGCGACGATCGCCGGGGTGGCGTCGGCACTGAGCGAGCGCAGGTAGTAGGGGTCGAACCGGCCGCTGGAGACGTAGCGGTCGATGTTGCGCTCGGCGACCCAGCCCTCCGGGTTTGCCAGCCCCGCCCCCAGCACGAGGACGGCTGCGCTCAGCAGGGCGGCGCGGGGCAGCCACCGCCCCCGCAACCGGACCCCGGCGACGACGACGAGGAGCACGAGGAGTCCGAGCCAGAGCTCGAACGCGTCCACCAGGACGCGCAGGACCGTGAAGCCGTAGGCCTGCTGGTAGAGGTCCATCCGGTGCAGGGCCGAGCCGACGACGACGAGCGTGAGCAGGCACAGCGCGCCGAGGACGAGCCGCAGCACGAGCCGCTCCGGCCCGGTGTCGACGGGGGCCTTGCGCACGGTGATCGCGACCGTGACGAGGGTGAGCAGGGTCGCGACGGTGAGCTGCCCGAAGCCCTGGTGGACGTACTCGGCGTACGTCAGGCCAGTGGTGCGCTGGACGTAGTCGTGGCCACCGAAGAGCGCCGCGGCCTGGGCGACGACGAAGGCGGCGTAGATCGCGACGACGAGCCCGACGGGAACGAGCCACTCCCAGGTCCGCGCCACCGGTCGCCCCACCGGGGCGGCGAGGAGGTCGACCCGCGGCGGGTTGAGCGCGAGGTAGCAGACGGCGAGCAGCGACCCCCCGACCACGAAGCCGACGAACGAGCGGAGCACGAGACCGTCCACCGCGAGATCGGGCACGATGGAGCCGGCCCACGACCCGACGATGGCGTCGCCGGAGGCGAAGAGGCCGCCGAAGACGACGAGGGCCAGAACCGACAGGGTCGCGGTGCGCACGATCGGCCAGAGCACCGACACCCGGCTCGTGGCCGTGATGGTGCGACCGAGCAGGGGCAGGCCGCGCAGGGCCGAGAGGGGCCAGGCCGCGAGACCGGCGAGCTGGGACACGACGCCCCGGGCGCCGGTGAGCGCCGACGTCGTGAGGACGATGCCGGCGAGCAGCGCGAGGGCGGTCACCCACTCGGCGGCCCGGAGCACGACGAGCGAGAGGAGACCGAGGCACAGCACGGTCGACACGGCCGTCCAGGGCCTGCGGCGTCGCACCGAGGTGCGCAGGACGACGCCGCCCCCCACGAGCAGGACGAGGAGCAGGGCGAGCCCCAGGCCGCGGAAGGGCAGGATCGCACCAGCGAGCACCCCGACACCGATCGACGTGAGCAGCAGCTCGACGCGGGGCGTGAGGCCGGTCTCCGGCCACAGGTCACCGAAGACCGTGTCGAGGACGGGCCGGGGTGGCCCTGCGGGCTGCTCTGCGGGCTGCCCTGAGGCGGAGGCGGGGCCGGGCGGTGCGGGCGACACGGGGGGCGCCGTCGGTGAGGTGGGTGGGGTGCCCGGTCGGTCTCGTTGCGGCGCTCCGGGCGGAGCCGGGCGGCGTGGGAGGACGGCACGGATCCGCGCGCCACGTGCGCCGCCGTCGGGGGTCGGGGCCGAGATCGACCCGCCGTGCAGCTCACAGACCCAGCTCGCGATGGCGAGGCCGATCCCGGTCCCACCGCTCGCGTCGTCGCCGGAGCCGAAGCGGTCGAAGATCCGCTCCGCCCGGTCCCGGGAGATGCCCGGGCCCTCGTCCGTGACGTCGAGCGCCCACCGGTCGGGGCCGTCGTCCGTCGCGGTGACCCGGACCTTCCCGCCCACGGGGCTGTGCCGGCCGGCGTTGTCCAGCAGGTTGGCCAGCACCTGGGCGAGCCGGGCGGCGTCCGCCTGCACGACGAGGTCGGCCGGGCGCACGTCGATGACGTGCTCGACCGGCCGACCCGATACCGCGGCCTCGGCCACGGCGACCCGCACGAGGTCGGCGACGCGCACGGGTGCGAGGTCGAGGGGCACCGGCCCACCGTCGAGCCGGCTGAGGTCGAGCAGGTCCCCGACGAGTGCCCCCAGCCGCTCGGCCTGGAGCAGCGCGGTGCGCAGCACGGGCTCGTCGGGGCGCACCACCCCGTCCACGAGGTTCTCGAGCAGCGCCTGCTGGGCGGCGAGCGGGGTCCGCAGCTCGTGCGAGACGGTCGCCACGAGCTGGCGACGCTGTCGGTCGGCGTCCGCGAGGTCGGCCGCCATCGTGTTGAAGGCCGCTCCGAGGGTCCCCACCTCGTCGGCCGAGCTCGCGGTGACCCGGAGCGAGTAGTCACCCGTCGCCATCCGGCCGGCCGCGGCGGTCATCTCCCGCAGTGGCGAGGTCATGCCGCGCGCCAGCCACTGGGTCACTCCCAGCCCGGCCGCGATGGTGACCGGGATCGTCAGCCAGGCCGGGACGCCCGCACGGTCCCCGGTCTCCGCGACCAGGGAGGCCCCGAAGATGCTCGCGGCGACCAGCACGCCGAGCTTGACCTTGAGGCTGCGGATGCCGTCGAGCGGTCGTTCGGGGTTCACGACCCCTCCTCGAGGGCGTAGCCGACGCCGTGCACGGTGCGCACGCGCTCGCTGCCGACCTTGGCGCGGAGCGCCTTCACGTGGCTGTCGAGAGTGCGCGTGCGGCCGGCGTCGGCCCAGCCCCACACGTCCCGCATGAGCGCGTCCCGGGGGCGCACGGCACCCGGCTCGTCGGCGAGGGCGAGCAGCAGGTCGAACTCGAGCGGTGTGAGGTGGACGTCGGCGCCCGCGACGGTGACCCGCCGCGCGCTGCGGTCGACGGCGAGGTCACCGAGGACGAGGTCGTTCGGGCGTTCGGAGGCGATCACGCGGGAGCGGTCCACCCGGCGGAGCAGAGCGCGGATCCGGGCGACGACCTCGCGCATCCGGAAGGGCTTGGTGACGTAGTCGTCGGCGCCGACACCGAGCCCCACCAACAGGTCCGTCTCGTCGACCCGAGCCGTGAGCATGAGGACCGGCACGGGCCGCGCCGCCTGGATCCTGCGACACACCTCGAGCCCGTCGAAGCCGGGCAGCATGAGGTCGAGGACGACGAGATCGGGTTCGTGGTCGGCGTGCGCCGCAACCGCGCCGGGTCCGTCAAAGGCCTGGACCACCCGAAAGCCTTCCGCCACAAGGCGATCCGTCAGTGCGTGGTTGATGGTGGCGTCGTCCTCCACGACGAGCAGGGTCGCCCGACCCGCGGTCGGTGACGGCTGTGATGGTGTCCCCTGGCTCATGCTCCGAGCCTAGGAGCCGCCTCCCGGTGGGCGCCGGGTCGACGTGTGGAGATCCTGTGAAGACCCAGGGATCTCGAGACGGAGGGACGGCCCGGAGCGGTGGCCGCTCCGGGCCGTCCAGATCCCGGCCGCCTCAGATGAAGAGGAGCTGGGCGCCTGCGGTCATCTCGATGAAGTCGGACGCCGAGATGATGCCCTCGACATCGTCACGCAGGTCCTCCTCCGTCAGGTGGTTCATGTCCGCAGACAGTCGGCACGCCCACAGGTGACCACCCGACGCGACGATCTGGTCGAGGAAGTCGGGCACCTCGGGGATGTCGAGCTCGGCGATGGCCTTCTTGAGCTGCGACGTGGCGAGGTGAGTCATCCCCGGGACGCCGCCGAGGCCCTGGGGCAGGTGCATCGCGGTGTTGCCGAGCAGCGTGGCCTTGAGGCTGCTCTGGGTCTTGAGGTTGATCATGTCGAAGCCCCAGAAGGTGAAGAAGAGGTGGGTCTCGATCCCCTCCCCGAGGGCGGCGTTGCCCATGATCAGCCCCGGGTAGGCCATGTCGAGCGTGCCCTTGCTGCAGATGATGGCGAGCTTGCGACCCTCCTCGGCCGGGGTGTCGAACGACGGGACGAACGGTGTCTCGGTCTGGGTGTCGGTCATGGCGTACTCCTGGGTCTGGTGGGTGGGACGTGCGGAGGGGGCGGAGCCGGGGAGGGAACCTCCGACTCAGACGCACCCCTTCGGCTTGGGCACCCCGGCGACGTAGGCCATCTTCTTGGCCGGCTTGCCGGGGAAGAGGGTGAACAGCGCCTTGACCGGCATACCCGTGTGCAGGCTGACGCGGCGCAGCGTCGGGGTCTCGCCCTGGGCCTTGTAGTCCTCGCGGAGGTACTTGACGAGCTTCCAGGAGTCTTCGGTCATCTCGACGCCGATGAGGCGGGCGAACTCGGCGCCGAGGTCATCGGTCCAGTCGTCGGGGTTGAGGAGGAAGCCCTCCTCGTTGACGTCGATCTGGCGGCCGGCGATGGTGGTGCTGGGCATGACGATCAGTCCTTTCAGGAGGAGGCGTCGGCCGGGATCTTGCCGGCCATGGACATCTGGGCGGGGAGACCGATCGGACGACCGGGCAGGAGCATGTTCCAGTAGATGTGCCGGAACGCGAGCTTGCCGAGGTGGTTGGCCCGCGACTCCTTCAGGAGGCTCATCGGGCCGATCTTCGGGATCGGGAAGGTGCCCGTCAGCGGTTCCGTGTCGTAGTTGAAGTCGAGCAGCAGCGCCTTGCCCTGACCCGACTCGACGAAGCAGTTGGCGTGCCCGTCGAACGAGTGCGTCATGGGCCTGCCGGACACGAGCTCCATGAAGTTGTCGACGAAGACCTCGACCGAGAAGTGCGCGACCGAGCCGGCCTTGGACGTGGGGATGTTGCTCGCGTCGCCGAGGGCGAAGATCTCCGGGTGCTGCGTGGACCGCATCGTGTGCTTGTCGACGGGCACGTAGTTGAGGTCGTCCCCCAGGCCCGAGCGGGCGACGAAGTCGGCACCCATGTTGAGCGGGATCGTCACGAGCTGGTCGTAGGGGACCTCTCGCTCGTCATAGGAGATGAGGACCTTCCGCTCCTGGTCGATGCGCTCGACCATGAAGTCCGTCTCGACGGTGACGCCACGCTCCTCGAGCAGGTGCCCGAGCTCCCTGCTCGCGACCGGCTTGGTGAAGGCGCCATCGAGCGGAGTGACGAAGACGATCTCGGTCTTGGCCCGCAGGCCGCGCTCCTTGAGGTAGTCGTCCGCAAGGAAGGTGAACTCGAGCGGGGCGACCGGGCACTTGAAGGGCAGCTCGGTGATGTGGACGACGAGCCGTCCCCCGGAGAAGGCGCTCATCGCATCACGCAGCGCCACCGACCCGTCGTAGGTGTAGAACTCGCCTACCGACTTGTGCCACTCGTCCCCGAGCATGCCGGGAGTCTGGTCGGGCCGGGTCGTCGTGCCGGACGCGATGACGAGGTAGTCGTAGGGCAGCGTCCGACCGTCCGTCAGCGTGACGGACCTGGCCTCGGCGTCGACCCGGTCGACGTCGGCGAGGACGAGCTCGATGCCGTCGTGGATGAAGGCGTGCTTGGTCTTGCGGACCTGATCCGGGGTGTTCATGCCGAAGGGGATGAAGAGGTAACCCGGCTGATAGTCGTGGATGTCGGTCTTGTCGACGACGGTGATCGCCCAGTCGCTCTTCGGGAGGCGGTTGCGGAGCTTGTTGGCGACCATGGTTCCGGCCGTGCCAGCGCCCAGCACCACCAAGGACTTCTGTGTGGTGGTCATGATTCGACGGTACCCCCGTGGGTATCCGGGGCGCTGTGACCGACGAGACAGAATCTGCGTGACCTTGACGACATGCAGGGCGAGGACCCGCCATGTCAGATGGGGCCACCCGGCCTACCGACCGGGCGGGATCGGGCGGATCGGCTCGCGTCCGGTGCCTCCCGGACCACGAACGCCTGCTGGTCTGCCAGCAGATCGCTCAGGTGCGGGGCGCGAGCCAGCGGGAGAAGGTGCGGGTCATCAGGGGCAGGAAGAAGTAGGTCATCCACGGCGTCGCGAGCAGGGTGCTGACCAGGACCCGGAGGACGACGTGCCAGCTCGCACTCAGCGGTCCGAGCAGGACAGCAAGGGCGAGGCTGGTGGGGAAGAAGGCAAACCAGATGACCGTCGCCTGCTTCCAGCGAGGCGGTGGCGCCGGGGCGGGCTCGTCGACGTCGCGCGATCGGGGCTCGTCGAACCAGCCCTCGATGCCGGTGCGGTACTCCGTGCGCCGGTGCTCGACGAGGTCGGCCGCCGAGCGAAGCCAGCGCTTGCGCTCGGTCGACTCCTCCCACCGGGCCAGGCTCTGCGAGGAGTCGAAGCGGTAGAGCATGTGCCAGTCAGCGTCCCCGGACCGGACCCAGCCTGCGCCGAGGAACCCGTCGAAGCGCTCGGCCATCGACGTGCCGGCATGGACCCAGGCCTGCATGAGCATCTGGTCCTCGGGGGCCACCCGGCGCGTGATCGCGACGGTGAGGGGGCCGTCCCCGTGCAGGTCGGTCATGGTGAGCCTCTCGGTTCGTGGTGGGAACGCACGATGCCGGCCACCCCAGCGGGGTGACCGGCATCGTTGCTGGCGTTTCGGAGGTCAGGACCTCACTGACCGACGCGGAAGCGCGCGAAGGACTGCGCCTTCGCACCGCCCTCGTCGAGCACCTTGCCGACGGTCTTCTTGGCGTCCTTGGCGAACGGCTGCTCCAGCAGCACGTTCTCCTTGAAGAAGCCGTTGACGCGACCCTCGATGATGCGGGGAAGGGCAGCCTCGGGCTTGCCCTCCTCCTTCGCGGTGGCCTCGGCGACGCGGCGCTCGTTCGCCACTGTGTCGGCATCGACCTCGTCGCGGGTCAGGACCGTCGGGCTGAACGCCGCGATGTGCATCGCCACGTCGCGACCGATGGACTCGTCGCCGCCCTGCAGGGCCACGAGGACACCGATCTGCGCAGGCAGGTCGGGACTCGTCTTGTGCAGGTAGGACACGACCTTCTCGCCCTCGACGCGCGCCACGCGACGCACCTCGATCTTCTCGCCGATGGTGGCGTTGGCGTCGTCGAGCAGCTCCTTGACGGTCTTGCCGTCCTCGAGCGTGCTCTGGAGCAGCGCGTCGGCGTCGGCCGCGCCGGAGGCGACGGCCTGGGCCAGGACCTGGTCGGCGAGGGCGATGAACTTCTCACCCTTGGCGACGAAGTCCGTCTCGCAGTTGACCTCGACGAGGGTGCCGACGCCGTCGCCGGCCCGGGCCGCCACGAGACCGTTGGAGGCCGAACGGCCCTCACGCTTCGTGACGCCCTTGAGGCCCTTGACGCGCAGGATCTCGATCGCCTTGGCGCGGTCGCCGTCGGATTCGTCGAGAGCCTTCTTGACGTCCATCATGCCCGCGCCGGTCTGCTCGCGGAGCGCCTTGATGTCAGCGGCGGTGTAGTTCGCCATGCTTTGTATCGCTCTTTTCCTCAGTGGAAGTGACTGTGACTGAAGGGTTCTCAGGCCTGCTCGGCCGAGACGGGCTCGGGAGCCTCGGTGGCCTCAGCAGCAGGAGCCTCGGTGGCCTCAGCAGCAGGAGCCTCGGTGGCCTCAGCAGCAGGAGCCTCAGTGGCCTCAGCAGCAGGAGCCTCAGTGGCCTCAGCAGCAGGAGCCTCAGTGGCCTCAGCAGCAGGAGCCTCAGTGGCCTCAGC
>JBBRGO010000132.1:0-8927 GCA_038224055.1 Actinomycetales bacterium
CCTCGCGGTCGGCCTCGCCGCCTCGCTGCTCATCCTCGCGACGAGCCGGCTGCATCGCCGGGCGATCCCCGTCGTCCTCGCCGCGGCGCTCGTGGCGGCCCTCGCCGGCCCAGCGGCATACACCCTCTCGACGACGGCGACAGCCCACACCGGCTCCATCGTCACGGCGGGCCCGTCGACAGGGGCCGCAGGCGGGGGAGCGCGACCGGGTGTCGCCGGGGCCGGTGGCCTCGCGCCGCAGCTGCCCGGCCGGGCGCAGGGCGGGAACACGCCCGGGGTCCCGACCCCGGGCGGGAACGCGGGCGGCGGCGGTCTGCTCGACGCGGCGCTGCCGAGCACGCAGGTGGTCGCCGCGCTCAGCGACAACGCGTCCGCCTTCACCTGGGTCGCCGCCGCGGTGGGTTCCCAGACCGCGGCGGGCCTCCAGCTCGGGACCGAGCTGCCCGTCATGGCCATCGGTGGGTTCAACGGCTCGGACCCGAGCCCGACTCTCGCCCAGTTCCAGCAGGACGTCATGGACGGCCAGATCCACTACTTCGCCGCGAGCAGCCGTGGCGGGTTGGGACAGCAGAACGGCGGCAGCAGCTCCTCGTCGGAGATCACGACGTGGGTCGAGGCCACCTTCACCCCGGTGACGATCGACGGCTCGACCTTCTACGACCTGACGCTGCCGCTCCAGTGAGCGCGGCACCCGCGATGGGGACGGCGCTCTCGCAACAGGTCATCCGCTTCGCGGGTGTCGGCGCCCTCTCGACCGTCGTCCACCTCGGGCTCTTCGCGGTCCTCGTGCACGCCGGGCTCTGGTCCCAGCCGGCCAACGGACTCGCGCTCGTCGTGGCGACGGTGGGCAACACTGCCCTCAACCGGAGCTGGACCTTCGGCGTGACGGGCCGTGAGCGTCTCGCCACCCACCACGGCCAGGCGCTCGTCATCTTCGCGATCACCTGGGTGGCGACGACCGCGGCGCTGTGGGCCTTGGGCCAGGGGTGGCCGGGCGCGAGCACCGCGGTGCAGACCGGGGTCGTCGCCGCGGCCAACGTGCTCTCGACGGCGGCGCGTTTCCTCGCGATGCGTCGCTGGATCTTCCGGGCGCCCGCACCGACGGACCGTCACGGGTCCGAGCGGCTCGGCGAGCCCGTGCTCGGCAGCGGCCGGGCCGCTGACTGACGGCGGTCCGCCGGCCCGGCCGCGACGGCGCTGGGCGTCAGTCCCGGTCGTCGCGGGCCGCGGCAGCCGCCCACCAGTCGCGCTGGTGGGCGGCGACCGCCTCCTCGGCGTCGCCGCCGAGGTCGACCCGCGCACCGGGGACGGGGCAGAGCAGCGACACCTCGGCTGCGGTCGCGGCCCGTCGTGTGCGTCGGATGGGCTCGCTCCACCAGTGCATCGCGAGGTTGAACGTCGCCCAGTGGATCGGCAGCATGACCGATGCCGTCGCTCCGCCGTTGAGCTCGAGGTGGGCCGAGACGGCCTGCTCCGGGTCGAGGTGGATCTCGGGCCAGAGGTGGCTGTAGGCGCCGATCGGGATGATCGTCAGGTCGTAGGGACCGAGGTCGGTGCCGATGTCCGCGTAGCGGTGCGTCGGGCCCGAGTCACCACCGAAGAAGACGCCGTGGCGCGGACCCCGCAGCGACCAGGCCGCCCACAGCGTCTGGTTGCGCACGAGGGTCCCCCGGCCCGAGAAGTGCCGGGCCTCCGCGCAGGTCAGGCGTATGCCGCCCACCTCCGTCTCCTCGCGCCAGTCGAGTGCGGTGATCCGGGCCTCGGGCACCCCCCAGGCGCGCAGGTGCAGGTCGACCCCGATCGGCACGACGTAGTGGGGCCGGTGGGTCCGCTCGAGCTCGGCGATCGACGGTGCGTCGAGGTGGTCGTAGTGGTCGTGGCTGATGACGACGGCGTCGAGCGGAGGCAGGGCGGCGATCGTCACCGGCACGGGATGGGTCCGCTTCGGACCGACGAGCACCGACGGGGAGGCGCGGTCGCCCCAGACGGGGTCGAGCAGGAACCGCCGACCATCGAGCTCGACGAGGCTCGTCGCGTGGCCGAGCCACGTCACGGCGAGGTCGGCCACGTCGGCCGGCCACGACGGCTCCCCGAGGGGGATCGCCCCGACCGGCTTCCCGCGGTTGCGGTGACGGACGGCGGTGAGCAGCGGGCTGGCCGGTGACTCGGCCTCGGCAGCGACGACCCAGTGCGCGGGCTCGTGCGACTGGAACTGGCCGTCGCGGTAGTTCGGCGAGCCGGCCACGCGTTCACGGATCGCGGCGACGGGCGCCCCCATGCGCCGCTGGAGCGGTAGGACGGCGGGGACGGAGAAGGGCAGCGTCGGCCGTCGCATCAGCGGTCCCCACCCGAGTCGACGGCCCCGGACGGGTGCTCCGGGTCGTCGGCGTCGCCCGGCGCCGCGCAGACGGTCCACCACTGCGCGGCATACCGCTGTGCCACGTCCCGGACCGTGCCCTCGGTGAGGTCCACCCGCTCGCCCACCCGCGGGTAGGCGACGGGCACCCCGGTCTCGGCCGCGGCCCGGCGCAGGCGCCGCACCGGCTCGGACCACCAGTGCACGGAGAGGTTGAAGGTCGCCCAGTGCACGGGCACGAGCAGGCTCTCGCGGGCGGCCGTGTCGACGGTGCGCGTCGACGCCGACCGCTCGCCCTCTTCGTGATGGCCCCCCGGGGTGTCGACCCGGTGGTCACCCGGCAGGGCGTCGTCGGTCACCCCCGCCTCGTCGGCGACGACCGCCTCCGCGTCGTCACCGAGCCGGTTGACGTCGCGGTGGGCGGCGACGGCCTGCTCGGGTGTCATGTGGATGTCCGGCCAGAACGAGTCGTAGGCACCGACCGGCATGAGGGTGAGGTCGAAGGGCCCGAGGTCGGCGCCGATGTCGGCGAAGCGCTTGGACGTGCCCGAGTCGCCCGCGAAGTAGACCGCGTGCTCGGGTCCGTGCATGGCCCAGCCGGCCCAGAGGGTCTGGCTGTCGACGACGCCACGTCCGGAGTTGTGGCGGGCCTCGGTGCAGGTGAGGCGGATGCCGCCCACCTCGGTCTCGCCCCGCCAGTCCAGGGCGGTGATGCGGTCTTCGGGCACGCCCCAGGCGAGCAGGTGGGCGTCGACCCCGAGTGGCACGACGTAGCGCGGCCGGTGGGTGCGTTCGAGCTCGGCGATCGACGGCTGGTCGAGGTGGTCGTAGTGGTCGTGCGAGATGAGCACCGCGTCGATGCCCGGCAGGTCGGCGATGGAGCCCGGGGTGGGATGCATCCGCTTCGGGCCGCTCCGCTTGACGGGGGAGACGCGCTCCCCGAAGACGGGGTCGATCAGGAGCCGGACGCCGTCGATCTCCACGACCGAGGTCGCGTGGCCGTACCAGGTGACGGCCAGCGTGCCGGGCTCGACCGGCGGGTCGGCCGGGACGATGGGCACCTCGCCGGCCGGGGTGCCACGGCCGTGGACCCGGACGGCAGCGATGAGGGCGCTCGTCTGCGCGCGGACCCGGGGCCGCAGCGAGGGCTCGTCACCGACGAAGCGGCCGTCGTGGAAGTTCGGTGAGGCCTTGACGAGGGGGAGGACGGCCGACGGCGCGGCGCCCATCCGGTAGGCCACCCGCAGCACCTGACGGGCCCGGGAGCGGGCCCCGAGCGAGGCGATGCCGTGGGAGACGCCCCGGACGAGGGGGTGCTCGGAGGTGGCGAGGCTGCGCATCGGCACGCCCTTTCAGCAGGGGGACGCGCCGCGTGGCGCTCGGGGTCGACCCATTGTGCGCCCTCGAGCGGGCCGGTGGGGTGCGTTGACGCCACGCGACGTCGTCAGGGTGTTGATAGTGACATCGCTATGGTGTCACAATGATGCGCATGGACATCACCCAGTACGTCGAGACCCTCCGCGAGGACCTCGGTCGGGCCGCCCGGGCCATGGGCCCCGACACGGCCCAGGTCGCCGAACGGCTCAGCTATGCCCTCGACTCCTCCGTGCGGCTCGCCCTCATGGAGGCCCTGTCCCACGCGGCGGCGGAGATCACCAGTGAGCTTGAGGGCACGTCGGTCGAGGTCAGGCTCCAGGGCCGCGAACCGGTCTTCGTCGTGACCGGCGACGGCCCCTCCGCCCTGGCCTCGTCCGCGAGGGACGCGCCGGCGCTCCCCACCGATGGAGCCGCCGCGCGCGTCGGGCCCGGTGACGAGGGCGACGAGACGGCCCGGATCACCCTCCGGCTGCCGGAGCTCCTCAAGGCGCGGGCCGAGGAGCAGGCGGGCACGCGCGGGCAGTCCCTCAACACGTGGATCGTCGGGGCGGTCCGCGCGGCCCTGACCCCGGGCCTCGCCGGACCCGTCGGGCCCGGCGCCCCCGGCCGCAACCGGTCATCCAACAAGCGCGTCCAGGGGTGGGTCCGATGACCGGCCCCACCAGCCAGCACACCATCGCGACAACGGAGGAACAGAGCATGGAAAAGCGCTTCGAGACGCCCGGACCGATCCGCCTCAAGGTGGAGCTGCACCAGGGCGACGTCACGGTGGAGCCGTCCGACGGACCGCTGACGAGCGTGCGGCTCGTCCCGCGTGGTCGCGGCGGAGAGGAGCTCGCCGAGCGGTTCACCGTCGAGGCGCGCGGCAGCGAGGTCCTCGTCATCGGCCCGAAGTCCCACGACGGCTTCCTCGGTCTCGGGCTCGCGTCCCGGGCCTCGGTCGACGTCGAGGTGCGTCTGCCGGCGGGCAGTGACGCCGACGTCAAGACCGGCTCGGGCGACGTCTCGGCCACCTGCCACCTCGCGGTCGTGCGGGCCGCCACAGGGTCGGGAGACCTCACCTTCCACGAGGTGTCGACCGCCGATCTCAAGTCCGGCTCCGGAGACGTCTCGGTCACCGCGGCCGGTGGCGACCTGACCGTGCGGACCGGCTCGGGCGACGTGGCCGTCGGCACCGTGGCCGGCAGTGCCGACCTCGTGTCGGGCAGCGGCGACCTCACGGTTCGTCGGTCCGAGCGGCGGCTCAAGGTGAAGACCGGCTCGGGCGACATCCGGGTGCTGGCCTCCGGTGGCGACGTCGACCTCTTGACGGGCACGGGGGACTGCGCGCTCTCCGCCGTCAGCGGCGGCGAGGTCCGCGCCAAGACCGGCACGGGTGACGTCGCCATCGCGGTGGCGGGCGGCGTCGCCGCCTACCTCGACCTCAACACCGTGACCGGGGACGTCCGGGTGGAGCTCGACGACACCGACGACCCGGGTGACGCCGAGGCCACGACGAGCCTCTCGGTCCAGTCCGGCAGCGGCGACATCCACGTCAAGCGCGCCCAGGGGAGCCTCGCATGAGCGCACACCCGCACCTCGACGCACGTCTCTCCCTCGCCCCGCACGAGGCCCTGGCCCGCGACCTGATCCGCGAGCGCACCGTCGGCCACGTCGGCCACGTCGGCCACGCCGGCCACGCCGCCGGTCGCCGCGGGCGCCGCGTCCGGCCCGAGCGTCCGGCCCGCCTCCCCCGGGCAGCGGACCTGCTCCGGCGGTGGGCCGACCGCCTCGACCCGGTCACCCGGCGACCAGCCGGCCAGGTCGTGCACCGGGTGGAGCACGAGCCGCGGCCCTGGGCCCCGGCCCGCAGGCACGCTCCCCACCACCACACCTGAGCAGCCCGCACCCCCGGGCGGTCCACCGTCGTGGTGGGCCGCCCGCAGGCGCGAGCCCATCGCCTCCTCAGGGTGGGGTCACAGACCCGCCACAGAGGCCGGGTCGAGGCTCGAGTCATGAACACGACACCGCGCCCCTCGTCCACCGGTTCGTCTGCCCGGCCGCCCGCCCGTTCGTCCCTGCTCCGCGGTCTCGGCGCGGCTGGCGCGGCCGTCATGGTCGCCTTCGTCGGGAGTGCCGGCCTCGGCGCCGGCCAGGCCCAGGCCGCCGGCATCGGCACCGGCCTCAGCCACGCCGACCCGGCGACCTCGACGGAGCGACAGCACCCGTCGGCCAGCGACCCTGCGCACCTCCCCTCGGCGACGGCCACCGCGATCCGCTACTCCTACCAGGGCGGTCGGCTCACCCGGCTGTAGGTGACGACGTCTCGGCGCTGCCTGCGCCCGCACCGAGGCTCCCGGAACGTCCCTCGGGGTGGTGTGGACTCAGGGTCAGGTGAAGGCGGTGCGCGGTGACGACCGCAAGGGCCCAGGCCAGCCCGATGGCCCAGCCCGCGATGACGTCGGTCAGCCAGTGGTGGCCGAGGTAGACCCGGCTGAGGCCCATGCCCGCGATGAACAGGGCACCGAGGACGACGGCCACGACCCGCTGCCACGCTGCCGTCGTCCGCAGCAGGACGAGGTAGACCACGACCGTCGTCAGGACCGTCGCGTTGAGCGTGTGCCCGCTCGGGAACGACGGTGACGACTCGAGCGGCGGGACGGCCAGGGCGGCCGGGGGCCGCGCCCGTCCGACGAGGTCCTTGCCGGCGACGGTCATCAGCAGCGAGCCGGCCGCCGCCACGAGCATGAGGATGACGGCAGTCCACCGCCGCGCCGTGACGGCGAGGACGATGACGGCGAGGACGGCGAGGACCGGCATCCCCACCGGTCCGCCGATGGTCGTGAACACGGTGACCGCCTGGTCGAGGCCGGGGGTTCGCAGGGCGACGACCCGGTCGAGGACCGGCTGGTCCAGGCCCGAGATGCCGTTCTCGTCGACGACGGACTCGTAGACCTCGTGCGCCCCGAGGACGAGCCCCGCCATGAGGGCCAGCGCGACGACGACGAACGCGACGAAGGCGACGTTCGCGGCCGACCACCGGGCGACGGGCGCGAGGCCGTGGCCGACCCGGGTGGCGAGGCCGGTCAGCCAGCGCCCGAAGCCGGACTGCCAGCGGGTGAGGTCGCGCGCACCGATCGTGGAGTCGGCGGGACCGGTGGGCGGCTCCGGCCGCCGGCGTGACGGGGTCTCGGTCATCGGGTCATCCTAGGCTCGGGGTCATGACGATCGTTGGTGCTGACGGCCTCGCGCGACCGGTGTGGGCCTCGGTCGACCCGCTGCTCATGGACTACTACGACACCGAGTGGGGGATGCCGGTCCGCGACGAGCAGGGCCTCTACGAGCGGATCTGCCTCGAGGGCTTCCAGGCCGGGCTGTCGTGGGCCACGATCTTGCGCAAGCGCCCGGCCTTCCGGGCGGCCTTCGCCGACTTCGACCCCGATGCGGTGGCGCAGTTCGGTGACGTGGACGTCGAGCGGCTGATGGGCGACGCCGGCATCGTCCGCAACCGGATGAAGATCCGAGCGACCGTCGCCAACGCCCGCGCCACCGTCGCGCTGCGGGAGGACGGCGGTCTCGTCGACCTCGTGTGGGGCTTCCGCCCTGCGGTGACCCCACAGCCCACCGCCCAGGCGGAGGTGCCGACCGTCTCGGATGAGTCCAAGGCCTTGTCGAAGGCTCTGCGCGCCAAGGGTTTCGGCTTCGTCGGTCCGACGACGACGTATGCGCTGATGGAGGCCGTGGGCATCGTCGACACTCACCTCGTCGCGAGCCATCGCCGCGGCGCGTCCGGTGTCTGGCCCCACGGGTCAGTCGACTGACCCGTGGAGGATCGCGCGCGCGGCGTTGTGGCCCGGTATGCCGCTCACCCCGCCGCCGCGACGGGCGCCGGCCCCCGCCAGGAACACGTTCGCAAACGGGGTCTCGACACCCCACGTCCCGACCTCGGACTCGGTCTCGGCCCAGGGCCACTGGAGCGAGCGGTGGAAGATGTTGCCGCCGGGCAGCCCCACGGAGGCCTCGAGGTCGAGGGGGGTGCGCGCCTCGATGCACGGTCGTCCGAACGCATCGGTCGCGAGCAGTCCGGCGATCGGCTCGGCGAGCACCGAGTCGATCGACCGCAGCGTGGCCGCGAGGGCCAGGTCGCGAGTCCCGGCGTTGTCCTCGCGGAAGAGCCGGGTCGGCATGTGCAGGCCGAAGAGGGTGAGGGTCTGGGCGTCCGACGCGGCGAGCTCCGGTCCGAGGATCGAGCGGTCGCTGAGCGTGTGGCAGTAGATCTCGCACGGCGGCACGTCGGGCAGGCGCCCGGTGGAGGCAGCGGCATACGCGGCCTCGAGCTGGGCGTAGCCCTCGTTGACGTGGAAGGTCCCGGCGAAGGCCGCCCGCGGGTCGACCGTGTCGTCACGGAGTCGGGGAAGCCGGGTGAGCAGCATGTTGACCTTGAGCTGCGCGCCCTCGACGTGCTCCTCGGTGGGGATCGCCGGGGCGCCCGCGGCCTCGAGGAGGCCACCCAGGACCGACGGGGCGCAGCCCGCGACGATGCGCGAGCCGGTGGCGCGCCCACCCGCCCAGCCGACCTCTCCGGTCGACGGGTCCACGGACGTCACCTCGGCGCCGGTCGTGATGGTCGCTCCTGCGGCTCCTGCGGCTGCGGCGAGTGACCGGGTGAGGGCGCCCATCCCGCCGACCGGCACGTCCCAGTCGCCGGTGCCGCCGCCGATGAGGTGGTAGAGGAAGCAGATGTTGGGCAGCAGCCGCGGGTCCTCGTCGCGGAGCGAGCCGAACGTGCCAATCAGCGCGTCGGTGGCGATGATCCCGCGGAGGGTGTCGTCGTGCGTGGTCCGCTCGATGAGCTCGCCGATGGGCCGGGTCGTCAGGGCGTCGAAGAGGGCGTCGTCCCCGGTGAGCTCGCGGACGACCTCGCGGGAGCGGAGCGGCTCGAGGACGGTGGGGAAGACGCGCTCGGCCAGTCTTCCCATCCGCGCGTAGAGGTCGGTCCAGCCGGCATAGGCGTCGCCTCCGCCGGTGAGGGACCGGAAGGCCGCACGGGTGCCCTCCTCGTCGCCGTGGTCGCCGAGGAGCCCGCGGTGGGGGTCGCCCGGCACCGGCGTGTACGAGGAGTAGCGGCGGCGGATGAGGCGCAGGTCGAGGTCGAGGTCGGTGACGATCCGCTGCGGGAGGAGCGAGACGAGGTAGGAGTAGCGCGACAGGCGGG
>JBBRGO010000133.1:0-8889 GCA_038224055.1 Actinomycetales bacterium
CCGCAGGTTCTTGCGCAGCAGCGTGCGGTAGAAGGCCTCGTGGTTCTCGTCGGGGTTGCGGATGACGAAGCTGCTGAGGCTCGTCGTGCGGGGACGGACGAGCAGCGAGACGACGGTCTTGAGCTTCTGCTCCCCCGGGAGCGTGACGAGGTACTCCCCCGCCCGCCCACCGAGCTCCCAACCCAGCTCCACGGAGTCGAGGTATGCCGTGAGCCGAGCGCGCGCGGCCGCCACCGGGTCCGCGACCGGATCCCTCACCGGCTCGGCCTCGGGCGGTGCTCCGGTGTCGTTCACGGGGTCTCCGATGCTCGGGGGCTGACGGTCACGGGCTGACGGTAACGGGGCGGACCCTCACGGGACGAGCGCGGTCGGCACGCCGAGCAGCCTTCGGCCGGCGCCGGTCGGCGAGGCGGTCCGGTCGGCGACGGCCCGGCGATAGACCTCGAGCAGCCGGTCGGTCGTCGCGGCCCAGCCGAACTGGGCCGCGTGCCGCACGGCACGGTCGCCGAGGGTCGTGATCCGTGGCCGGTCGGCGAGGAGCGACCCCACGGCGTCGGCCCAGTCCCCGGTGTCGTGCCCGTCAACGAGGACCCCGGCGTCGCCCACGGCCGTGGGCAGCCCGCCGACCCGGGCGGCCACGACCGGGGTGCCGCAGGCGAGCGCCTCGATGGCGACGAGCCCGAAAGACTCGCTGTGGCTCGGGACGAGGACGAGGTTGGCGGCTCGGTACCACTGGGCGAGGACCGGTCTCGGCGCCGGCCGCACGAAGCGGACGACGTCGGCGACCCCGAGCGAGAGGGCCAGGTCCTCGAGGTCGTGAGGGTGGGCCAGACCGTTGCCGCTGGGCCCGCCCACGACCGCGACGGTGAGGTGCCCGCGCCGGGACGGGTCGCGCCGGACGAGCTCCGCGGCGACCCGAAGCAGCAGGTCCGGCGCCTTGAGCGGCTGGATCCGGCCGACGAAGAGGAGCACGTCCCCGTCGAGGGGCAGCCCGAGCGCCTGGCGGGCCTCGTGCCGGTCGCCGGGGGCGAAGGTCGTGAGGTCGACCCCCGGGGGGACGACGGATACGGCGGCCGGGTCGGCGGCATACAGATCGACGAGCTCGCGCGCCTCGTCCCGGGTGTTGGCGATGAGCCGGTCGGCGGCCTCGACGACCTGGACCTCGCCGATCTCGCGGCCGATCGGCTCCGGGGTGTCGTCCGCGGCGAGGTGCCGGTTCTTGACCCGCGCCATCGTGTGCATCGTGTGGACGAGGGCGACGCGCCACCGGTCGGCGGCGAGCCAGCCGACCTGCCCGGAGAGCCAGTAGTGGGAGTGGACGAGGTCGTAGTGGTCCTCGGGCACGGACAGGCCCGCCTGCATCGTCCCGGCCGAGAAGGCGCAGAGCTGGCCGGGGAGGTCCTCCTTGGACAGGCCCTCGTAGGGGCCGGCCGTCACGTGCCGGACGGTGACCCCGGGGACGAGCTCGACCTCGACGGGCGTGTCCCCGGTCGTGCGTCGGGTGAAGATGTCGACCTCGACACCCCGCGCGGCGAGCTCCTTGGCCGTCTCGGCGACGTAGACGTTGAGGCCTCCGGCGTCACCGGTGCCGGGCTGCTCGAGCGGCGAGGTGTGGACGCTGATCATCGCCACGCGCCTCGGGTTGCTCGTCGTCCGCTCGGCCTGCTCCACTCGGGGGTCAACCACGACGGCGATTCGATGTATTCCATCCGGCTGCCCGTAGGCTCGCCGGGTGGCCAGTCCCCGCCCCGTCGGCAGCATCACGCGCGGCACGACGAACCCGAACCGTCTCCGGCGCTGTGACCGGTGGCTCGCCGGCCCGCAGGCCTGGCGGCTGCGCCGGAGCCCGGGGTCCCCCGTCGTCGTCGACCTCGGCTACGGCGCCTCCCCGATCACCGCGGTCGAGCTGCACGAACGGCTCGTGCGGGTCCGCCCCGACACGCGCGTCGTCGGCATCGAGATCGACCCCGCCCGGGTCGCCGCGGGGTGGCCCCTCGAGCGGGACGGCCTCACCTTCCGGCTCGGCGGGTTCGAGGTCCCCCTCGACCGGGGCGAGCGGCCCACCGTCGTGCGGGCCTTCAACGTGCTGCGGCAGTATGCCGAGGACGAGGTCGAGGGCGCATGGGACCGCGTCCGCGGCCGGCTCGCACCCGACGGCCTGCTCGTCGACGGGACGTGTGACGAGGTCGGCCGACGCGCCACGTGGGTCGCCGTGGAGCACCGGGGGCCGGTGAGCCTCACCATCTCGCTGCGGCTGCGCGGTCTCGTGCGTCCGTCCGACGTCGCCGAACGGCTGCCGAAGGCGTTGATCCACCGCAACGTCCCGGGTGAGCGGGTGCACGCCTACCTCCGCGACCTCGACGACGCCTGGGCCCGGAGTGCTCCGCAGGCCTCCTGGGGAGCACGGCAGCACTTCCTCGCGGCCGCGGCGGCGGTCAGCGAGCGCTGGCCCCTGCTCGACGGTCCGTCCCGGTGGCGGCTGGGCGAGATCACCGTGGCGTGGGACGCCGTCGCCCCGGGGTGACCGGTCGACGGGTGACGCGGTCAGCGCCGTCGGCGGTCAGCGGGTGTAGTCGTCCTCGAGCCGCTCGATGTCGTCTTCGTCGAAGTGGCCGAAGGCGACCTCGAGCAGACGGCCCGCGGCCTCACCCGAGTTGCCCATCCGGTGGGTCGCGTTGCGCGGCACCCACACCGTCTCGCCGACCGCGGCGGTCCACTGCCGCTCCCCGACGGTGATGTCGATCGGGACGTCGAGGACCAGCCACATCTCGCCGCGGTGGTCGTGGCGCTGGAGCGAGAGGCGGTGCCCGGGCTGCACGGTGATGATCTTGACGGTCACCTGCTCGTTGGAGACGAACTGCTGGAACTCGCCCCACGGGCGCTCGGCGACGAAGATGTCGTGGGTGGGGTTGCGGTCACCGACGACGTACTCGTCCGTCCGGTGGGCAGGGGCCGGGCCGTGGTCATGCGCGTCGAGCTCCGGATCGGTGACGCCTACGGTCTGCTGGTCGGACATGGTTCTCCTGTCGGTGTGCGAGTGCTCCGCGGTGTGCACGCCGAGCGGTGCGACTGCCCAGTGTGCCGTACGCACCGGCAAGCGCCGGTGCGCAGCGCCGTCACCAGCCGCTGCTGGACCGTCCCCCGCGGCCACCGAGGCCGCGCACCTGGCGCAACGCCGGGCGGACGTCGGCGAGGTAGACCGCGGCGCCGACGAACGCGACCAGGCCGAAGAGGTTGAGTGGGTTGAAGAGGGTGACGAAGCCGATCAGGGCGGCGACCCCGGTGACGAGCAGCCAGAAGGTGCGGGTCCGCTTCCCGGCGGCGGCGAACGCGCCCTCGGGGTTGCGCATCGCGTCGACGAGTGAGAACACCTCGCAACCGAGCGCGACGACGCCGAGCCCGAGGAGGACGGCGCTCTGGAAGCCGGAGTACAAAGTCATGACCACCATCCTAACCGGACGGGCGCCGTGGACCCCGGGATGAGGGACCCAGGGGTCACGCGTCGACGACGAGCGTGAAGGGCCCGTCGTTGGTCAACGAGACCGCCATCATCGCCCCGAACCGGCCGGTCGCGACCTCGAGTCCCCGAGCCCGCAGGGCCTCGACGAGACGGTCGATGAGCGGCTCGGCGACCACACTCGGCGCCGCGGCGCTCCACGACGGTCGCCGCCCCTTGCGCGTGTCGGCGTGCAGGGTGAACTGGCTGACGACGAGCACGGGCGCACCGGCGGCGAGCAGGCTCTGCTCGTCGCGCAGGATCCGCAGCTCGGCGATCTTTCGGGCCATCCGGGCGACCTCGTCCTCGCCGTCGGCGTGGGTGACGCCGACGAGGGCGAGCAGCCCGGGCCGGGTGATCTCCCCGACGACCTCACCGTCGACCTCGACCCGGGCCTGCGTGACCCGTTGGAGGACCGCTCGCACGGCGCGCTCAGACCCCGACGGCGACGACCGAGCCGACCGGCTCCCCGTGACCGAGGACGGGCTCGTCCTCCAGGGCGGCGAGGGTGGCCTCGTCCGTCACGCCGATGCGGCGCAGGACGGCTGCGAGGAGCACGGTGCTGGCGCGGGACCCACCGTCGACCACCTTGACGGCGATGCCGCGTCCGTCAGCCAGCCCCACGGCATACACCGCCTCCGCCCCGTCCTTGGCGACGAGGCCCTCGGTGCCGCGGATGATCGCGGTGACGTCGCGGCCGGTACCGCCGAGGAACTCGGGGAACTCCCGGATGGCGCCGGCGACCTTCGCCTCCGGGCCCTCGGTCGCGGCGGCGAGCCGGCCGAAGGCGCGGGCCAGCCCCACCAGCGGCACGGCGTGGATCGGCGCCCCGCACCCGTCGACGGCGACCGCGACCGGCTCGAACCCGGTCAGGTCCCGGACGGTCTCGGCGATCGCCATCTGGAGGGGGTGCCCCGGCTCACGGTAGGTCTCGAGGTCCCACCCGTTCACCACGCACGTCGCGAGCATCGAGGCGTGCTTGCCCGAGCAGTTCTGCGCAATCGACTGCTTCGGCTTTCCGCTCGCGATCCAGGCGGTCCTGGCCGCTTCGCCGTAGGGGTAGTCGGGGGTGTTCTGCAGGTCGGTCTCGGTGAGGCCCGCACCGGCGAGGATGTCGCGGGCGGCGTCGAGGTGGAAGTCCTCACCGGAGTGGCTGGCGCAGCCGAGCGCGAGGTGCGCGCCGTTGGTGTCGAGGCCGTGGCGGACCATCGCGACCGCCTGGATCGGCTTGCTCGACGAGCGGGGGAACACCGGCCCGCTCGCCTCACCGATCTCGAGGAGGACCGACCCGTCCGGACCGGTCACGACGGCGGTGCCGTGGTGGACGGACTCGACGAAGCCGTCGCGCACGACGTGCGCGACGATCGGGGCCGCGTTGAGGGCGACGGAGACGGCGTCGGGCGCCGTGGCGGGTGGGGTCACGGGGTTGTCAGGCACGCCCCGCAGTATGCCGCAGGGCCACCCGTGCGACGCGCGCGGACCGCCACCCCGGGTGGGGGTGGCGGTCCGGACGTCGATCTCCGGCGTCGAACCGCCGGGGTGCTGCGGGTCAGGCCTTCTTGGCGGGAGCCTTCTTGGCCGTGGTCTTGCGCGGGGTGGTCGTGCGCCGCGTGGCCGTGCGCGGCGTGGTCTTCTTGGCGGTGGCCGTGGCCTTCGTGGCCGTCTTCCTCGCCGTCTTCTTGGCGGCGGCCGTCGTGGCCTCCACCTTGTTCTCGACGGTGTCGGACGCGGTGCCGGCCTCGGCGGTCTGCTCCGCGGCGGCGTTGCGGGCCGCGATCTTGCGCGTGGTCGTCGCCTCGACGGCGTTCGCCTTGCGGGTCGCAGCAGCCTTCTCGGCGGCCTGGCGACGGACCGTCGCCTTCTCGGCCGCCGTCTGGCGGTTCGGCGGCGGGGTTGCCGCGTCGTCGAGCGCCTGCACGGAGTCGTCGATCTGGTCCGCGACAGTGCTCACGTCGTCGCTGACGGCCTTGCGGGCGGTGCGGACGACCTTCTCACCCTCCGAGGCGGCCGTCTTCGCGACCTTCTTGCCGACGGTGGCGGCGGTGGCGGACGTGTCGGCGAGGTCGGCGGCGGTGCGCTCGCCCTGGACGCGGAGGTCGGTGACGACCTTCTCGCCGCGGGCGGCGGCGGCGTCGTACTGGTCCTTCGCGTTGCTCGCGAGGACGAAGCCCTGGTTGAGGACCTGGGCGGGGAGCTCCTGGGCCTGCGCGACGAAGCGGTCGGCATACGTCGTGGCGAGGCGCTGGAGGTCGGCGGTGCGCGTCTGGAGCTCGGCGAGGCGCTTCTCGAGGTCCTTCTGCAGGCCGCGGGCCTCCTTCTTGGCACCCTTGCGCAGGTCGACGTGCTTGACCTCGGCGCGGGCCAGGTCGAGCTGCTCGCTGGCGGTGCGGACGGTGTCGACGGCGATGTTGGCCGCGCCGACGACCGCGTAGAACGGGGTCGGGTCGACGTCGACCTCGGGCAGGCGCCCCTCGATCGTGTCGCGGACCTCGGCCACGGTGGCCTCGGCCTGCTTCTGAGCGTCCTTCACGGCCTTGCTGATCTTGCTGCTGAGAGCCATCTCAGTTCTCCTTCTCGGTGACGTGCTGGTCTGGGGGAATCGGTGTGTCGGTGGACGCGTCGGCGGCGGCACCGGCGAACGACGCGTAGATGTCGACGAGCACCGCACGCTGCCGGTCGGTGAGGACCGGGTCGGCGGCGATCGCGGAGAGGACGTCGGTCCGCATGGGGCCGGTCCCGTCGTCGGGAGCCCGCTCGTCGAGGATGCCGGCGCGGACGTAGAGCGACTCGGCCGAGACCTTCAGACCCTTGGCGATCTGCTGGAGGATCTCGGCGCTCGGGCGCTTGAGCCCGCGCTCGATCTGCGAGAGGTAGGGGTTGGACACCCCGGCCACCTCGGCGAGCTGCCGCAACGACAACTGGGCGCTCTCGCGCTGTTCGCGCAGGTAGGCCCCGAGGTCGGGTAACGGTAGCTTGCTCACCCCTCCATTATGCTAACCAGAGCAAGCATAATGCAAACTGTAGGCAGCGTGACCTCTCCCACACCCGACCGGCAGGCCCCGGCCGCCGGCGCTCAGCGCGCGCGCCGGTCCTTGACACCGAGCAGGTCGCGCGCCTCGCTCGTCGTCATCGGAGGACGCTGGAGCAGCGTCGACAGCTCGGCGGCCCGGGCGACGAGCTCGCTGTTGTGCGTGACGGGTCGACCCTTCGCGTAGACGAGGTTGTCCTCCATGCCGACCCGCAGGTGGCCCCCGGCGGCCAGGGCGGTCGCGGCGATCGGCAGGTGCGCCCGACCGATTCCCGTGGCCGACCAGCTCGTCACCTCCGCCGGGAGCATCGCCACCCCGGCGAGCAGGGCCGCCGGGGTGCCGGGCATGCCGCCGGGGACCCCGGTCACGAAGTCGACATGGACCCGCCCGCCGAAGGGCAGCCCGAACTCGTCGATGAGGCGGCGCAGGGCGTGGACGTGCCCGAGCTCGAAGAGCTCGAACTCCGGCACGACCTGCCGCTCCTGCGCCTGGCGGTAGAGGTCGGCCATGAAGCCCCAGGGGTTGAGGAAGACGCCGTCGCCGAAGTTCGTCGTGCCACACGTGAGGGAGCAGGAGTCCGGCTCGGCGTCGAGCACGGTGAGCCGCTGCTCGAGCGGGTCGGTGATGCTGCCCCCCGTCGACAGCTGCACGACGAGGTCGGTCGCCTCGCGAACGCCGGCGACGGCCTCCCGGAGCAGGACCGGGTCGAGCGTGGGCTCGTGCGCGCCGTCGCGGACGTGGATGTGGATGAGCGCGGCCCCCGCGGCCTCGCACGCGACGGCCGTCTCGACGAGCTCCTCGGGCGTCGTCGGCAGTGCGGGGCAGTCCGCCTTGGCCGTCTCCGCCCCCGTGGGGGCGACGGTGATCAGGGTCTTCGCAGCGCTGCGTCCGGTGCTCATGGCGCCATCATCCCAGCGCCGCGCGCTGGCCGGACGACGGGTGCGGCAGCGCGCCCAGCGGCATACGCCGTCGTCCGCGCGAGCGCGGCCCGGGGCCGACCGTCAGGGGGCGACGATGGTCGTCTGGGCGGCGCTGGCGTCGTCGACGAGCAGCTCGAGGGTCGGGTCGGTGTTGCGCTTGATCAGGGCCAGGGCGATCGGGCCGTCGACGTGGTGGCGCCCCACCGACGTGAGGTGCCCGATGACGCGGTCACCGGCGCGCACCTCGGCGCCCCGGGCGGGCAGCGTGTGGCCCGAACCGTCGAGGTGGAGGAAGACGAGGCGACGCGGCGGGCGACCGAGGTTGTGCACGCGGGCCACCGTCTCCTGACCGCGGTAGCAACCCTTCTGGAGGTGGACGGCGGTCCGCATCCAGTCGACCTCCTGCACGATCGTGCGGTGGTCCGTCTCGAGGCCGAGACGCGGCCGCCAGGCGGCGACCCGCAGCGTCTCCGCGGCCCACAGTCCGGCGACCGGCCGGTCCCCCACGGCCGCAACGAGATCGGCGCGGGGGACGATGACCTCTCGCCACGTCCGCTCGGCACCCGGATGGCCTTCGACCGGTCCGTATGCCGCAGTGTCCCCGACGAGGTCGGGCCACGGGTCGCGCCAGGCGAGGGGCTCGCCCTCGGCCGACTCCGACGCGTGCGGCTCTCCGAGCACGGCCCAGTCGGCCGTCACGTCCGCGATCTCGACGCGGAGCATGAAGCGCATCCGCTCGAGCCACTCGCGCAACGCCGTCCCCGCTCCGGGCTCAGTCGTGATCCACGTCGTCTCGCCGTCGTCGACGATGTGCAGCGCGTGCTCGACGTGGCCCTTCGGCGTGAGGATGAGCGCCTCGCGGGACTCACGCGCGCCGAGCCCGAGCAGGTGCTGCGTCGTCAGCGAGTGCAGCCAGCTGAGCCGGTCGGCGCCGCTCACCGTCAGCACCTCACGGTGCGAGAGGTCCACCACCCCGAGGCCCTCGTCGAGGACGCGCTGCTCACGCATCGGGTCGCCGTAGTGCAGCGCCACCCCGGCTTCGAGCCCCTCGCCGGCGACGGCGCCAGGACGGTCGAGCAGGGGGCTACGGGTGGGCACGGCGACGTCGGTCATACCTGGGTCAACGGGATCGACCACGGCGTCATTCCACCCGCTTGAGAGTGCCCGACAGGTGGCTCTGCAGCTCCTGGCCGACGGCCGCCATGTCCATCACCCACATCAGCTGGGAGTCCACGAGGCCGTACATCCGGGTCGCCGCGTTGTACTCCTTGGCGCCGGGCGAGCGCAGCACGCCGTCGGTCTTCAGGTGGATCCGGGCCGGCTCCATCGTCCCGTAGTAGAGCTCGAGGATGCCGGTCGGGTGCGCGAGGAGCAGCTCGACCTCACCGCCCTCGAGGGGGCGCCAGAAGCCGGACTCGACGGCTGCGGGGCGGACCTTCGAGCC
>JBBRGO010000134.1:0-8882 GCA_038224055.1 Actinomycetales bacterium
CGCCATCCCGAGCTCGTCCTGGCTGACGTCGGGATAGATCTCCGAGTAGCTGCCCTCCAGGTAGGTGTTCGCCACGAGCGCCGGTCCGCCGTGCCCGGGTCCGGCGACGTAGATCATGTCGAGGTCGTAGCCGGTGATCACGCGGTTGAGGTGGACGTAGATGAAGTTCTGGCCCGGGGTCGTCCCCCAGTGCCCGACCACCCGTGGCTTGACGTCCTCCAGCGCGAGGGGCCGGCGCAGCAGCGGGTTGCCGTAGAGGTAGATCTGACCCACCGAGAGGTAGTTCGCGGCACGCCAGTACGCGTCCATCCGGTGCAGCAGCTCGGAGCCGGCGGACCGGTCTTGCTCGAGGCCCGTCGGCCTCGGCTGCGGGGTGGCGATGGCGGTGTAGGTCATGGCGGAGAGGTTCGTCATCGGAGCTCCTGCGTTCGGCGTGGCTCGGTGGGGTCGTCCCCGTAACTCAGACGGGGTGGCCGGGGGAGCCCGGCTCCCCCGGGCTCGGGATGCACCGAGTCCAGCGCTCCGGCTCGAGGAAGGCACCCCGGGTGTGCGGGTCGGGAAGGAGTGGGTGGCAGACGGTCCCGCGTGGAGAGACCCGGTCATGGAGAACCTCACCTGACGGACGTGCCCGGTGCGAGGGCTCGGAGCGAGTGCTCCTGGGGTACGGCGGCGGACGGCCGGACCCTCCCGAACTGCCTGATGGTCTCAGTGATTCGACGGTACACCCGGCGCTGCCACGTGATCTGCGGTTTGACCCGTGAGGTCACCGACGGCGTCAGGCCACTCGACGGAGGGACGCAGCGCGCGTGGCTATAGTTCAGGAAGGCCGGGTTCTCTCCGATGGCGAGGGCGCGGCGTCCCTGCCTCCCGGCAGATCCGGCGCGACGACGAACGTGGGGACGGACGATGACGGACTTGACGCCACACGCAGCGGAGGCGCGGTCGGGCCGCACCGCGGACGAGACCCGCGCCGACGAGGCCGACCTCCAGGCCAGTCTGGCCGATCTCGCGGGCCTGGTCACCGGCAGCCGGAGCCTCGACGACGTGCTCGAGTCCGTCGCGGTCTTCGCCGCCAACGCCATCCCCGGGGCGGACGGGGCGGGTGTCACGCTCCTTCGCGTCGACCAGCCCACCCACCGCGTCGAGGCTCTCGCCGCGAGTCACTCGTTCGTCGCCGAGATCGACCAGATGCAGTACGTCGACCTCGGCGAGGGTCCGTGCATCACCGCGGCCCTCGAGGGCCGCACGGTGCGGTCCGGGTCACTGGGCGGGGAGCAGATGTGGCCGCGCTTCGGACCCCGCGTCGGTCGCCTCGGCGTGCACAGCGTGCTGTCCCTGCCTCTGCTGCTCCCGGGTCAGGTCGTCGGCGCCATCAACGTCTACGCGCGTGCCAAGGACGTCTTCGACGACCACTGCGCCCACCTGGGTGAGCAGTTCGCGGCCCCCGCCGCCGTCGCGGTGCACAACGCCCAGGTGCTCGCGCGCGCCCAGGAGCTCACCCTCCAGCTCCAGACTGCACTGTCGTCGCGGCCCATCGTCGACCAGGCCATCGGGTTGCTGCGTGGGCGCAACGGAGGAACCGCCGAGGAGGCCTTCGCTCGTCTGCGTGAGCTCAGCCAGGCCGAGCACACCAAGCTCGTCGTCGTGGCGGAACGACTCGTCGACGAGGCCGTTCGCAGGGCTCGAGCCCGACACAGCGGGTCCTGAACCAGCCGGTGTCGGCCGCGCCGACGACGGAGGCGTCGGCGCCGCCCGGCGGCAGGAGTACGCGGCAGGAGTACGTTGCTGTAGGGGAGTTCAGCACGAGGCGGACCCTGATCCGTCTCCCGGCCCCCCGCTGCGCATCGGCGCCCTGCCGAGCGCGGAGCCTGGCAGCCCTATCCCGCGCCCGGGAGCGCGCAGCGGAGCACATCCGTCGTGGACATCACAGCGACACTCTCGGCAGACCTCGCCCTGCTCGCGCAGGTGCTGGACCGACCCCGGACGGACCTCGCCGAGATGCTCCGCCGGCTCGTCACGGACGCCCGGTCTGCCGTGTCCTCCTACCGGGGCCTCAGCCTGACGACTGGCGGCGATGCACCGTTCATCGTCACTCTCCTGCAGGAGGAGACCGCCGCAGAGGACGTCCGCACCTCCATCCTCGTTCCCCTCCGCCACGGCACCGGCCCCGTCGACGCCCGACCCGCCCTCATCCTCTATGCCGCGCAGCCCGGAGCCTTCGTCGACCTCGCCGCGGACCTGTCGTGGCTGACCGGCATCGCGCCACGCGAGTACGCCCTCGACCAGCACCTGTCCACGATCGACCTCGTCCCCACCGGCCCCCCCCTGAGGGTGGCCTCGGTGGTGAACCAGGCGATCGGGGTGCTGATCGGGCGTGGCCACCCGCCCGAGCAGGCCCGCGAGGAGCTCGCCGCGCTCGCGCTCGCCGCCGGCACCGGGCCCCACGGGGCTGCGGTCGACCTGCTCCGCTGTCTCTCGACCGAGGCCGTGGGCCCCATCGACCTCGACAACCGGGGGAGTCCACCCCGAGCGACACCCGATGGGGCCAAACCGACCACGCCACGCGAAGCCCATGCCTAGAGTCGGTGACCGAGTGACGCGGGTGCCGTGGTGCCGCAGGTGCCGCCGGACCCGTCGATGAGGTGTGGGGGCAACATGGTCACAGCACGTCCGTCGTCTCGTCCCGGCGCGTCCGTGGCCTGGCTCTCGCGCTGGTCCTGGTTCGCTGCGGCTGCCGCGGCCGTGCCCGCGGGATTCGCCATGGGGGCCGCGCGAGGGGCGCAGCTCGAGCCGGTGGCCCGGCGCCTCGCCCCACCGGCCGCGACCGGTGACGAGGCGCTCGCCATGGGCGCCTCCGTGCTCGCAGCCCTGGTGGTGCTGGCCGGGATCCTGCTCGTCGTGCCCCTGTGGGCCCTGCGCCGGCGTCACTCCCGGCAGGTGGTCCGGCGCAGCACTGCGTCGGGACAGCTCCAGCCCGACGACCTCCCGGCGGCCCTCCTGGCGGCGGCGCTGTGGCTCACCACCGCGGTTGCCGTGGCCCTGGCCGTGGCCGTGGCGCAGATCGGTCAGCCCTCCGCCGACCCCGAGCTCGTCGCCTCACTGTCCAGCGGGGCTGGCCTCACGGTGGGTGCCCTCACGTGGGCGGGCTCGCTTGCGACGGGCGTCTGGGCGCACCGCCGGGCGCGTCAGGTCGAGCCGCTCGAGGCGGTGGGCGTCGTGCGCGTCGAGCGGGAGGCCGACGCGGAGGGGCCGATACCACCCATCTGGACGGTCCTGCGCGTGTGGGCCGCGGGCCTCGTCATCGAGGCCGTCCTCGGGCTGGGGACGTACGCATCGGGGGGCTCCGATGCGAACGCGGGGGACTACGTGTCGGAGTGGGCCTACGGCGTGACGGTCTACCCCGCCGTCTTCGCCATGCTCCTGCTGGCAGCCCTGCTCGTGCCGGCGAGGACCCGCGCGGCCGGTCTGCGGGTCCTCGCGGACCGACGCACGCGCCTCAGTCTGCTGTCGGTGGCCATCGGTGTCGGACTCTTCTTCGTGGTCGAGCCGGTCGGAACGGTCTGGCTCTGGGTCACCGCCGCGGTGATGGCGGCCACCGCGCTGCAGCTGACGAGTCGCGGACCGCAACCGTGGCTGGGGGTCGCCCTGCTGCTGTCCTACTGGTACTTCGGGATGACCTCGGACGGCGACCGGGCGCCGGCGGGGGAGTTCGCACTCCCCTCGGGGCTGGTGGGCTGGGGCGCCGTCCTCGTCGGCACCGCGCTGACCGTCCGCGAGGTCGTCGAACACGTCCGAGCGCATCTGGGGCGGGTGCGGTCCGGCGTTGCGACGCCCTGAGGACCGACGGTTAGGCTCTCACCCGTGAGCGGCCAGGGGATGAGCGAGCAAGGACGGCGGTCGCCGGCCCGTTCGCTGCTGACCCCGCCCAACCTGCTCTCGATGCTGCGCCTCGCCGGCGTCCCCGTCTTCCTTTGGGCCATCCTCACCGGGCAGGACCTGCTCGCCTTCGTCCTCCTCGCCCTGTCGGGCATCACCGACTACCTCGACGGCAAGATCGCCCGCGCCTTCCACATGGAGTCGCGGCTGGGGGAGCTGCTCGACCCCGTCGCCGACCGGCTCTACATCCTCACCACGCTGATCGGTCTCGCCTGGCGTGACCTCATCCCGCTGTGGCTCGTCGTCGCGATCCTCTCGCGGGAGCTCGCGATGGGGGTGATGCTCTGGTTCCTGCGGCGCCGCGGACAGATCGGGCTGCCCGTGCACTTCGTGGGCAAGGCCGCCACCTTCAACCTGCTCTCCGCCTTCCCCCTCCTGCTGCTCGGCCACCGTGACGACTGGATCGGCGCGCTCGCCCTGCCGATCGGCTGGGGTTTCGCCTGGTGGGGTGTCAGCCTCTACTGGCTCGCTGCCGTGCTGTATGCCGTCCAGGGCCGGGCCGTGCTCGCCCGCGCGCGCGGGGTGGTGACGCCGTGAGCCCCACGACCACCGGACCCGGATCGAGCTCGCCGCACGAACGGGACAGCGACGCCGCCCGCCGTCGTCCCGACGCGTCGATGACGTTGCTCACCTCGATGCTCGAGCGCCCACTCGACGGGGGTTACCAGGAGGCTGCCGACCGGCGGAGCCGGGTCGGCCTACCTGCCGCGACGTCGACGCGGTCAGTCATCGTCATCGTCCTCGCCGTCCTCACCGGCTTCCTCTTCGCCGTGGGCGCGCAGTCGCTCCGGGCGAAGCCGACCGTGGCGGGGACGGTCAAGGACGAGCTCGTGTCGAGGATCGAGTCCCTCCAGGCCCAGGGAACGCTGCAGGAGGGCCAGATCGCCACCCTCGCCAAGGAGGTGCGGGGCTACGAGGACCTGGCGCTGCAGCAGGCCGGTGGAGGCGGCCTCACCGACACCCTCCGCCAGCTGGAGGTGGCGGCCGGCGCGGTGCCGCTCGCCGGTCCGGGTGTCAGGCTCACCCTCGACGACGCCGCAGCCCTCGACGACCAGGCCAACGCCGGCGCCCGACCCTCGAGCGGCTTCGACGAGGGCCGGGTGTCCTCCGCGGACCTCCAGATCCTCGTCAACGGGCTCTGGGGCTCCGGCGCCGAGGCGATCGCGATCAACGGTCACCGGCTCACCACGACCGCCGCCATCCGGTTCGCGGGCCAGGCGATCATCGTGGACTTCCGGCCGCTGTCGCGTCCGTACGTCATCAGCGCGATCGGCGACCCGGACTCGATGCAGAAGCTCTTCGGCCCGTCCTTCGCCGGGGTCTACCTCGACCAGCTCGAGAAGGACTTCGCGATCCGGGTGACCCTCGCCGCCGAGGACACGATCTCCGTGCCCGGTGACTCCGGTCCCCGGCTCTCGGTCGCGCAGGCGCTGCCGCCCGACGTAGGGTCGGCCGGGTCCGTCACCTCATCGGCACCGGGCGCCGGTGGCGGCGAGAGCCCCACCGGCGGGTCCCCGCGGTGAGAGCTGGACCCGTCGTCGTCCCGAGACGGCCCGACACCGTCCTGAGAGGAAGTGCCCCGTGATCCCAGCCATCGGACTGCTGGTCGGACTCGTGGTGGGCCTGCTCCTCGACCCCTCCGTGCCCGTCTGGCTGCAGCCCTACCTGCCGATCGCGGTCATCGCCGCCCTCGACGCGGTCTTCGGTGCAGTCCGCGCGGTGCTGGACGGGATCTTCAACGACAAGGTCTTCGTCGTCTCCTTCCTGTCCAACGTGCTCGTGGCCGCCTTCATCGTCTTCCTCGGGGACCAGCTCGGCGTCGGCGCCCAGCTGTCGACCGGTGTCGTCGTCGTCCTCGGTGTCCGGATCTTCTCGAACGTCGCCTCGATCCGTCGGCACCTGTTCAAGGCATGACCCGATGAGCGAGGAGAAGGTTCCGCACGAGAGCCCGGCCGCGCGCCGGACCACCGACACCGACGGCGACCCGTTCCACGACCACGAGGCGATGGGCGGGCACGTCGAGGGTCGGGCCGCCTGGCGCCGCCTGCTGAGGATGGGCCGGCCCCGCACGACGAAGGCCAACTTCCTCGTCGCCCTCCTCGCGATCGCCCTGGGTGTCGCGATCGCCACCCAGGTGCAGCTGACCAACCAGAAGAGCCTGAGCGGGCTGAGCCAACCGGACCTCATCCGCGTGCTCGACGACGTCTCACTGCGCTCCTCGCGCCTCGACCAGCAGATCCGCGAGCTCGAGACGACCCGGGACCGCCTCAAGAGCGGCACGGGTACGACCGCCGAGGCGCTCGACCAGGCGCAGAAGCGCGTCGACACCCTCGGCATCCTCGCGGGCACGCTCGGGGCGAAGGGCCAGGGGATCACGGTGACAGTGAGCGACCCCGATGCCCAGGTGACCGCCCCCGTCGTCCTCGACCTCATCCAGGAGCTGCGTGACGCCGGCGCGGAGGCGATCGACGTCGGCGGGGTCCGCGTCGTCGCCTCCTCCTACCTCTCGGACCGCGGTGGCACCCTCCTGATCGACGGCATCCCGGTGAGCCGACCCTTCGTCGTATCGGCGATCGGGGACTCGCGGACGCTCTCCTCCGCGATGACGATCCCCGGCGGGATCGTCGAGACCGTCCGCCAGAAGGGCGCGACCGCCACCGTCATCGAGGTGCCCGAGCTGGAGATCCGCTCGCTCCACACTCTCGTGGAGCCCACGCACGCCAAGCCCGTCCCGTGACGGAGCCGCCGGGGTGCGAGCCGGTCGGTCCGACCGTGCCGGGCGCGTACGGCTGCGCCACCGGCCCGGGCATGGCATCCTTCCAACTGCCCACCCCTCGGTGGCCACCACCGCCGTCGTGCCTCCGAGCCCGGCACCCGCGCTGACAGGAGAGACATGAGCACGCTCGACTACCCGGACGACCTGCGCTACACGACCGACCACGAGTGGGTCCGTACGGCAGGCGACACGGTTCGCATCGGGATCACCGCGTTCGCCCAGGAGGCGCTCGGAGACGTCGTCTACGTCTCCCTCCCCGCCGTCGGCGACAGCGTCACCGTCGGGGACGCCTGTGGTGAGGTGGAGTCGACGAAGTCCGTCAGTGACGTCTACGCCCCGCTCGACGGTGAGGTGACCGCGACCAATCCCGCCCTCGAGGCGACCCCGGAGCTGATCAACTCCGACCCGTACGGCGAGGGCTGGATGTTCGAGATGCGCCTGCCGGACCTCGGGGCGCTCGACGGCCTCATGGACGTCGAGGCCTACCGGGCGTCGCTGTCCTGAGCCGGGGGCTCGCCGTCCCACCAGCAGGCCGGCGCCCGTGATCTAGAGTGGATCTTGCCGAGAGACCCACGCACCTGACGAGGAGGACTGCATGTCGAGCGACCAGCCCGAGCACGACGACGGCAACGTCGAACCCCGCACCATGCGTTTCCAGGGTGTGCAGTCCCAGGAGGTCGAGCACCCGGACGTCAATGCCTCCCGGGGCCTCAACACCGAGGACCAGGCGACCATCGAGGCGTTGCGCCCCGGGACGGCCCTGCTCATCGTCCTGCGCGGACCGAACACCGGGGCCCGTTTCCTGCTCGACGACGCCCAGGTCTCGACCGGGCGCCACCCCGACTCCGACATCTTCCTCGACGACGTCACCGTCTCGCGCAAGCATGCCCTGTTCACGGCGGCGGGCGGCGGTTACGTCGTCAAGGACGCCGGCTCGCTCAACGGGACCTACGTCAACCGGGAGCGCATCGACGAGATCGCCTTGCAGACCGGCGACGAGGTCCAGATCGGCAAGTTCCGCCTCGTCTACTACGCGGCCTGACCGCTGCGGATGACGCCTGCCACCGGCGGGGACGGCCGCGCAGCCGCGCCCCCGATCCGACTGACGATCGGCAAGGTCCTCGCGGCCATCGGGGAGGACTTCCCCGACGTCACCGCGTCGAAGCTGAGGTTCCTCGAGGCGGAGGGCCTCGTCACGCCCGAGCGCACCGCCTCCGGCTACCGCACCTACGCTGCGGCGGACCTCGACCGCATCCGCTTCGTCCTTGCTGCCCAGCGGGACCGGTTCTGGCCCCTCAAGGTCATCCGCGACGCGCTCGACGCGATGGACCGCGGCCTCGCCGACCCCGGACCGGATGGGGGCCTCCCGCGGGTCGCGGCGCCCAGTCCCGACCCCTCCGTCCCCACCGGCGCCGCCCTCGCGCAGCGGAACGTCGTCTCCGTCACGGGTCCCGAGCTGCGGGAAGCGACCGGGATCGACCGGGAGACCTTCCACGCCCTCGAGACCTACGGTCTGCTCCAGGCCGACGCCAACGGGCACTTCGACGCCGAGGCCCTCTCCGTGGCCGGCGCGGCCCACGCCCTCGCGGAGCACGGCCTGGAGCCACGCCACCTCCGACCCTTCCGCACCGCCGCCGACCGCGAGATCGGGCTCGTCGAGCAGGTCCTCGCCACCCGCCGCGCCGGCGGCACCCGGGACGAGCGCGCCGCTGACATCCTCTCCGCCTGCCTGGCCCTCCACGTCGCCCTCGTGCGGTCCGGTCTGCGGCACTGAGTCCGGTTCTCGCGGGACCGTCCCCGCTGCCGGGTCGGGCGGCCGGAGGGCTCGGCCGCAAGCGGGGTACGGTGGGGGAGTGAGAGAGGTCGACGTCCTGGGCGTCCGGGTGGAGATGCCGACGAACCAACCCATCGTCCTGCTGCGAGAGCGGGACGGGGGCCGCTACCTCCCGATCTGGATCGGGGCCGCGGAGGCCGCGGCGATCACCTACGCCCAGCAGGCGGTCGTGCCGCCCCGCCCGCTCACGCACGACCTGATGCGCGACATCCTCTCGGTGCTCGGGCACGAGCTCACCGAGGTGCGGATCGTCGCCCTCAAGGACTCGGTGTTCCACGCGGCACTGATCATCGACGGCCGCGCGGAGATCAGTGCTCGGGCCTCCGACGCGATCGC